>NZ_QYUP01000122.1 GCF_003590855.1 Massilia cavernae
CCTTCGAAGGCGGCTTTCAGTTCGTCCTTCATCGGTCAAGGCCTTTCGGGTTCAAGCGCTTCGGTGGCGGGACGCATACTGGGCTTCAGTTCCTGCCGCGCGTGGGCGATGACCATCCGCGCCGAGGTCAATCCCAGGATGCCCATGACCGAGGCCACCACAAGGTCCGGCCACCCCGTCCCGGTGCCAAACACGCCAAGCGCCGCGAACATGACCGCCACATTGCCGATCGCATCATTGCGTGTGCATAGCCACACCGAGCGCATGTTCGCGTCGCCGTTGCGGTAGGCAAACAGCAAGGCGGCGACCAGCCCGTTCGCGGCAAGCGCCAGCAAGCCGATCGCCCCCATGGTCGACGCTTCCGGTACCGTACTGGTGGCGAAGTGCCAGCCCGCCATGCCCAGCACAAAGATACCGTAGCCGCCCATCGTCACGCCCTTGACCAGCGCGGCGCGCGCCCGGGTGGCCGCCGACATTGCGAGGATCACGATCGCCACCAGGTAATTGGCCGCGTCCCCCAGGAAATCGACGGCATCGGCCAGCAGGGACACCGAACCGGATGTCCAGCCGCCGGCAAGTTCGACGGCAAACATCAAGGCGTTGACCACCAGCGCGATCCACAGGATGCGGCGGTATTTCGGGTCGACGCCAGTTTGTTCGGAGGCGCATCCTCCAGTGCAGCAGCCAGGCATAAGTGCTCCTTCTAAAATGTACTGTGATTTAAAACCCTGTAGCTCCTTCATGGTCAAGCGCGGCGCGCTACCGAAAAGTCCGCCCGGACGAACAATTGGTGTACGATTTGTAAATGTTGCTTCCCAAGGCTAAATAACCCCCCATGAACCACGCTTGCCCGGCACCAGGCGCCCAAGGCGCCATCGCTCCAGATTCCGTCGACTGGACGGCGACGAGCCTCGGCGCACGGGCCAGCTGGCCGCACGCCCTGCGCCTTGGCGTCGACATCATGCTCAACACGCCGGTGCCGATGCTGCTGTCGTGGGGCGACGCCGGCGCGGCGGTCTTCAACACCGCCTTTGCACAGTTGGCCGGCACCGATGCCCCGGGCGGCCGCAGCGGCCAGGATCTCCCGGCGCCGCTGGCCGCCTTTCCCGGGCTGTTCGAGCGCGCCCGCCACGGCGAAGCTGTGCAGGCGGCCGGACAGCAGCTGTCGTTCGCCTGTCCCGGCGGCGAGCGCACGCTCGCTTGCGACCTGTACCTCACGCCACTGGCCGGCGAGGACGGCAAGCCGGGCGGCGTGCTGTGCGCGCTCGGCGCCTGCACCGTGGCGCAAGCCCCGGCTCCCGAGCACCGGCAAGGCCTGCGCATCCTGGTGGTGGAAGACAACCTCGATTCCCAGTACCTGGTGTGCGAGATGCTCAAGGCCTTCGGGCACGACGCCGAGGGCGTGGCCGATGGCGAATCCGCGCTCGCCATGCTGCGCGCCGCCAGCTACCATGTGCTGTTCTCCGACGTCAGCCTGCCTGGCATGTCCGGCGTCGAACTGGCGCGCCAGGCCGTCGTCATGCATCCTCTGATGAAGGTGATCTTCGCTTCCGGCTACGGCGACACGCTGCTGCGCCACCTCGATTTTCCGTACGTTTCGCTGCAGAAACCATACGACATGGAGCACCTGCAAACCGCCCTCGATGCGATCTCGCGGCAAGTACATGGGTAAGCGTGGCGGCGCCAAGCGTGTGCAGCAATCGTGCTGCGCTGCGCTAGAATCGGTGCCGGACCTGCCTCGTGCATGCAGCCGGCCATTCCACATGCACGCCCAAACGGCATGACAGTCCAGAGCACGCAAACATGAACATTCCGACCGAACCCATCGGCAGCATCCCCCGCTCGCCCGAGCTGATCGCAGCCCTCGCCTCCGGCGAGGTACCACCCGACCGGCTCGACAGGATGTACGACGATGCCGTGCGCGACACCATCGCCCGCTTCGAGGCGACCGGCTCGCCGGTGATCACCGACGGCGAGCAGCGCAAGTACGAGAACTTCTGGACCTACCCGGTGCACGGCGCCCCCAATACCCTGCCGGACGGCTTCCAGATCCCGTTCGCGGCCGGCCACATCCGCCGCATGCCGCGCCTGGCGCACGCGCCGTTCCGCTACGAGCGCCATGCCGACAGCTACCTGGAAGTGGCCCGGCGCTACGCCAGGGTGGCGGTCAAGCAGGCCGTGATCTCGCCGTCGGCGCTGTCGCTGATGTACCCGCCGGAGGGAATCCCAGGCTACTCGCGCAGCGAATTCATCGACGACCTGCTGGGCGAGCACGAAAAGGAGATCAGGCGCTGCCTGGCGATAGGCGCGCACAAGGTGCAGGTCGACTTCACCGAAGGCCGGCTGGCGGTCAAGCTCGATCCGACCGGCGAGCTGCTCAACAGTTTTATCGACCTGAACAACCTGGCGCTGGGCCGTTTCAGCGAGGACGAACGGCAGCGCATCGGCGTGCACACCTGCCCCGGCGGCGACCGCGACTCGACCCACAGCGCCGACGTCGACTACGCCAACCTGCTGCCCAGCCTGTTTGAGCTGAAGGCCGGCAATTTCTACGTGGCCCTGGCCGGCGAGCCCGATCCGGTGCAGGTGCTGAAGATGATCCGCGAGTGCATCAAGCCGTGGCAGCGGGTGTTTGTAGGCGTCACCGCGCCGATCGACCCGCGCATCGAAACCGCCGAACAGGTGCGCGACCGCGTGCTGCAGGCGGCCGAATACATCCCGCTGGCCCAGCTGGGCACCACCGACGACTGCGGCTTCGCGCCCTTCTGCGACGACTGCTCCACCACGCGCGATACCGCGTTCGCCAAGATCCGCGCGCGGGTCGAAGGCACGGCGATGGCCGCCGCCATCCTGGAAGGATCCCGGTGAGCGCAGACGACGAGCTCGAACAAATGCGTACGGTGGCAATGCGCAACGCCAGCAGCGTGCTGCTGGCGCGCCAGCGCGCCGAACAGGAGCTCATCGAAGCCAAGGGCGCGTTGCGCGCCGCCAACGAGCGCATGGAGCGCATGCTGGAAAGCCTGACCGACGGCTTCTGCGCGGTCGGCGCCGAATGGCGCATCACCTACATCAATGGCCGCGCGCTGCAGCTGCTGGCGCCCCTCGGGCGCAACCGCGACGAACTGGTCGGCAAGGTGATCTGGGATGCCTTTCCCGAACTGAAAGGAACCACGCTCGACGCCCTGTGCCGGCGCGCGATCGAAACGCGCGAGACCGCCAGCTTCGAGTACTTCTACCCGCGCCTGGGCAGCTGGTTCGACGTGCGCGCCTACCCGTCGGCGGACGGCCTGACGGTCTACTTCCAGGACATTACCCAGCGCAAGCGCGACGAGCAGGCGCTGGCCGACGGCAACCGCCGCCTGCAGGTGGCGCTCGCGGCCGGGCGGCTGGGCGACTGGCGCTGGGATGCCGCCAGCAATGCCATGACGCTGGGCGAGCGGGCCGCCGAGATCCTGCAGCTGCCGGCCGAAACGCCGCTCGAATGGGAACGCCTGGGCGAACGCATCCACCAAGCCGACCGCGAGATGGCGCGCACCGGCTTCATGCACGCGTTTGCCACCCAGGCCGAGCTGAACATCGAATTCCGCCTGGCCGGACCGGATCCGCGCTGGATCGCCGTGGCCGGCCGCGCCGACCACGACCGCGCCGACAAGCTGCTGGGCATGACCGGCATGGTGCACGACATCAGCGCCCGCAAGAGCGCCGAGGACGCCCTGCGCCAGAGCGAGGAAGTGCTGCGCGCGCTGGCCAACTCGATTCCCCAGCTGGCCTGGATGGCGCGCGCCGACGGCGCCATCGTCTGGTTCAACAAGCGCTGGTACGAATACACCGGCACCACGCCCGACCAGGTGACGGGCTGGGGCTGGCAATCGGTGAACGACCCGGAAGTGCTGCCGCAGGTGCTGCAGCGCTGGCGCGAATCGGTACGCACCGGCGAGCCCTTCGAGATGGAGTTCCCGATCCGCGGCGCCGACGGCGAATACCGCTGGTTCCTGACCCGCATGAACGCGGTGCGCGACCGCAACGGCAAGGTGGTGCGCTGGTTCGGCACCAACACCGACGTCGACCAGGTCAAGCGGGTCGAACAGGCCCTGCGCGACGAGTCCAACGTGCTCGAACTGCTCAACAGCACCGGCGCCGCCCTCGCCTCCCAGCGCGACCTGCGCTCGCTGCTGCAGACCGTGACCGACGCCGCCACCGGCATCAGCGGCGCGCGCTTCGGCGCCTTCTTCTACCACGGCAGGGACAGCGACGGCGACCTGTTCACCCTGTACGCCCTGTCCGGCGCCAGGCCGGAAGAATTCGACCAGTTCGGCCATCCGCGCGCCACCGCCCTGTTCGGCCCGAGCCTGCGCGGCGAAGGCATGGTGCGCTCGGACGACATCATGCTCGACCCGCGCTACGGCGGCAGCCCGCCCCACTATGGGCTGCCCCAGAACCACCCGCCGGTGCGCAGCTACCTGGCGGTGCCGGTCATTTCGCGTAGCGGCGAGGTGCTGGGCAGCCTGTTCTTCGGCCATCCGGAACCCGGCATCTTCAGCGAACGCACCGAGCGCATCGTCGGCGGCATCGCCGCCCAGGCCGCGGTGGCGATCGACAATACCCGCCTGTACGAGGCGGCCCAGCACGCGGCCGACGAGCGCAAGGTGCTGTTCGAAAGCGAACGCTCGGCGCGCGCCGAGGCCGAACGCACCAGCCAGATGAAGGACGAGTTCCTGGCCACGCTGTCGCACGAGCTGCGCACGCCGCTGTCGGCGATCCTGGGCTGGGCCCAGGTGCTGCGGCGCGGCAGCCGCGATCCGTCCGACCTGCAGCGCGGCCTGCAGACCATCGAACGCAACGCGCGCGCCCAGGCCCAGCTCATCGAAGACCTGCTCGACATGAGCCGCATCACCTCCGGCAAGGTGCTGCTCGACATCCAGGCGGTGCCGCCCTCGCTGTTCATCGACGCCGCCATCGAAACCGTGCGTCCGGCCGCCGACGCCAAGAACATCCGCATCGAGAAGGACTACCATCCCGGCGCCGGCCTCATCGCGGGCGACCCGGGCCGCCTGCAGCAGGTGATCTGGAACCTGCTGTCGAACGCCATCAAATTCACCCCGCGCGACGGCGTGGTGCGCATCGCGGCCTCGCCCAGCGACGGCCAGGTGGCCATCAGCGTGCGCGACACCGGGGCCGGCATCAAGCCCGAATTCATCGGCCACGTGTTCGAGCGCTTCCGCCAGGCCGACGCCTCCACCACTCGCCGCCACGGCGGCCTGGGACTGGGGCTGGCGATCGTCAAGCACCTGGTCGAGCAGCACGGCGGCACCGTCGACGTCGAGAGCGAGGGCGAAGACCGCGGCGCCTGCTTCACGATCCGGCTGCCTTCGGGCGGCGCCCAGGCGGCGCCGGCCCGCAGCGATCGTGCCGCTTTCAGCCCGCTTCCGCCGACAACGCCTGGCATCGTGCTGCGTGACCTGCACGGCATCCACGTGCTGGTGGTGGACGACGAGCCGGACGCGCGCGACCTGGTCAAGCGAATCTTGACAGATTGCAACGCCAGCGTTGCCACGGCCGGCAGTGCCGACGCGGCGCTGGCCGAGTTCCGCGAACGCCGGCCCGACATTCTGGTGTCCGACCTCGGCATGCCCGACGTCGACGGGTTCGAGCTGCTGGCACGGGTGCGCGCGCTCGGCCCCGGCGCCGGCGGCGAGGTGCCGGCCGTCGCGCTGACCGCGTTCGCGCGCTCGGAAGACCGGGTGCGCGCCCTTGCCTCCGGTTTCCACGCCCACATTTCGAAACCTGTCGAACCAAGCGAGCTGATCGCAACCGTGGCGGCCATCGTATCGCCAGGAAAGGTTTGATTCCTCGCGCTCCTACCGCGACACGCGGCGCTGTCCTACAAGAAATTTTCGGCCTTTTGCTAGACTGTTTGCAGCTGGGGAACTCGCACTTTTCCCTGATGCAAACCGCCTCCGGACAGGGGCTTTTACCGAGAATAAGCATGCCGAGCCGCGAAGACATCCTTAACGCAAAAATCCTGGTCGTAGACGACTCGCCCGACAATATCGAGCTGATGGAAGAGATATTGCGCGAGGAAGGCTACACCTGCGTAATCTCGACCATGCTGCCGGAACAAGTCTGCCCCCTCCACCGCCAGCACAACTACGACATCATCCTGCTCGACCTGCAAATGCCCGGCCTGAACGGGTTCCAGGTCATGAAGGGCCTGAAGGATATCGAAAAAGGCGGCTACCTGCCGGTACTGGCCCTGACCGCCCAGCCGAGTTTCAAGATCGCCGCGCTCGAAGCCGGCGCGCGCGATTTCATTTCCAAGCCCTTCGACCTGCTCGAAGTGCACAAGCGCATCCACAACATGCTGGAAGTACGGCTGCTGTACAAGGAGCTGGCGCAGTACAGCAAGGCGCAGCAGGCGCTCGCCCTGCACGACGCGCTGACCGGCCTGCCCAACCGCCGCCTGCTGGAAGACCGCATCGAAACCGCGCTGCAGCACGCCTGCCGCAACCATCACAAGGCCGCGATCCTGTATCTGGACCTGGACGGGTTCAAGGCGATCAACGACACCTATGGCCACGCCTACGGCGACGAAGTGCTGAAGATCGTGTCGCAGCGCCTGCTGGCCAGCTCGCGCAAGGAAGACACCGTGGCGCGGCTGGGCGGCGACGAATTCATGGTGGTGCTGGGCGACGTCAGCGGCCTGGCCGACGCCCAGGGGCCGGCCGCCAAGCTGGTGGAGGCGATCTCCGAGCCCTTCTTCATCAACGACCTGACCTTGCGCCTGTCGACCAGCATCGGCATCAGCATCTATCCGGACGACGCCGACACCGTGGACGCCCTGATCAGCATCGCCGACTACGCGCTGTATGAAGCCAAGCGCGGCGGCAAGAACCGCTTCTGCGCCACCTCCGCCTCGCCCGTCAACATGGTGCCGCCCCAAAAGCTTGACATGCTGCCGCGCGCGCGCTAGCAAGCCCACGTTTGCCCCACCCCGAAAGGGCCGGATCCTGTGACCATTTCCGGCCCCTCTTGTTTTGCGGCGCTCCCGCCAGATTCGGGAACCAGATGGAAACTACCCCGGCGCTTGCCGGCCCGGGGTTATGCGCCCGCGTGGATGGCGGATCAGGCTGCCTTGCTGCCCGCTGCCTTGCCATTGGCCAGCTTGGCGCCGCTGGCGCCTCTGGCCGCCTTGGTATGCTCCTCGACCTCGCCCGCGGCCTGGTGGTCGAAGTGGGCATCGACCTTGTCCGGCGCCACTTCGATACGCATGATGCCCGCGTCGACGGAAATCGGGTCGCTGGCCGGGAAGGTCATTTCGACGGCGTCGTCGAGCAGGGTTTCCTTGGCGATCTCTTCCGCGGTATCGCACTCTTCGCTGGCCAGGGTGCGGATGGCGATCGCCCATTGCACGAACTTGAGGTCGGCCAGGTCGCCGATGGTATTGATGCCGAAGGCCTGGTGCAGCGCCTTTGCATCCGTTGCGCTGACACCGCGCAAGGCATCGACCGGCGCGTTGCACAGGTCGCGGAAGCACATGCCGGCATAGCCTGCATCCACAATGGTAGAGATATTCATGTCTGTCCTTTCGAGGTTGATCCCGTTTATTAATTTTCCTGCTCTGGCCATACCCCTTCAGGCCCTGGAAACGGTCGATTCCACTATGGCACACCCGCCCCGGCCGGTATGTGCGGCAGCGAACCTTGCACGCGAGTAGCGGCCCGCCCTACCCGCGCACGTTTGCTTTTTGACACCTCCTATCGCCATTGTTATGATGCTTCCCCACAACACTAGGCATGCTTGCAGGCAAAGCTGCGCGTGATGAACGGAACACGGTAGGCAGGTCTGCTATCCTGTGTCCGGACAGTGAACCACAAGAAACTAAACCCTCGCAGCGCAGGACCGACGTGCCGAACATTGAGAAACCTAAGATTCTTGTCGTCAACGACGATGCAGCGAGCCTGCTCGCCCTGACCAGCTTGCTGGATCAGTGGGCGGAAGAATCGAACTATGAGGTACTCGCGGTGCGCTCGGGACACGACGCCCTGCGCCAGGTGCTGCTGCACGATTTCGCAGTGATCCTGCTCGACGTGAACATGCCCGGCATGGACGGTTTCGAAACCGCAGAGGCGATCCACCAGCGCGCGCGCTCGGCCGACATCCCGATCATCTTCGTCACCGCCTTCCTGGCCGACGAGATCGACCGCCTCAAGGCCTACCAGCGCGGCGCCGCCGACTTCCTGTTTACCCCGGTGATCCCGCAGATCCTGCGCGCCAAGGTGCAGGTATTCGTCACCCTCGCCACCCGCAACGAAGAACTGCGGCGCCAGGCCCAGAAGCTGTCGCAGCGCACCACCGAACTGACCGCCACCAACAAGCGCCTGACGCGCGAAATGGAAGAACGCCAGGCGGCCGAGCGCAAGAGCCACGCCAAGGACGAATTCCTGGCCATGCTTGGCCACGAACTGCGCAATCCGCTGTCGGCGATCAGCAGCGCGGCCTCGCTGATCGGGATGGCCGGCGCCGGCCCCGACACCGTCGGCCGTGCCAAGACGATCATCCAGCGCCAGAGCCAGCACTTGTCGCGCATCGTCGACGACCTGCTCGACCTGTCGCGCGCGATGTCGGGCAAGATCCTGCTGGCGCGCCAGCCGATCGACGTCGCGGTGCTGGTCGGCTCCTGCCTCGAAACCTTCCGCGCCACCGGCCGCACCGGCAACTACCTGCTGAACGTGGACCTGGCGCCGGGCTGGGTCGACGGCGACCCGACCCGCCTCGAACAGATCGCCAGCAACCTGATCGACAACGCGCTGAAATACACTCCGCCGGGCGGCACCATCTCCATCTCGATCGCGGAAGTGGGCGATGAAATGGTGCTGACGGTGCGCGATTCCGGCGTCGGCATTTCGCCCGATCTGCTGCCGCACGTGTTCGACGTGTTCGTGCAGGGTGCAATCACCATCGACCGCGCCCAGGGCGGCCTCGGCATCGGCCTGGCGCTGGTGCGGCGCCTGGCGGAACTGCACGGCGGCAGCGTCTCCGCGCGCAGCAGCGGCGCCTCGGCCGGCAGCACCTTCGAGATCCGCCTGCCGCGCGCGGCCCCGGTGGCTGCCGTTGCCACCATACCCGAAGCCGATATCCATGGCGGCAAGCCGAGCGTGCTGCTGATCGAAGACAACGACGACGGCCGCGAGATGATGTCCACCATGCTCGACGCCTATGGCTACGCCGTCAGCCACGCCGCCGACGGCATGCAGGGCGTGGAAATGGCGTCAAGCACAGTGCCCGACGTGGCCGTGGTCGATATCGGCCTGCCCGGCATCGACGGCTACGAAGTGGCGCGGCGGCTGCGCAGGGACCCGGCCACCCGGCACATCAAGCTGATCGCCCTGACCGGCTACGGACTGGCCGAAGACCAGCGCCGCGTGCTCGATGCGGGCTTCGACCTGCACCTGGTCAAGCCGGTCGGCATCGACCAGCTCTTGAGCGCGCTGGGGAGCTGCGTGCCGATGGCGCTTGCAAGATGGGTGGGCGCGGCCAGCCGCGCCGCGTCATAGAAAGCTGTTGTATTATTTTTTGAAATTTCACAGGGCGACTGATGACAGCACCGTCAATCAACAACTCAGGACGCGAAGGCCGCCGGCTGGCCGCCGACCGCAGCGCCGACCTGGCCGAGCTGCTGGGCCACCTGGCCACCTGCCGGGAGGACGAACAGCGGCTGCTGGCGCGCAAACTACACGACAACCTGGGCTCTTCGATGACGGCCCTGACCATGCACCTGGCGCTGCTGACCCAGCAGATGCCGGCCGATAAGGCGCTGCAGGACCGCGCAGCCCAGATGAAGCAGCTGCTGGCCAACATCATCAATGCCAACCGCGACATGCAACTCGCGCTGTGGAACGACAAGCTCGAATTCCTGGGCATCAAGGCGGCGCTGCGCGAAGTGGTCAGCGAGTTCGGGACCGCGCACCACATCACCGCGCGCGTCAGCCTGCCGGACGAAGATGCCGACTACCCGCGCGAACAGGGCGTGGCCGTGCTGCGCTGTGTCGAGGAAGGCCTGCGCAATATCGCGGCCCATGCCAGGGCGACCGAAGTGGACGTCATCCTCGACGACAACGATGAGGAAATCATGGTGACGGTGCGCGACAACGGCATCGGCCCGGCCGGCGCCGACCTCGCGTCGACCAGCCGTCACGGGCTGCGCCTGCTGCGCGAGCGCGCGCGCTACCTTGGCGGCGCCATGCTGCTGCGCGCCGGCGAAGGCAGGGGCACCGTATTGCAGCTCACCCTCCCGCGCAAGGAAGCCGCCGTCAATGCAGCTTGACCAGCGGCGTGGTGCGCTTGATCAGGAAGCGCGCCACCGCCAGCACGCCGGTGCGCACCGCGCCCAGCACCGCGCGGTGATGCAGCAGGTGCAGGCTGACATACATCGTGCGCGCGAAGAAGCCTTCGACAAACCAGCTTAATCCCTTCAGCGATCCCATCAGGCTGCCGACCGAGGTCGAGCGGCCGAACGACACCAGCGAACCGTAGTCGCGGTACACATAAGGTTTGGCGAGGGGTTCCTTCCCCGCAGCTTCGCGCACGAACACGTCCAGCAGGAAGTCGGCCTGCTGGTGCGCCGACTGGGCGCGCGGCGGCACCGGCGCACCATTGCCGTCGACGCAGGCGGCGCAGTCGCCCAGCGCGTACACGCCCGGCATGCCTTTCACTGCCAGCAGGCTGTCCACCTCGATCTGCCCGCCCTTGTTGACCGGCAGGCCAAGGCCTGAGAGGAACTCCGGCGCACGGATGCCGGCGGCCCACACGCACAGGTCGGACGGATACACATTGCCTTCCTTGTCGGAGACGTGGCCGGCCGCGATCTCGGTGACGCGGCAGTCGGTGACAACCTTGATGCCGCGCTCGCCGAGCAGTTTGTGTGCCGCTACCGACACGCGTTCCGGCAGCGGCGCCAGGATGCGCGGCGCGCCTTCGAGCAGCGTGATCCGCATGTCGCGGCCCGGTTGCAAGTGCTGGAAGCCGTAGGCCGCATAGACCCAGCTGGCCTCGCGCAGTTCGGCCGCCAGTTCGACGCCGGTGGCGCCGCCGCCAATGATGACGATGTCCAGGCCCGCTGCGCGGTCGCGCGCCTTTTCGAGTTCGGCGACGGTAAGGAGCCTGAGCAGCGTGAGGCGGAAACGCTCGGCGTCTTCGGTGGCGTTGAGCGAAATGGTGTGTTCTTCCGCGCCCGGCACGCCGAAGTAGTTCGACACGCTGCCGACCGCGATGACCAGCCGCAAATAGGTGATGCTGCGTTCGGGGAGAAGCTGTTCGGCGGCCTGGGTGCTGATGGCGCCGACGGTGATCGATTTGCTGGGGGCGTCGAGCGCCGTCATGGCGCCGTATACGAAGGAGAAGCCGTTATCGTGGGCCAGCATCTGGTAGGACAGGCCCTCCTGGTGGACGTCGAGGGTGCCGGCCGCCACTTCGTGCAGCGACGGCTTCCAGATATGGTAAAGGCGGCTGTCGACCAGCGTCACCTTCGAAGGGCCAAGCTTGCGCCCCAGTTTGCATGCCAGTTCCAGGCCGCCGGCGCCGCCACCTACGATTACAATTTCGCCACGCAAGAGCTTCTCCCGTCGTTGAGATGTTGCCAGTCTAACATGGCGACGGGAGCACTGCCTGCGCGCGCCTAGTCCTTGTCCTTGCCGTGGCCGTGTCCTTTGCCGTGTCCTTTGCCGTGGCCGCGGTCGTCGTCGCGGTCCTGGCGCTCGTCATGGCGGCGGTCGTCGCGGCGCCCATCGCGGTAGCCGTCACGGTAGCTGTCGGCGCGGCGGCCGTCGCTACGGTATTCGACGTGGCGCACCCGCGGCGCGTAGGTGTTGGTGTACCACTCGTCGCGCACGAACAGCACGCGCTGGCCGCAGGCGTCGTAGCGGTGGCAGTGCTTGCGCCAGTTCTTGCGGTGGCCGGGCGGCACGCGCAGGTAGACCGGCTCGTCGCGGTAATGCACGGCGCGTTCGATGATCACTGGCTGGGCCACGTACACCTGCGGGCGCGGCACGTCGCCGATGTTGATCTGGCCGTAGAAGCCAGGCTCGCCGATGTTGATGGACACGCCGGTCTGGGCCAGCACCGGGACGGCGGCCGCGCACATGGCGGCGGCGATGAACAGTTTTTTCATGGGTTGCCTCTCTTGTTCAGGATCGCAGGGAAGCGACCATATGCATCGAGTTTAACAGAGGCAACTTTTAAAACTGTTCGCCAGCGCACCATTGTTACAAGAGTTACATGTTCCTGAACAGCGACATGAAGGGCTGGCTGACCGACAGCGTCTCGGGCCGGGTCTTGAGCTTGACGATGCCGCGGCCCGACTCGTCGCGCGTGACCGAGGCGATCGCCTTCAGGTTGACGATGGTCGAGCGGTGGATCTGCTTGTAGATGTTCGGGTCGAGCACGTCGAGCAGTTCGCGGATCGGTTTGCGCAGCAGCGACTCGCCCTGGGCCGTCATCACCACCGTGTACTTGCTGTCGGACTGGAAGTAGGCCACGTCCTCCACCATGATCAGGCGCGTCTCCGCGCCCGAGCTGGCGGTCAGCCACACCAGCGGCGGCTGGCGCGAGGCGCTTGGTAATGCCTTGCCCAACTGCGCCAGCAGCGCCGCGATCTGGGCCTGGCCGGCGTCGCCGGAGGCCAGGCGCGCCTTGATGCGGGCCACCGTGGCTTCCAGCCGTTCGCGCGCCACGGGTTTGAGCAGGTAGTCGACGGCGCCGCGGTCGAAGGCGTCGACCGCATACTGGTCGTAGGCGGTGACGAACACGATCTGGGTACGCGGGCTGGCGTCGGCCATTGCCCGAGCCACTTCTAGGCCGGTCAGGCCGGGCATGCGGATATCGAGGAAGGCCACGTCCGGCTGGTGTGCCGCAATGGCTTCCAGCGCGGAGCCGCCATCGTCGCAGGCCGCCACGATATCGAGCTCGGGCCAGGTCTCGCGCAACAGCTGGAGCAGCGCGTCGCGCAGCAGCGACTCGTCCTCGGCGACGACGCACCTAAGCATGCGAGCCTCCTTCGGCCGCCTTGGCCGGCACCGTGATGGTGGCCGCCACGCCGTTCGGGAAGTTGGACACGATGGCGAACGAAGCGGCGTTGCCGTAGGCGAGGCGCAGGCGTTCGCGCACATTGCGCAGGCCGATGCCGGTGCCGCCGCCTTCGGCCGAAAAGCCGCGGCCGTCGTCGGCCACGGTTACCGCCACCCCCTGCTCCACGTCGCGCGCCAGTATCCACACGGTGCCGCCGCCCGGCTGCGGTTCGAGGCCGTGCTTGATCGCGTTCTCGACCAGGGTTTGCAGCATCATGGTCGGGAACGGCGTCGGCAGCAGGTGGTCGGGGATGTCGATCGACAGGTTCAGGCTGGGGCCCATGCGGATCTTGAGGATGTCGAGGTAGGCGCGGGCACGGGCCAGCTCCTCGCCCAGGGTCGACGGCGTGTCTTCGGTGCGCGGCAGCGAATGGCGCAGGTAGGAGATCAGGTTGCCGAGCATCTGGTCGGCGCGCGCCGGATCGCTGCGGGTCAGGATCTGGGCGCTGGCCAGCGTGTTGTACAGGAAGTGCGGCTCGACCTGGGCGTGCAGCAGGCTCAGTTTGGCGACCGTCAGCTCCTTCTCGGTGACGGTCTCCTTGACTGACGCCTGCTCGGCGCGGCGGCGTTCGGCGACGCGGCGCGAAATGGCGCGGCCGATCGCCTCCGCGGTCTCGAGGTTGGTGCCGAAATCGACCAGGAACCAGTCGGTCCAGGCCAGCCGTTCCGGCTCGCAGATGACGGTGACGCTGCCGGCGTCGCCGTTCGGCGTGACGGTGACCAGCGCCTGGTTGGTGCGGGTGCCGAAGCCGAAGGGATCGGCGCGTTTAAGCTTGGCGCTCACCTGCAGGCTGTCGCGCGCGCTTTCGACGTCTTCGACGCCGGGCAACTCGCGGATGGCGGCATCGACCATATCGAACACGGCGCCGGCCTCGAACGGCACCTCGATCTGGCGGCGCTGGCGGTTGGCGAGGGTGGCGCTGTCGAGGGCGCCGGCGATCAGGCGCACGCGGCGCAAGTGGGAAAACGCGCTGTTAAAAATCACGAACAGCAGCACCAGCGCCAGCGTAAAGAAGAAACCGCCATGGTCCCCGGGAACATGTTCGAGGAAGGTTTCGTTGATGATGATGGTCAGCGCCAGGTAGCACGCCATCCACACGCTTGCGAGACGGAAAATAAAGAGGGTACTAGTCATGATGGAAAGTTCCAGGTCGGTTTAGCCTGAATACAGCTTAGCAAGCAAGCCCGCGTGCTGGCGGCGCCATCCGACAAAACCCAGTAAACGCCGACGAAAGCCCGGGAAACAAAGCGAAAACAGGGCCTTCAGCGAAATCTTTCAACAATCGGGGTCAGACCACCAATGTCGAAATGTTTCGGGAATGGTGGTCTGACCCCTGGTCTGACCCCGATTTAAGCAACGTTTTTGGCGAATTCGGGAACCGACTACGATCGCCACCTAGATCGTGGTCTGTCCCCGATCTTTTCGTTACGTTAGCGCTGCGAGGCGACCCATTCGTCGACGAGGGTCGCGAGCACGTCCATCGGGACCGAGCCGGAGCGCAGTACGACGTCGTGGAAGCCGGGCAGCGAGAACTTCGGACCGAGCTCGGCTTTCGCCTTCTCGCGCAGCTCGAGGATGCGCAGCATGCCGAGCATGTAGGCGTTGGCCTGGCCCGGCCAGACGACGTAGCGCTCCACCTCGCTCGTCTTCAGGCCGTAGTCGATCGCCTGCTGGCGCGTCCAGCCCTTGCTGTGCAGGCCGGTGTCGACCACCAGCCGGCGCGCGCGGAACAGCTCCGAGCCGAGCGCCCCCAGCAGCCCCGGCACGTCGCCTTCGTACCAGCCCTGCTCCACCGCCAGCCGCTCGGTGTACAGCGCCCAGCCTTCGGCATGCGCGCTGCCGCCGCCGAAGATGCGCATGGTGCGGAATTTGGGCAGTCCTTGCAGTTCCTGCTGGATCGCGAGCTGGAAGTGGTGGCCAGGCACCGCTTCGTGGTACGCCAGGCTGCGCATGCGGATCATGTCGAACAGAGGCCCGCGCAGCGGCACCCAGAAGATGCCGGGACGGCTGCCGTCCGGCGCGGGAACGCTGTAGTGCGCCGATGCGCTGCCCTCGGTCAGCGGCGGTTCGCGCCGCACTTCGATCGGCGCCTTCGGCATCAGGTTGAACAGCTTGGTCGAGCGCTTCTCGGCGTCGCGCACCATCTCGTTGTAGCGGCGCAGGATTTCAGGACGCGGATCCGGTTCGGCCGGCAGCTGGAAGGTCTTGTCGAGCGCGCGCATGCGCTCTTCGATGCTGCCCTGGGTGTAGCCGAGCGCGCGCAGGTGCTTGTCCATCTCGGATTCGAGCCGCGCCACTTCGCGCAGGCCGATCTGGTGGATCTCGGCCGCCTGCAGCTTGGTGCCGGTGAAGTTGGCCAGGGCCTGGCTGTAAGCCGCGGCGCCGTCCGGCATGCGGTCGATGCCCGCCGCGTCGGTGGTTTGCGGGTGCAATTCGGCCAGGTAGCCGCGCGTGCGCTCGTACGCCGGGCGGATCTGGCCGGCGACGATGGCGGTGGCGCTGGCGATGGCCTTGGCGCGCGCTTCCGGCGACAGGTCGGCCAGCTTGGCGCTGCGCGTGGCCAGCGAGGTGACCAGCACGTTGTCGGCCGGGGCAGGCTTGAGGAAGGCGTCGACCTGCCCTTGCGCGCGCTCGAGGATGAAGCGCGGCGGGATCAGCTTGCGGCCGGCTGCGGCACGCGAGCGCGCCGTCGCTTCGTCCAGGCGCGCGCCTACCTGCGCCAGCCGCGCGAGGTAGTTGTCGACGTCGGCGGCGTTGCGGATCGGGTGGTGCTCGGACATGAAGGTGACCGGCGCGATGTGCGCGCCGCTAAACTGCGAGAACACGAAGGCGTGGTCGGCGAACGGTTCGTTGGCGATGGTATTGGCGAGCGACCAGCGCATGGTCTGCGCCGAGATGCGCTGGGTCGCGTCGAGCGGACCGGCCAGGAACATGTCGAGGCGGACCAGGCCGGCGCGCGCCATGTTGGTGAAGCGCTTGCGGTATTCGGCCGTCTGCGGGGACAGCTGGCGGTCGAGCGCCTGCTGTTCTGCGCCGCTGAAGTACTGGACCGCGGTGCTTTGCTCGGGCGAGAGCCGCACCCAGGCGGCGGCGAAGCTGTCCGCCCAGTTGTCGAAGGCGGCATTGCGCTGCTCGGCCTTGGCGGCCGGGGCCACGGTCGGTGCGGTGACAGCGACAGGCTGGGTCACCGCGCACGAGGCAAGCAGGAAAGGGGTCAGGATCGCGAGCGTAAGCTTCGCGGCGTGGCGGTAGTCGACTGGCATGCTTGGGGGTCTCCGTATTCTTGGGCGAGGCACGCCGTTGCGCCTCTGTTTCCGCGTGAGAATCTATCATGGATCGCGTGATCAAACCACCATGTTCTTCCCCTTCGCCAGAGTGTAAACACGGCTACGACCTCGCTCGCGCCGCCTTTGCTCGAAACTGGCTAGCATGAAGCCGCAAAGGGGAATGACATGATCCGCCGTACCGCCCTCATCCTGGCCTGCCTGCTTTCGCTGGCTGCCTGCAAGGACAAGCACGAACCGCTCAAACCGACCGTGCTGCTGCCGCCGTTCGCGACCGCCCAGGCCTAGTTCCTCCTGGCGCGCACGACACCATGGTCCCGTCACTGGCGGCGTGGGTCCGGCCGTCTATGTCCTCACTCCCCTGACACGCCTATCTCCTGCGCATCGCACCGGAGCAGCTCAAGCGCCTTGGCCTGAGCGACACCGGCATGCACGTACTCGAGTTCGCGCCCGACGGCACCCTGCTCAACGCGCGCGACTTCATCGTGGTCGCCGACTTCCCGTAAGACAGGGTAAACTGCGCGTTGTTCCCATTCTGTAGGTATCCCAATGTCGTTTGCATCGCTTGGCCTGGTCGACGCGCTCCTGCGCACCCTCGAAACGCTGGATTACAAGACGCCTACGCCGGTCCAGACGCAGGCGATCCCGGCCGTCCTCGCGGGGCGCGACGTCATGGCCGCGGCCCAGACCGGCACCGGCAAGACCGCCGGCTTCGCGCTGCCGCTGCTTCAGCGCCTCGCAATGGAAGGCCCGCAAGTGGGCAGCAACTGCGTGCGCGCATTGGTGCTGGTGCCGACCCGCGAGCTGGCCGAGCAGGTGCATGAAAGCTTCCGCGCCTACGCCGGCAACCTGCCGCTGCGCACCATGGTCGCCTACGGCGGGGTCAGCATCAACCCGCAGATGATGAAATTGCGCAAAGGCGTCGACGTGATGGTGGCTACGCCCGGCCGCCTGCTCGACCTGCACCGCCAGAACGCCGTCAAGTTCAACCAGCTGGTGACGCTGGTACTGGACGAGGCCGACCGCATGCTCGACCTGGGCTTCTCGCGCGAGCTGGACCAGGTGTTCGCGGCGCTGCCCAAACAGCGCCAGACCCTGCTGTTCTCGGCCACCTTCTCCGACCCGATCCGCGCCATGGCAGAAAAGCTGCTGCGCGATCCGGTCGCCATCGAGGCCAGTCCGCGCAACACGACGGTCAAGCGCATCAAGCAGTGGATCGTCCCGGTCGACAAGAAGCGCAAGCCCGAGCTGTTCTTCCACCTGATGAAGCGGCACGGCTGGGGCCAGGTGCTGGTGTTCGTCAAGACGCGCCAGGGCGTCGACGAGCTGGTGGCCAAGCTGGCCTCGCGCGGCATCGCCGCCGAGTCTATCCACGGCGACAAGCCGCAGCCTGCGCGCCTGCGCGCGCTGGACCGCTTCAAGGCCGGCGAAGTCGACCTGCTGATCGCCACCGACGTCGCCGCGCGCGGCCTCGACATCGACGACCTGCCGCTGGTGGTCAACTTCGACCTGCCGATTGTGGCCGAGGACTACATCCACCGCACCGGCCGCACCGGCCGCGCGGGCGCTTCGGGCGAGGCGGTGTCGCTGGTGTGCGCGGACGAAGTGCGCCAGCTGGCCGCGATCGAAACGCTGACGCGGCAGACGCTGGAACGCATCGAGGAACCGGGCTTCGCGCCGGACCACCGCGTGCCCGTCACGAATGCGGCGGGTGAAGTTGTCAAGAAACCAAAGAAGCCGAAGATGGGCAAGAACAAGGGCAAGGGCGACGCGCCGGTGGTCTCCGAGGACGTGCGCTTCCGGCCGCGCTAGTCGCGTCCTTCCCACAAGAAATTAGCCAGCTCGCGCCTTCCTTTACTGCAAAGCAGCATCTATAATGTGGAATTAGAGCCTGCGGAACCGTCCATGCCACAACCCCTCAACTTCGTTGCCGAACCAATCAGCGTCAGCGCGCTGAAGAAGAGCTGCGCCGGATGCAGCATGCACCAGCTTTGCCTGCCGATGGGGCTGGACGACGAGGACATCACGCGCCTCGACCAGATCATCGGCGGCCGCCGCCGGCTGGCGCGCGATGAGCGCCTGTACAAAATGGACGAGCCGTTCCGCAACCTGTACGCGATCCGCTTCGGACATTTCAAGACTTACCAGGTGAATGCCGCCGGCGAGCAGCAGATCACCGGCTTCCAGATGGCGGGCGAGCTGCTCGGCATGGACGCGATCAGCGCCGACCGCCATCACTGCGACGCGGTCGCGCTGGAAGACAGCGAAGTGTGCGAGATCCCGTTCACGCGCCTGGAAGAGCTGTTCGGCCAGGTGCCGACCTTGCTGCGCCACTTCCACCGCATCATGAGCCAGGAGATCACGCGTGAGCAGAACGTCATGCTCCTGCTGGGGAACATGCGCGCCGAGCAGCGCTTCGCGGTCTTCCTGATCAACCTGTCGGCCCGCTACGCGGCGCGCGGATACTCGCCGCACAGCTTCCAGCTGCGCATGTCCCGCGAGGACATCGGTAACTACCTCGGCCTGACCATCGAAAGCGTCAGCCGCCTGCTGTCGCGCTTCAAGAAGCAGGGTTGGATTAGCGTGGACAAGCGCGAAGTGACCCTGCTCGAACCCGCGCACCTGAAGGCGATGGCGGCGGGCACGGAGCAGTGCAGCCCGATGAACTGAAGTTTGCTACTTCAATCGTGAATCGGCTTTGTACACCTCGTTATCGTTGCGTTTGCCTATCACCGGCAGACTCATCAAGCAAACGACGAAAGCGTTGATCTGTATCCACCAACTGAACATTGTTACGGGCTCTGGGGCATTCATTCGTTTTCCTCCAACCGGTCGCGCACACCGGATGACGTGCCTCGATAGATACTAAAACTTACGCCGAGGAATGTCCAAAACCACTGGACGCCATAGCTTCTTGACGTACCGCATCAAAACGGCGGGTTGTGGTCGTCGGGAACAGCCGCCAGGTAGTGCGTCAACAAGCTGGCGAACGCGCCCAACGCCCAAAAACTGAAGAAACCAATCGTATAGACCGCGACCGTATCGAATAGTTCGACACGCGGAAGCTCCCCTGGATCGAACAGCGAAAAGAACAGGCCCTCGGCCAGCACTGCGGCCACGAAGGATGGCCACAGCACGACCATCGCCAGCTTGCGCATTCCCGTCCTCATTTCGCCTCCGCCGCGCGCTCGACCGGGTCAGCGCGCAATGCAAGCTCCTGCTCCTGCGGCCACTGCCAGCTTCCCGCGAGGCGCCAGTCGTTCGCCGGTCCTTCCACCACCACGCGCCAGCGCGCCTGCTCCAGCACCGGCAGGCGCGCGCTGAAGCGGCCGCCCGGCCCCGGCACCGCTTCCAGCACCATGTCCTTCTGCGGCAGCGTGGAATGGGCCAGGCGGATGCGGAATGGCGTCGCCAGCGGCTTGCCCTTTCCCGTCAGCGTGCCGGTCAGGGTGCCGGCAGCGGCATCGTGGCGCGCGCCGAATGCCAGCTCCATCGACGCTGCGGCACGGTCGCGCCGCAGGTCCTGGTTGATGGCCTTGCCCTTCTTGTAGTAGTCGTCCACCACCACCGCATCCTGGCGCGTCGTGGCAAGGTAGCCGGTGTAGCCGCCGGCCACCAGCACCAGCGCGGGCCCCAGCATCAGGAACCACGGCCAGCGTTGCTTGTACCACGGACGGACTGTAGGATGGCTGATCATGCAATTCTCCTGCTCTTATTTCGGGACGATGAAGACGGCTTTTTCCTCGACCCGCAATGCCGGGTCGTCGAGCGCCTTCAGTTCAAATGCGATCGGGTTCGATCCGCGCTTGCCGGCGCCGTGGTCGACGCGCACCTGCACCGGCACCGCGCGGGTGCTGGCGCCGCCGATGGTCACCTCGGCTGCGGTCATCAGGCGGATCGTGTCGATACCGGTTACTGCGATGCGGAAAGTGTGCGCCTGCTCGGACGTGTTCATCACCTGCAGGCGGTAAACGTTCTCGATCATCCCGTCCTCCACTTCCCTGCCCATCGCGCCACGGTCGCGGATCACGTCCATCTTCAACGGCGTGCGCACAGCCAGCGACGCGATGAAGGCCACCACGATCAGCGCCAGCAGGCCGGTGTAGACCAGCACACGGGCCCGCAGCACGCGCGCGGTGATCTGGCGCGGCGACCACTTGTTGTCCATCGCATTCTCGGTCGCGTAGCGGATCAGGCCAGGCGGCAGGCCGACCTTGTCCATCACCGAATTGCAGGCGTCGACGCAGGCCGCGCAACCGATGCATTCGTACTGCAGGCCCTTGCGGATGTCGATCCCGGTCGGGCAGACCTGCACGCACATGCTGCAGTCGATGCAGTCGCCCTTCACACCCGCTTCCGCTTTCGCGCCCAGCGGGCCGCGCGGCTCGCCGCGCAGCGGGTCGTAGGTGACGATCAGCGTGTCCTTGTCGAACATCGAGCTCTGGAATCGCGCGTACGGACACATGTACTTGCACACCTGCTCGCGCAGCCAGCCGGCGTTGCCGTAAGTAGCCAGCGCATAGAACAGCACCCAGAACCACTCCCAGCCGCCGAGGGCGAACGCCGCCAGCGAATGCAGCAGCGTATCGACCGGGGTGAAGTAGCCGACAAAAGTAATGCCGGTCCACAGCGCAACGCCGCCCCATGCCAGGTGCTTGGCGGTCTTCTTCGCCACCTTCTCCAGGCTCCACGGCTGGCGGTCGAGCCGGATACGGGCGCTGCGCGCACCTTCGATCTTGCGCTCGATCCACATGAACACTTCGGTGTAAACGGTCTGCGGGCAGGCGAAACCGCACCACACCCGCCCCGCCACCGCAGTCACCAGGAATAGCCCGTAGGCGCAGATGATCAGCAGCGCGGCGAGGTAGATGAAGTCCTGCGGCCACAGGACCAGCCCGAAGACGTGGAACTTGCGGGCGCCGAGGTCGAACAGCACGGCCTGGCGGCCGTTCCATTGCAGCCATGGCAGGCCGTAGAACACCAGTTGCGTGAGCCACACGCAGGCCCAGCGCAGCGTGGCGTATCGACCCTTCGCTTCGCGCGGATAGATTTCCTCGCGCGCGGCGTACATCCTGATCACGTGTTCCGTGGGTGCAGCCTCGTTCATTTTTGCACTAGTTCCGTCGTTTCAGTTGCGCCGTCCGGGTTCGACAGGCTCCACACATAAGCCGCCAGCACGTGCACCTTGGCTTCGCCGAGGAAGCCGTCGAAGGCCGGCATGGTGTTGGAGCGGCCCTTGCGGATGGTTTCCATGATGGTCTCCGCGCTGCCGCCGTACAGCCATACCTTGTCGGCCAGGTTGGGCGCGCCGAGCGCCTGGTTGCCGGCGCCGCCGGGGCCGTGGCAGGCCATGCAGGCGGAGAACTTGCCCTTGCCGAAGGCACTCTTGATCGGGTCGGAGGTACCGCCCGACAGGCTCTTGACGTAGTGGGCGACGTTCTCGATATCCTTGTCCGAGCCCAGTGCGGCAGTCATCGACGGCATCTGCCCGTTCCGGCCATGCATGATGGTGGCCTTGATCACCGAAGGTTCGCCGCCGTACAGCCAGTCCTTGTCGGCCAGGTTGGGAAAACCCTTGGCGCCGCGTGCGTCGGAGCCGTGGCACTGAGCGCAGTACGTCAGGAACAGGCGCTCGCCGATGGCATGCGCCTGCGGATCCGCCGCCACCATCTTCAGGTCCTGGCCCGCGTACTTGGCGAACAGCGGGCCGTACTCGGCATCCGCCGCCTTCAGTTCGTTCTTGTACTCGCCGCTGGACTGCCAGCCCAGCTTGCCGGCATAGCTGCCAAGACCGGGATACAGGAACAGGTAGGCCAGCGCGAACACGATGGTGATGTAGAACAGCCACATCCACCAGCGCGGCATCGGCGTGTTCAGTTCCGTCAGGTCGTCGTCCCATACATGGCCGGTGGTGCCGACCGCCTCGCCCTTGCTCTTCACCTTGTGCACCGACTGCGACCAGAGCAGCACCCCGCAGCCGATGATGGCGAGGATGGTGATGACGCCGATGTACAGGTCCCAGAAACCGCTGGTGAAATCAGCCACGGCTGTCCTCCTCGTCGGCGAACGGCAGCGATGCCTGTGCGTCGAAGTCGCCGCGCCGGTTCAGCACGAAGGTCCACAGCAGGATGCCGAGGAAGGTGGTGAAGCTGACCACCGTCATGACGCTGCTGGCGTTGTCAAAAATCTGTTCGAGTCCCATGTCAATTCCTTGTCTTGATCTGCGTGCCCAGTCCCTGCAGGTAGGCGATCAGCGCGTCCTGTTCGGTCTTGCCTTCCAGCTCGCCGGCGGCCGATGCGATATCCGCGTCGGTGTACGGCACGCCCAGCGTTTTCATCGCGCGCATCCTGGGCGCGCCCTCGGCCGGATTCACCTTTGCAGTGGCCAGCCACGGATACGAGGGCATGTTCGATTCCGGCACCAGGTCGCGCGGGTTGTCGAGGTGCGAGCGGTGCCATTCGTCGCTATAGCGTCCGCCCACGCGGGCCAAGTCCGGGC
Organism: Massilia cavernae; assembly: GCF_003590855.1. GTDB lineage: Bacteria > Pseudomonadota > Gammaproteobacteria > Burkholderiales > Burkholderiaceae_D > Telluria_A > Telluria_A cavernae. The sequence goes on from NZ_QYUP01000122.1 coordinate 22,906, forward strand.
CGGTGCGCTTCGAGCCCCACTGGAACGGGTGGTCGTAGACGAATTCGCCTGCCACAGAGTAATGGCCATAGCGTTCGGTCTCGGCGCGGAACGGGCGGATCATCTGCGAGTGGCAGTTGTAGCAGCCCTCGCGGATGTAGACGTCGCGTCCCATTAGCCGCAGCGGAGAGTACGGCTTCAGGCCCGCCACCGGTTCGGTGGTCGACTTCTGGAAGAACAGCGGGACGATTTCGACCATGCCGCCGAACGAGATGACCAGGATGACCAGTCCGATCAGAAGCCAGGGATTCTTCTCGATCCATTCATGTGAAAATTTCATTTGCTACTCCTGCTTCAGGCGTGTTGGGGTGTGAGGGCCGGGATGCGGGCGTCGCGGCTGACGGTATCGCGCATGGTCTGCCAGGTGTTGTACGCCATGACCAGCATGCCAGACAGGTACAGCAGGCCGCCGCCGAAACGGATCACGTAGTACGGGTAGGTGGCTTTGACGCCTTCGACGAAGGTGTAGGTCAGTGTGCCGTCCGGGTTTACCGCGCGCCACATCAGGCCCTGCATAACGCCGGCGATCCACATCGATGCGATGTACAGGACGATGCCGATGGTCGCCACCCAGAAGTGCAGGTCGATCAGGCGGGTGCTGTACATCTGGGTCTTGCCGGCCAGGCGCGGCACCAGGTAATAGATCGATCCCATGGTGATGAATCCCACCCAGCCCAGTGCGCCGGCGTGGACGTGGGCGATACCCCAATCGGTATAGTGCGACAGCGAGTTGATGGTCTTGATCGACATCATCGGGCCTTCGAAGGTGGCCATGCCGTAGAACGACAGCGATACGATCAGGAATTTCAGGATCGGGTCGGAGCGCAGCTTGTGCCAGGCGCCGGACAGGGTCATCATCCCGTTGATCATTCCGCCCCACGATGGCGCCAGCAGGATCAGCGAGAACACCATGCCAATCGACTGAGTCCAGTCGGGCAGCGCGGTGTAGTGCAGGTGGTGCGGGCCGGCCCACATATAGGTGAAGATCAGCGCCCAGAAGTGGACGATCGACAGGCGGTACGAGTACACCGGGCGATCGGCCTGTTTCGGGATGAAGTAATAAACCATGCCGAGGTAGCCGGCGGTGAGGATGAAGCCGACCGCATTATGGCCGTACCACCACTGGATCATCGCGTCCTGCACGCCGGAATACACCGAGTACGACTTCCATGCGGAGACCGGGATGCTGGCGCCGTTCACCACGTGCAGCACGGCGACGGCGAGGATGTAGCCGCCGAAGAACCAGTTGGCGACGTAAATGTGCTTGACCTTGCGCTTGACGAGGGTGCCGAAGAAGACCACCGCATACGCCACCCATACGACCGTGATCAGCAGCGCGATCGGCCATTCGAGTTCGGCGTATTCCTTGCCGCGCGTGAAGCCCATCGGCAGCGTGATGGTCGCCAGCACCAGCACCGCTTGCCAGCCCCAGAACGTGAAAGCGGCCAGCTTGTCCGAGAACAGCCGCACCTGGCAGGTGCGCTGCACGACGTAATACGAGGTGGCGAACAAGCCGCAGATGCCGAACGCGAAGATCACCGCATTGGTGTGCAGCGGGCGCAGTCGCCCGTAGGTGAGCCACGGCGTGTCGAAGTTCAGTGCCGGCCACGCCAGCTGGGCAGCGATTACCACGCCCATCAGCATGCCGATAACGCCCCAGACCACGGTGGCGATCGTAAACTGCCGCACGACCTTGTAGTTGTAATTAAGACCTGTGTCCAATTGCTTCTCCTGGATTTTTGCAAAACTATTGATGACTATCGAAGTTTGAATTTCTACGTCTCAAAAATCCTTGATGTGAATCAAAATCGGACTGATCAGTGTCTGGCAGGCCGCGTGCTGTCGTCGTCGTGCAGAATGCGCAAGGCCGGACCATCGAGGTCGTCGAACTGCCCACTGTCGGACGCGCCGAAGAAAATCCAGACCGCCACCGCGACCACGATCAGGCTGAGGGGAATGAGGAGGTAGAGCGCTTCCATTTTTCAGGCGCCGCCGCGCAGGCGCAGCGCATTGATGACGACCACCGCGGACGACAGCGACATGCCGGCGCCGGCCATCCATGGATTGAGGAGCCCAATGGCGGCTGCGGGAATCGCCACCATGTTGTAGATGCTGGCCCACCACAGGTTCTGGCGCACGACGGCCAGCGCGCGCGCGGCCGTCACACGGGTTTCCTCCAGCGCCGCCAGGCGGCCGCCAAGCAGCAAGCAGTCCGCGTTCAGCTGCGCCAGCGCGGCGCCGCCGCCCATGGCGAATGAGACATCGGCGGCCGACAGCACGGCCGCGTCGTTGATGCCGTCGCCGGCCATCGCGACCACCGCGCCTTTGGCCTGAAGGTCCCGCACGAAGGCCAGCTTGCCGGCCGGGAGTTGTGCGCCGAGCGCGTCCCCGATGCCCAACTCGGCCGCCACGCCGTCGGTGACGCGCTGGTCGTCGCCGCTGAGGAGGATGACCTGCTTGCCGCTGCGCTGGAAGGCGCGGACCACGGCCTGCGCATCGTCGCGCAAGCTGTCGGCCAGGTCGAAGCGGGCCAGCACGCCGCCGGCGTCGCCGAGATAGACAGACGTCATTCCGGCGGCATCCGGTTCGGGCAGCTCGCCGCTGATGGCCGCGACAAAGGAGGCGCGCCCCAAACGGTACACGCGGCCGTCGACGCTGCCCTCGATGCCCTGTCCCATTTCACTGGTCACATCCTGCGCCTGCAGGACCGCCTTGAGGCTGGCCTCGCGGATCGCCGCGCCGAGCGGGTGGGCGCTGGTGGCTTCCAGCGCGGCCGCCACCTGCAGGCAGCGCTCGCGTCCCGCCGCGCCGAACACGCCGACGTGGCGCAGCGCCGGCTTTCCGGCGGTTAGCGTGCCGGTCTTGTCGAATACGACGTGGGTGGCGCGGTGCAGCGTTTCCAGCACATGCGGCTTCACCACCAGCACGCCCTTGCGCACCAGCCGGTCGGTCGCCGCCGCCAGCGCGGTCGGTGTCGCCAGCGACAGTGCGCACGGGCAGGACACCACCAGCACCGCGATCGCCACTTCCCACGCGCGCGCGGGATCGACGAACTGCCATGCAACGAATACCGCGACAGTCAGCGCCAGCAGCGCGGCCACGAACCATGCAGCCACCGTGTCGGCCCACAATGCGATCTGCGGCCTGCCCTGCCCCGCGCGTTCCACCAGCGCGACCAGGCGCGACAAGGTGCTGTCGCGCGCGCCGCGCGTCACGCGCAGCACGATGGCCTGGCCGGCGTTGACCGCCCCTCCCGGCACGGCGTCGCCCGGCCGGCGCGGCTGGGCGCGGCTTTCGCCGGTCAGCAGCGCGAGATCGAGTTCGGTGCCGCCTTCCGCGATCACGCCGTCGGCCGCCAGCGCCTCGCCGGGGCGCACCAGCACCATGTCGCCTTCGCACAGGCTGGCGGCCGCCACCACTTCGGTTTCGCGCTGCTTGGGGTATCCGGGCATCCTGAGCGCCGACGCCGGCAGCGCGTGCTGCAGCTTCTCCAGCGCCGTTGCCGCCTTGCGGCGCGCCACCAGCTCGAGGTAGCGGCTCGCCAGCAGCAGGAAGATGAACATCGTGACCGAGTCGAACCACACTTCGCCCTGCCCGCGCAGCACCGACCATACGCTGCCCGCGAAGGCGGCGGCGATACCAAGCGCCACCGGCACGTCCATGCCGGGCATGCGCTGCTTCAGGTTGATCCATGCGCCGCGGAAGAAGGGCTGGGCCGAGTACAGCACCGCGGGAAGCGTCAGCAGCAGCGAGGCCCAGTGCATCAGCGCGGTCATGTCGGCGTCCATGGTGCCGTCGTCGGCAAGGTAGACCGGCACCGCGTACATCATCACCTGCATCATCGACAAGCCCGCGATGAACAACTGGCGGAACAGCTTCTTGCGCGCCCGCTCCAGCGCCGCACCGTGGCGCGCCGTATCGTAGGGATAGGCGGCGTAGCCGACCCGGCGCAGCGCCTGCAGGATGTCGCTGGGCTTGCACTTCTCCGCCGACCAGCGCACGGTAAGGCGCTCGGTGGCGACGTTCATCTCCGCCGTGGCGACGCCGGGCAGGCGCGCGAGGCGGCCCTCGATCAACCACACGCAGGCGGCGCAGCGTATCCCCTCGACCGAGAACGTGGCTTCGGCCAAGTCGCCCGTCACCGGCGGCTGCGCTTCGTCGTACAGCGCCAGCTCGGGCGGCACCAGCGCGCCTTCTCCGGCACGCTCGCTGAAAGCGGTTCGGCTGCGGTAGTAGGCGGCGAGGCCCGCGTCGACGATTCCCTGCGCGACCGCGGCGCAGCCGGGGCAGCACATCTCGCGCGCGGCGTCGTCGATGCTGACCGTCCAGCCTCCGCCCTGCGGCACCGGCAGCCCGCAGTGGAAGCATCCGTCGTTGCCGAGCACGGCGCTCACGCGGTGGCTCCCGGCAGGCAGAGCAGGTCCAGCCAGCCACCATGGACGCCGCCCATCGCGCGCGCGACGCCGAGCAGGCCGAAGCCGAGCACCACCACGCCCGCACCGATGCGCACCGCGCGCCGCTGCATCATGGCGCGCAGGCGCGCACCGGCCAGTCCGATCGCCATCAGCATCGGCAGCGTGCCGAGGCCGAACGCCAGCATGACGGCGGCGCCCGACAGCGCCGAGCCGCTGAACATCGCCGTCACCAGCGCGCTGTACACCATCCCGCACGGCAGCCAGCCCCACAGCGCACCCAGGCCCAGCATCTTGCCCGCCCCGTCCAGCGGCTGCAGCCTTTGCGCCAGCGGGCGGATGCGGTTCCACAGGCCATTGCCGAGCGCCTCGACATGGGCCAGCCCGCGCCAGGCGTCCATCAGGTACAGGCCCAGCGCCACCAGCATCAGGTTGGCCAGCAGGTAGCCGCCCGCCTGCAGCTGCTGGACGCCGCCCAGCACGCGCGCGCCGCCCGCCAGCCCACCAGCCAGCGCGCCGGCCAGCATGTAGCTGGCGATGCGGCCGGCGTTGTACGAGGCGACCCGTGTTCCCGCGCCCTGCGTGACCACGGCGACCGGGAATGGACGGGCCGTGATCGAAAAAGCGCTGACGATCCCGCCGCACATGCCGGCGCAATGGACGCTGCCGAACAGGCCGACCAGGAACACGGGGAACAGGCTGATGCCGGACATCGGGATTCCGTCAGATCGTCTTGGAGTAGCGCGGCATGTCCGCGCCGGCGCCGAGGTAGCGATCGAACACCATGCAGATGTTCCGCACCATCAGCCGGCCTTTCGGCGTGACGGTCAGCCATCCGGGGGTCACGCTGACCAGGCCATCCTGTTCGAGCGTACGCAAGCGCTCCAGCTCCGGGGCGAAATAGTCGGCGAACGCCACCGGGTAGGCTTGCTCGATCGCTTCCACCGACAGTTCGAAGCCGCACATCAGCATCTGGATGATGGTGCGGCGCAAGGCGTCGTCCATCGACAGCCGCGTGCCGCGCGCCACCGGCAGCTCGTTCTTGTCGATCAGCGCGTAATAGGCGTCCAGCGTCTTGACGTTCTGGCTGTAGGTGGCGGCCACCGAGCCGATCGCCGACACGCCGCAGGCGACCAGGTCGGCCTCGGCATGGGTCGAGTAGCCCTGGAAGTTGCGGTGCAGCCGGCCTTGGCGCTGCGCCACGGCGAGGTCGTCGTCCGGCTTGGCGAAGTGGTCCATGCCGATGTAGTTGTAGCCTGCCCCGGCCAGGCGGCGGATGCACAGGGCCAGCATGTCGAGGCGCGCGTCCGGCGTCGGCATGTCGGCCTCGCTGATGCGGCGCTGCGGCTTGAAGATGTGCGGCAGGTGGGCGTAGTTGTAGATCGCAATGCGGTCGGGATCGGTCTCGATCACCTTGGCCAGCGTGCGCTCCATGCTTTCCACGCCCTGCTTCGGCAGCCCGTAAATCAGGTCGATGCTGACCGAACGGAAGCTGGCCGCGCGCGCGGCGTCGATGATGGCGCGGGTCCCGGCTTCGGGCTGCACGCGGTTGACCGCCTTCTGCACTTCGGGGTCGAAGTCCTGCACGCCCAGGCTGATGCGGTTGAAGCCCTGGCGACGCAGGCTGTGCACGCGCTCGACCGACACCGTGCGCGGATCGACCTCGATCGAATACTCGCCGCTGTCGTCGGGCGCGAAATCGAACCAGCGGCGCACGTGCGCCATCAGCTCGCCCATCTGCGCATCCGACAGGTAGGTCGGCGTGCCGCCGCCCAGGTGCAGCTGCTCGACCTGGTTCATGCCCGCGAACAGGCGCCCCTGCATCTCGATCTCGCGCTTCAGGTAATCCAGGTAGACCGCCGCCTTGTCGCGGTTCTTCGTGATCACCTTGTTGCAGGCGCAGTAGTAGCAGACCGACTCGCAGAACGGGATGTGCAGGTAGAGCGACAGCGGCCTGGGCGCGCCGCGCGTGCGCAGGCCCGCCACCGCCATCAGGTAGTCGCGGTAGCCGTAGCCCTCGCTGAACCGGTCGGCGGTCGGGTAAGAGGTATAGCGCGGACCGGACTGGCTGAGCTTGCGGATCAACGCGCCGTCGAACTCGACGCTGGGGACGGCCGTCACCGGTATTGCTTTCATTTCCAACATTGACTTGCTCCTGGCCTGCACCGTGTTGGCATTTCCACACGAAATCTATTTGACAGGATGCAGTCTACGGATCGTGGGGTGCAAAATCCTTGATCCAAATCAAAAATGACCGGAAGGCGCCCGGATACCGCATTGCGTGCGTTCGAAGCTGGACTAGCGCGCCCGCACGGCCTAATCTGACGTGTGAGGGCCGCACCCCGAAAAGGAGTTTCCATGTCGTACAAGACAATACTCGTCCATGCCGATTCGTCGCGCCATGCCGACGAGCGCATCCGCGTCGCCGCGCGCCTCGCGATGGCTGAAGGCGCCCACCTGGTCGGGGCCGCGATGACCGGCGTGTCGCGCTACCTCTACCAGGAAAGCAGCATCGACCTGGCCCGCACCGCGGTGGCGATGCACATGGACGCGCTCTACCAGCGCGCCACCGTGTCGCTCGAACGCTTCGAGGCGCTGGCCGGCGAGATCGGCGTGCCGACCTGCGAGCGGCGCATGGTCGACGACGAGCCCGAAGGCGGGCTGGCACTGCAGGCGCGCTACGCCGACGTGGTGGTAGTCAGCCAGACCGACCCGCAAGATCCGGCCGCGCGCATCACGCCCGCCCTGCCCGAATACGTCATGCTCAACAGCGCGCGGCCGGTGCTGATCGTGCCCTATGCCGGCACCTTCCCTCGCCTCGGCGAGCAGGTGCTGGTAGGCTGGGACGCCAGCGCCCAGGCCACCCGCGCCGTCACCAACGCGATCCCGCTGCTCAAACGCGCGCGCAACGTCACCATCGCCGTCTTCAATCCAAACCCCTTCGACGCCCACGGTGAGCAGCCCGGCGCCGACATCGCGCTGTACCTGGCGCGCCACGGCGTCAACATCGAGGTGTCGCTGCAGCAGACCGGCCTCGATCCCGGCAACGCCATGCTGTCGATGGCGGCCGACCGCCAGTGCGACCTGGTCGTGATGGGCGGCTACGGCCACACGCGCTTCCGCGAAATGCTGCTGGGCGGCGTCACCTCGACCGTGCTGGGATCGATGACGGTGCCGGTGCTGATGTCGCATTGAAAGGAGGCTGTCCATGTACAAGAACATCCTGGTGCCGACCGACGGTTCGGACATCTCGCAGCAGGCGGTGGACGCTGCGCTCGGGTTCGCGCGCTGCTGCGGCAGCCGCATCGTGGCGCTGTCGGTGGCCGAGCCCTACCCCTCGGTGCCGGTGGCCGACGGCGCGCTGGTGATCGACCCCGGTGTCGACAGCCGCGAGCTGCAGGCCGAAGCGCGCGACCGGGTCGAGAAGATCGCGCGCGCCGCGCGCGATGCCGGCATCGAGTGCACCACGGTGGTGGCGCTGTCGTTCCGGCCGCACGAGGAAATCATCGCCGCTGCCCAGAAGTACCACTGCGATGTCATCTTCATGGCCTCGCACGGCCGCCGCGGCCTGTCGCGCCTGCTGGCCGGCAGCGAAACCCAGAAGGTGCTGGCCTACGCGCCGGTGCCGGTGCTGGTGCTGCGCCCGCCGACTCCCGAAAGCGGCTGACGCCAACCGTAGCGCCTCATGCGCTGACCTGGTTGGCGTCGATCCAGGCGCGCGCCGCGGACAGCGCAGCCTCCAGCTCGGCCGCGGCCTGCTCGCTATTGTCCCCGCATGTCCGGAAAGGCATGCGGGGACGATGCCCGTTTATCTGAATGCCAGCATATCGATGAACGAGGCCCGGTTCACGCCAACCATGCGCAGCGCGGCGGGCGCATACTCGCCCGCCTTGACCGCATAACCCCGGTAGTCGCCGTCGTCGGCGCCACAGCCGCTGAGGGTGATGATCAGCGGCAGCGCGCCGGCGATGGTCGATGCGCTCCTGATATTCCCATTCACGCGGCAGGAAGAGGCGCCGGCGGAAATCACGCCCTCGGCGGATAGCGTGAAATTCGTGACGGCATTGTCGCGGTTGATCGCGGCATAGCTACCCGCCAGTTCAGCCAGCGTAATCGGCTTGACGTTCACCGGCGTTGCACTGCCGGCGACGAGACTGGTTTGCAGCGCCGCATCGGCGGCCGGAACGCGCCGCGCCGCATTGCCGGTGACTTCGTAATACGCAGCGGCGGGGCGCAGATCGTCATTCTCGATCAGCATGATGCCATTGCCGTCGCTGCCGATGAAGGCTTCGCCGAAGCTGCCGGCCGGATCGCCCGACACCAGAAAGGCGCTTGATCCGGCCGCCGGCGCGCTGGATAATAAAACGCTCTCCCGGTTCGCGGCCTCATCATTGCCGCCGCTGCAGGCTGCCAGGGCGGCGAAGGCGGCCAGGGATGCCGAGCGCAACACATATCGTGGTTTCATTGGCGGCCTCACTTGGCGAGCTTGTTCAGCTTGAGGCGAATGGCCGCTTCCGGCGCGCGATCGGCCTGGTGGTTCACGCTGAGCACCGATATGGCGACCGCGCCCGACTTGACCACATTTTGTTCCGATGAGGGATCGGTATCCGTGAGCAGGGACATGTTGGCCGGCGGCGTGCCACTGATGTACAGCGTCACGCCCGGCAGCGGCGGCGCGCCACCGGGGATGTAGCCATTGGCGAGCGCATCCTTCGACAGGTCGGGCACGAAATAGGGGACGGCGCCGCTGGCAATGCCTACCTTGCTGAACTTGAACGGCAGGGTCGCGCCCGCTCCCGTGGCGAACTTCGGCATATTGACATTCAAGCCTATCCCGTCAGGCAACAGCTTGCCGCCGGCTATGCTTTTCTGCTTGTCGAGTTCGTTGACCAGCCGCACCACGATGTCGGCATTCTCGTATTCCACGTCGCCTGCCACGAGCTTGTCGAACGAGCGATACGAGCCCGGTTTCTCGGCGCTCGTGGCGATCGCCGGAATGCCGCGATTGATCGCGATCAGGGCCGCATTCACCGTGCCTGAGCCGTTATTGATCAAGCCGGTATTGTTGCCGTAATTGATGCCGGAAACCACCAGGTCGGGCGCCTTGCCCCATTTCTTCGGGCCGGCGACATCGATGCCGTACAGCGCGCTTGCCACCGGCGTGCTGTCGATGTAATACACATCGGGATCGGCCGGCAGGGTGCCGATGCCGGGCGCGCCCGTCTTCACGGAACCGGCGCGCGAATCCTTGGCAAGATTGGTGACTGGCCTTAGAAAATCCAGCGCGCCGCCGCGGCCGCTATTGTCCGTCGCCGGCGCGGAAATGATGACGCTATGGCCGGCCGCTTTCAGGCGCTGATACAGCGCATGGATGAGCGATGCTTCGAAGCCGTCATCATTGGTGACAACGATATTCATTGCCTGCGCGGGCGCCGCGATGGCGAGCGCAACGGACAGTCCTAGGATGGCCGACAGACTGGGTGCATGCATGGGGGATCTCCTTATCGTGAAAATTATATTTTTTTGGTGTGCCTTATGCGCATACTCAATCGAGAGTGATGCGAAGGGAATGCTGCCATCGTATGTGCGTGGCGGCATCATCCAAAGAGACGAAGTAGGTAGCCGAAGATCATGCAACAGATTTTTCAACCAAAAGCGCTTGGAACACATGCCAGCCTTGCGCCGCGCGACGCGCGACGCGCGCAGGCAGGCCGAGCACTCTGTTGTAATAACGGTACTAAACCTGGCGAGCTTGGGCAAGGAATCGCGCACGCCTGCGCTCAGCCTGTTGTGCGCAACGGAAGGGGGATAGACTGGTGCTCATGAACAATTCACGAAAAGTCGCCGGCTTTGCCGGCCTCGCCAGCGTGCTGTGGGTCGGCCTGACCGCGGCGGTCGCGGCCAGCCAGCGCCGGCTGGTGTTCAACCCCACCATCAAGCGCGAGGTGGCCAGCCCGCGTTCGAGCGGGCACCGCACCCGCCCGGTCGTGCTGCGCGCCGTCGACGGCACCAAGCTGTCCGGCTGGCTGATGAAGCCGGCCATGGTCGGCCCGCACCCGGCGGTGGTGTATTTCGGCGGCCGTTCCGAGGAAGTGTCGTGGGTCGCGCGCGACGCCGGCAAGCTGTTCCCCGGCATGTCGGTGCTGGCGGTGAACTACCGCGGCTACGGCGATTCGCAGGGCGATCCGGCCGAAGAATGCATGGTCGAAGACGGCTGCATGCTGTTCGACTGGCTGGCCGCGCGCAGCCATGTCGACCCGAAGCGGGTGGCGGTGGTCGGGCGCAGCCTCGGGTCCGGGGTGGCGGTGCAGGTCGCGCTCAAGCGCCCGGCCCATTCGGTGGTGCTGATCACTCCCTACGACTCGATCCTGGCGCTGGCCAAGCGCCGCTTCCGCGCGGTGCCGGTGGAATTCGTGCTGCGCCACCGCTTCGAAACGATCAAGTATGCGTCGGAACTGAAGGCGCCTACCTACGTGCTGCGCGCCGCCAGCGACGACGTCGTGCCGCACTCCCACACCGACCAGCTGGTGGCCAAGCTGGGCAAGCTGCATCTCGATGAAATCATCCCCGATTCCGACCACCTGAACATTCCCTACCTGGAAGCGACCCAGGACCGCATCGCGCGCTTCCTCGGCGCGCAGTTCGCCCTTCCCCGCACCAACTAGCCTCAGTGGGCGGCGGCCTCGGGCACGCCGGCAAAGAAGCGATAGCGGTTGCGCCCGGCGTTCTTGGCGCGGTACATGGCCGCGTCTGCCTTGCGCAGCAGCTCGTCGAGGCTGGCGCCATCGCCCGGATACAGCGTGATGCCGATGCTGGCCGACACCCGCGCTTCGCCCGCCGCCAGCGCGTAGGGCTTGTCGATCTCGGCCAGCATCTTGGCGCACAGCGCCTCGATCGCCGCCGGCCGCGCGACGTCGGCCAAAATGACGGTGAACTCGTCGCCGCCCAGCCGCGCCACCGTGTCGGTGCCGCGCACGCAGGCGCTGATGCGGCGCGCCACCTTTTGCAGCAGCTGGTCGCCGGCTGCGTGGCCCAGCCTGTCGTTGACCGCCTTGAAGCCGTCCAGGTCGAGGAACAGCAGCGCCAGCGTGAGGCCGCTGCGGGCGGCGTGCCTGATCTCGTGCTCGAGCCGCTCGCGGAACAGGCTGCGGTTGGGCAGTTCGGTCAGGTGGTCGTAGTTGGCGCTGCGGCGGATGCGCTCCTCGGCTTCCTTGCGCTCGGTGACATCGCGCGCGGTGCCCGCCACCGCCTCGCTGCGTCCCTGCGGGTCGAGCACCGGCACCAGCAAATACTCGTACACCTGGCGCCGCCCGCCCCCCGCCGAGAAGCCCAGCTCGCCGCGGTCGACCGCCTGGCTGCGCACCACCTGGTCGACATGGACTTCGATTTCGGGCGCGAAGGTGGCAGCCAGCGCATAGAAATCGGCGCCGCGCAGCTTGGCCGCGGGGATCCCGACGTGCTCGGCAAAGGCGGCGTTGGCATAGATCAGCTGGCCGCCCGGCTCGATGATGAAGGCCAGGTCGGGAGAACTCGACAGCAGCGCATCGAACAGGCGCGACTGGTAGTCGCGCAGCGAGGAATAACGCGCCAGCGATTCGGACACGGCCTGGTCGACCGCCTCGTTGAAGCGGATGATTTCGTCGGCCACGTCGGGCGAGCCGGAACGGTCGTTCCAGAGCATCAGCACGGCGCTGCGCAAGGCCCGGAATTCGGCCACCGCGTCGGTGATGCTGAAGCCCTGGGCCAGCCGCACCGCCCCGTGCTGCGCGGCCTGCATGTCGATGACGGCGCGCGCCGCGCGCCCGCTGGCGCGCTCGATCATTTCGGCGGCCACCGGCGCGCCCTCGATGTGCGCCGCCATCGCGGCGAGCATGTCGTGGGCGTGGTCGCGCAAGCCCTCGGTATCGAGCCCGCGCGCCGAAGGGATGTTGCGTGCGTAGGCCTCCCATTCGTCGAGGATGCGGTCGGCGCCCGTACGGAGGAATTCTGCCAGTCTCATTTTGTCGATCACCTTTCAAGGCCGAAGGCCGCACCGCGCTTGGACAGGCCCTTTGTCCGAAATGTTCCACAAGCCGGCAGCACAATATTTACCACCGGAACTTCACCGGAAGAGCAGACACATCCGTAACTGAATCCTACAAACACTACTCCCGTAGTCCTACTTTAATCGGAAATTCGATCACTTAACATGAACTTCCTGCTACACGGACTTCCAGCGTGCGGGCGCGGCGCACGGCGCCCGCCGAGATACTGAACGAAGCAGACAAAGGAGAGACAAATGGCTAGCAATCAAGGGGGCAACAAGGGCAAGCAATCCGGCACCAGCAACCGCGGATTCGCCTCGATGGATCCCGAGAAGCAGCGCGCGATCGCGTCCGAAGGGGGACGCGCCGCCCATGCGTCGGGCAATGCCCATGAATTCACGTCGGAGGAAGCGCGCGCGGCTGGCAAACTCAGCCATGGCGGCAACCGCCAGAGCGGCGCCACGGCCCCGGCTGCGAAGCCGGCCGGCAATCCGGCTGGCGCCGGCAACCTGGCCAGCAGCCCAGCCCAGGGTGCCAACCGCGCCGACAGCGGCGGCATGGACAGCGGCCCGGGCGGCAAGCAGCGCTAGCGGAGCGACGGCGGCGAGCCGTCAGGCCACCATCCGCGGCGCCGGCTGCAGCGCGCTCAGCAGGCTGAGCAGCTGGACCGTGTCCGCCGGCTTGGCGAAGTAGTAATCGAAACCGGCAGCGAGCGCCGTGTCGCGGCCGTAGCGGTGACCCTGGCCGGTGACGGCCACCAGCACCGAAGCGCTGTTGGCCGCGCGGATCCGGCGCGCCAGTTCGTTGCCGTCGATTCCGGGCAGGCCGATCTCGATCAGGCAGGCATGCGGCGCCAGCCCGGTCGCGCGCTCGAGCGCCAGCAGCGGGTCGTGCTCGACCATGGCCGTATGGCCGGCCATCTCCAGCAGCATCGCCATGGCCCCGGCGGCATCCGGGTTGTCGTCCACCACCAGCACACGCAGGCCGCCAAAACCGCCGCCAGTTGGCGCGGCGTCCGGCTCGGGCCAGGTTTCGGCGTCGAGGTGGCGCGGCAGGTACACCGAAAAAGTGCTGCCGGCGTCCTTGCCTTCGCTGGCCACGGTGACGTGGCCGCCGTGCAGCGACACCAGGCTTTTCACCAGCGCCAGCCCCAGTCCCAGGCCACCCTGCGTACGGTCGGGCGTGCGCTTGTGCTGCGTGAACAGCTCGAACACGTGCGGCATCAGGTCGGCGTCGATCCCGATGCCATTGTCGCTGACGTGGATCTCGATCATGGCCGGATGGGCCACCACGTCGAGCGCGAGGCGGCCGCCGTTGGGGGTGTACTTGGCGGCGTTGTGCAGCAGGTTGGTCACGACCTGCACCAGCCGCTTGCGGTCGCCCCAGACCGCGACCTCGCCCTCGGCCGGCGCGTTGACCACCGCCACGTGGCCGCGCTCGTCGATCAGGGGCTGGGTCTGCTCGATCGACTCCAGCACGACCTGGTGCATGTCGAGCACGTCCTTCTCCAGCACCACCAGCCCGGTATTGACGCGCGAGACGTCCAGCAGGTCGTTGATCAGGCTGGTCATGTGGTTGACCTGGCGCTCGATGATGACGCTCGATTGCCGTACCCGCGCGATATTGTCCGGCGCCAGGCCAAGCAGGTGGGCGGCCGAACGGATCGGCGCCAGCGGGTTGCGCAGCTCGTGCGACAGCATGGCGACGAATTCGTCCTTGTGGCGGCCGGCCTCGAGCAGGCTTTCCTCGGCGCGCTTGCGCGCGGTGATGTCGATCGAGACCCCGCGGATCCAGCGCGGCACGCCGCCGGCGTCGGCCACGACGGTGCCGTACACCTGCAGCCACACGGTTTCGCCGTTGTCGGGACGCACCAGCCGGATCACTTCGGCGTAGTTGCCACGCCGCGCCAGCGCCGCACGGCGCGCCACGTCCATCCGCTTCATGTCCTCGGCCGGGATGGCGCGCCATACAGCGCGCATGTCGGTCCAGCTGGCGCCGAACAGCTCGGCCGCGTTGTCCGAGAACACCACCTCATTGGTGGCCAGCACCCAGTCCCACACCACCATCCGCGCCACCTTCATGCCTTCGCGCAGGCGCAGTTCGCTGTGCTCGAGCGCCACCTTGGCCATGGTGCGCTCGGTGGCGTCGAAGCCCTCGACGAAGATGCCGGTAACCAGCCCGTCGGTGAAGATCGGCTGGTAGACGAAATCGCAGTACACCTGAGTCACCTGGCTGTCCGGCGGACGGCGCAGCATCATCGTGACATCGGTGGCGTTGAACGGCTTGCCGGTGCGGTAGACGTTGTCGAGCAGCTCGGAAAAGCCCTGGCCTTCCAGTTCGGGCAATGCGGCGCGCACGCTGTTGCCGATCAGGTCGCGGTCGCCGACGAAACGGGTGAAAGCGGCATTGGCGAATTCGAACACGTGCCCGGGACCGCGCAGGATACACATGAAGCCCGGCGCCTGCTGGAACAGGGTGCGCAGGCGGGCTTCCTCGGCTTCGCGCTGGCGCGCCAGCGCCTGTTCGGTCAGCGCGGCGTTGACGGTTTCAAGCTCGGCCCTGGCGTTGTGCTGGACGGTGACGTCGTTGCACATCACCAGCACGCCGTGCACGCCTTCGCTGTCCTCGACCGGGCTGTAGCCATAGGTCCACCAGGCGTCCTCGCGCCGGCCGTGGCGGGTGAGCGGCACCAGCTGATCCTCGTTCCAGGTCGAGCCCTTGCCGGCCATGACGAACTCGATTTGCGGCCCGATGATCGGCCATATCTCGTCCCAGCACTCGCGCCCGCCCTGTCCCAGCGCGCCCGGATGGCGCTCGGGCCCCATGGTGCGTGCGTAGGCGTCGTTGTAAAACTGCACCAGGCCGGCGCCCCACCACAGGAACATTGGGTGGCTGGAGGAAAGAATGATCCGCACCACGCTCTTGAGCAGCGGCGGCCATTGTTCGGGCGGGCCCAGGCCGGTGGAAGCCCAGTCGGCGGCGCGCATCAGCGCCCCCATGTCCCCGCCTCCGGCAAGGAAATCAAAACTCGGACGCTGATCGTTGTTCATCGGATTTGCTCCGAGAAACCTCGTCCTTCAGGACGGGGAGTGAAAGGAGCCGACTGCGCAGCAGTCGATGCCTTGATTTTAAGAGTGGAACCATGGTCGACAATGGCTGTCGAACCTGTATGAAACTGGCTTACCGCTACCGAGTCAAGTCGCTGACCGGCTTGCTGAACAAGCAGGCCCGGGCAGTCAACTTCGTCTGGAACTACTGCAACGACAGGCAAAAGGACGCGCTGCGTTTCGGTCGCCGCTGGCATACCGGTTTCGACCTGATCAAGCTCACCACCGGGTGCAGCAAGGAGCTTGGCCTTCACTCGGGTACGGTCAACGATGTATGCCAGCGGTACGCCAAGTCGCGCTCCCAGTCGCGCCGTCCCTACCTTCGCTATCGGGGAAGGAAGTCCTCGGGCTGGGTGCCGTTGAAAGGGCGTGACCTGAAACGCGAGGGTAATGCCTTTCGCTTCGCCGGCAATACCTTCCGCGTGTTCCTTTCGCGCGCGCTGCCTGAGGGAAAAATCACCGACGGGACCAACCTCTCGCGCGACCGGCGCGGCAACTGGTTCCTCAATATCGTCCTTGAAGTGCAGGAGCCGCCTGCCCGCTTGCCGGTGTGCGGTGTGGGAATCGACCTTGGCCTGAAAGACCTGGCGACGTTGAGCGACGGCAGCCGCATCCCGGCGCCGCACCTCTACCGTGCCAGCGAGGCGGCGCTGGCCATGGCTCAGCGCGCCCGAAAAAAGAAACGGGTCGCGGCGCTCCACGCAAAGATTGCCAATCGCCGCCGGAACTATCTGCACACCTGCACCAGCGCCATTGTCGGCGCGTTCGACTACATTGTGGTCGGAAATATCAATGCTTCCGCGCTCGCCAGAACCAGCATGGCGAAGTCCGTCTACGATGTCGGCTGGTCGTCCTTCCGCACACAACTGGCGTACAAGGCTGTTAAGCATGGCGCCTGGTTTGAAGAAGTGAACGAAAGCTTTACCACCCAGATCTGCTCGGATTGTGGCGCTGTTCCCGATTCGAGGCCGAGAGGTATCGCAGACCTTGGAAGCATGTTCACAGAACATGCGAAAGAATGGCGTTGTTGTGATTGCGGAGCGGTACATGATCGTGATCTCAATGCTGCGCTAAACATTCTCCGTCGCGGACGTGCGACGCTAGCTGTAGGAATCCCCGACCTTTAGGTTGGGGAGGACGTCAAGTTAACTGTTCACGTCACACGCGGCCGCACGGCCGGAAAATAATAATACCTTGTTCAAAAAGCATTTGACATCAAAAAGTGCAGTTTTGCCAAGGTATTTACAACATTATGTGCGCCACCTAACGGAAGCATGGGCAGGCACGTGGCATGCTTGCCGCAACGGCGCGCCGCGCCTTTCCCTTACTCAACAGGAGAGTCCATCGTGTCCGACAATCCGCTGGAACCCGGTCCCCAGGACTATGACCGCATCAACGTCAACGTCGAGTCGGAGCTGGCCTACTGGTCGCGCGAACTGGGCGTGTCGCGGCCGCACCTTGCCGAACTGATCGAAAAGGTCGGCCCCGGCGTACTCGACATCAAACGCCGCCTGGCCGAGGAAAACCGTCCGCCCCGCTTCGACGGAATACCACCGTAGGCCCTGGGGCGAAAAAAAACCCGGACGCTGCTCACGTCCGGGTTTTTTTGCGCTCAAGCGCCTGCGCCTAGTGCTGGCCGCTGCCGTGGCCGTGGCTGTGGCTCTCGGTTTGAACCGGCACGCTGGCGCCCTCCACGCCTTCGAAGAAGAACTGCTTGCGCGCCTTCGGCGTCGCGCCTACTTCGTTCATGGTCGCGGTCTCATACAGGCGGCCGCCGATCATCACGTGCGTCACGCGGTCCGACTTGCGGATGTCCGCGACCACGTCGCCGTCGATGATCGCCAGGTCGGCCAGCTTGCCCGGTTCGAGCGAACCGACGTCCTTGTCCAGACCCAGGTAGCGGGCGCCGTTGATGGTCGCCGAGCGGATCGCTTCGAGCGGGGTCATGCCGCCGCCGGCCAGCGACCACATTTCCCAGTGCGCGCCCAGTCCTTCGCGTTGCCCGTGGGCGCCGATATTGACCGGCACGCCGGAGCGCTGCAGTTCGGTCGCGGTGCGCGCCACCTTGAACACGTTGAAGTCTTCCTCCGGTGCGGTTTCGCGGCGCACGCTGCGCGGTTCGAGCACCGACTTCGGCACGTAGCGCGACAGCAGCGGGTGCTTCCACACGTCGCTGCGTGCGTACCAGTAGTGCTCCCCATCGAGGCCGCCGTAGGACACCACCAGCGTCGGCGTGTAGCCTACCCTGGTCTGCGACCACAGCTGCTTGACGTCGTCGTAGGCTTTCTCGACCGGGATCGAGTGCTCCACGCCGGTATGGCCGTCGACCACCATCGACATGTTGGCCTGGAACAGCGAGCCGCCTTCAGGCACCACCATCATGCCGGTCTGGCGCGCAGCTTCGAGGATCTGCTGGCGCTGTTCGCGGCGCGGCTGGTTGTAGCTCTTGACGCTGATCGCGCCACCGGCCTTCAGGCGGCGCACGTGGGTCAGCGCGTCGTCCAGGCTGTCCACCGGCGCGGCGAAGTTACCCTTGGCGCCGTACAGGATGGTGCCGGTCGAGTAGATGCGCGGGGCGACCACCTGGCCGGTGCGCTGCATCTCGCTGTGCGTGAAGATGGTGCCGGTATCGTTGGACGGGTCGTGCACCGTGGTCACGCCGAATGCGAGGCCGGCGTAGTCGACCCAGCTTTGCTGCGGCACGATGCCGTCTTCGCCCATCGCGCCGTGCCAGTGCGCGTCGACCAGGCCCGGGATGATGGTCTTGCCCGAAGCGTCGACGCGGGTGGCGCCGGCAGGCGCCGCCACATCGGATGCCTTGCCGACGGCGGCGATGCGGTTGTCCTTGATGACGATGCGGCCGTTGTCGATCACTTCGTCGCCCTTCATCGTCACGATGAGGGCGCCGTCGATCACCACCGTGCCGCGCGGAATTGCCGCCTTGGCCTGGAAGCCGATCTTCACGCCCGGCTGCTGCTTCACCGCGTCGGCGCGCAGCTTTTCCTTCTTGGCGTCAGTGTCGCTCGGCGCGAACGCCAGCTTCAGCTCGCGCGTGAACAGCTGGTCGCCCAGCGAGAAGTGCAGCGCGCTGCTGTCGCCATTCCAGTGCAGGTAGTCGCCGGCATCGACGTCGAGCTGGCGCACCGGCAGCGACTCGGTCTTTTCGCCGATGACGACGGCCTTGCCGGCCAGCGGCAGCGGCGTCACCCAGGTATGGAAACGTTCGCCGTAGGCCAGCCAGGCGCCGTCCGGCGACACCGCGAAATTGGTCACGAATTCGCCTTTGGCGACCGCATGCTCCTGGTACTTGTCGAGCTGGATGCGTACCAGCGAGGTCATCGAATCGACTTCGTTCGACTTCGACACGCGCGTCACGTAGACATGGCTGCTGTCGCCGGCGAACTGCGGCGCACGGCCTTCGTCGGTGATCAGCGCGGGCTTGCCCTTGCCGTCCGCCGCCACCTTGTAGACGCCGGTATCGAGGCCGTTCCATGGCGAGGTCAGGGAGCGGCCCTGGCCCTTGACGAAGACCACGTCCTTGCCGTCCGGCGAAAACACCGGCTCGGTGTACTTGCCCGGCGATGTGGTCAGCACGGTTTCCTTGCCGCTCTTCAGGTCGATCGTGCGGACCGAACCCTGCTTCTCGTCGTCCCAGGTGGTGAACACGACGCGCTGGCCGTCGCGCGAGAATGTCGGGAAGTACTCGAAATGGCTGCTCTGTTTGGTCAGGCGCTTCGGCTCGCCGTTCGGCAGGTCGCGCGCGTAGAGATGGCCCAGCGCCGAATAGACGACCTTATTGCCCTTCGGCGAAACATTGGTCCAGCGCAGCTGGCGCACGTCGAAGCTTTCCGGCGCGACGCTGTGCTGGAAGCGGACCGCCTCGCGGATGTCGCGGGTGTCCTTGACGTGGAAGGCGATTTCCTTCGCTGCCTTGGTGAACGGGTCGACCCGCCAGATCTTGCCCTTGGCCCAGACCACGATCTCTTTACTGTCCGGCATCCAGCCGAACGAGGGATAGACGCCGTGGATCGCCCAGGCTTCCTGCATGTCGCGCTCGAGTTCGCCCCAAACCGGGGTTTCCTTGCCGCTCGCGAGGTCCTTCAGGAACAGGGTCGACTGGTTGCGCACGCGGCGCACGAAGGCCAGGTACTTGCCGTCAGGCGAAGGAGTCGGGCGCACCGCGCCGCCGGGACCGCTGACGAAAGGCTTGGTCTTCTCGTCGCGCAGGTCGCGGCGGAAGATCTGGTAGATCTCGTCGTTGGAATTCTTGTTGTACTCGAACACGGTGCCAGGCGTGGTGTCCTGCGAGTAGTAAATGTAGCGGCCGTCCGGCGAGAACGCCGGCTCGCCCAGGTCCTTCTGCCAGTTCGGCTTCTCGTTGAGCTGGACGCCGCCGCCGCCCTGCACGTGGAACATCCACAGTTCGCCGGAACCGAGCGAGCGGGTGCCGGAGTAGTGCTTGCGCGCCGCGATGAACTTGCCGTTCGGATGCCACACAGGATTGTTCAGCAGGCGGAATTTTTCCTTGCTGACTTCACGCGCGCCGCTGCCATCGACATTCATCACCCAGATGTTGTCGCCGCCCGCGGCGTCCGACATGTAGGCCAGTTGCTTGCCGTCCGGCGAGAAGCGCGCCTGCATTTCCCAGGCCATCGAGTGGGTCAATGGTTTGGCTTCGCCGCCCGTGATCGGCAGCAGGTACAGGTCGCCGAGCAGGTCGAACACGATGTTCTTGCCGTCAGGGCTGACGTCCACGCTCATCCAGGTGCCGGTGCGCGTGTCGATGTTGACCTTGCCCGCCGCGCCGGGCGGATTGTTGACGTCCCATTTCTTCTTGTCGTCGGCGGCGGTGTCCGCGGCCACGGCCGATACGGACGAAGCGATGAATGCAGCGATGGCGGCTGCGCGCAATGTAAACATATGACTCCCTGTACTCGTTTTTTATGGCGGCAAGTTTTGCCGATCCACATTCTACTGCCGTACGGGAACGAAAATCGAGCAATGCCGGATGCATATGCCGAAAAAGCCGTAACAATGAGGCGTTCTTGCGTACGTACCGGCACTGTGTATTGACTGCCAATCACCGATTCGCAAGATAATCGCCTGGCCCCTTTCGGATGCTTGTTGAATTATGGACTTTAATGTTATATTTTAGTTAGTTAATTAGTCGTCAACAACCTGGATTCCAATGGCAGAAACCCAGCTGGTCTATTTGTTTGCGAGCGATATCCCGGTCGGTAGTCCATTACCCTGGCCGGTACTTCTCGCCTCGGGCGATTTACTGGCGCCGGCGGGATTCGTCGTTGCAAATGATTTGGTTCAAGAACGCCTGATGATGGCGGCGCCCATGCGAATCGGCTCCGCTTCCGACCGTGGCCGCCCCTCTCTGTCGGTGGACACCGATAATCTCGCGGCGAAAATCGCATCGCGTTCCGAGGACCCGCTCAAATACTTCCGGCAAAATGCGGAAACCGTCGTGCTGACCTTCAAGCTCCCCGCCGAGGACAAGCCACGCACCGTGACCGCCGACTTCTATGGGCGCATGCCGATGTCGTCGGTCATCGTGTCCGCGCCCGTGCTCGGCCTCGGCGACGAAATGAAATGGAAGAATTTCGAAGGCATGCCGATTACCGTCCAGGTATTGTTCGGCCGGACCTTGTGCATGTTTAAAACGACATTATTATGGTACGCAGCAGTGCCACATAGTCATTTATTCCTGCGCTATCCGCAAAAGGTGGTCACCAAGGTATTCCGCCAGGCGCTGCGGGTGAATGCCCGCCTTTCCGCATCGGTCATTATGGAAGAAGGCTGCAAACTGCCTGGACTGATTACCAATTTATCCGATTCCGGATGCGCGATCGAGACCGGTTTCCTGCTCGGCCACTCCGGGCGGCAATTAACCCTGGAATTCGACGCCGGGACCGGCGGCGAGCCCCAGCTTATTTCGGTGCCGGGCATAATCCGCACCGTCAAAGGAAACCTGACCCAGCAAATGCGCTACGGGATCGAATTTGCCGAGCCCATGGGCGAGGACGTGGCACAGGCGCTCAAAGCGTTCATCTACGCGCAGCTGGCGGACGCCTGACGCAGGAAATCGCCCGCCGCAGCGCGTCGCGCCTATCCAAGCAGCATGCGCTCGAATTCTTCCGGCGGCATCGGCGCGGCGAACAGGAAGCCCTGGGCGTAGTCGCACTGGCGCGCGGCCAGCCAGTCGCGCTGGGCAGCCGTTTCGACGCCTTCCGCGATCACCTTCAATCCCAGCTTGTGGCCCATCACGATGATGGTATCGGTGATGGTGCTGGTGGTGGGGTCGTGCAGCATCTCGGCCACGAAGGACTGGTCGATCTTCAGGTAGTCGATGTCCAGCCGCTTCAGGTAGCTCATCGACGAATAGCCGGTGCCGAAGTCGTCGATGGCGACCTCGACCCCGCCCTCGCGCAGCTCGTACAGCTTGGCGAACACGTTCTCGGACAGGTTCAGCAGCACGCCCTCGGTGATCTCGACGCTGATCGAGCTGGGCGGCACGCCCAGCTTGCGCAGGTGGTCGATCCAGTCCATGGTGCGGTGGTGGCGCTCGAACTGCACCGGCGACTTGTTGATGCTGATCTGGAAGGTGCTGCCGGTCAGCTCGCTCCAGCGCTTCGACCACAGCGCGGCGGTGGTGAACACCCAGTTGCCGATGTCGTGGATCATCCCGCATTCCTCGGCGATCTTGACGAACTCGGCCGGCATCACCAGCCCTTCTCCCGCCCGGCGCCAGCGCAGCAGCGCTTCCGCCTTGACCACCCGTCCCGTGTCGAGCTCGACGATCGGCTGGAAGTACAGCTCGAGCTGGCCGTCGGCCTGGGCGCCGCGCAGGTCGCTGATCAGCTTGAGGCGCTGCATGGCCGCCACCTGCATGTCGCTTTCGAAGAAGGTGAGCTGATTGCGTCCCGCCGCTTTCGAGCGGTACATCGCATGGTCGGCGATGCGCATCAGGTCTTCCGGCCCCTTGGCGTCGATCGGGTAGCGCGCGATGCCGATGCTTCCGGACACGTACATCGGCTCGACGCCGATCTCGAACGGCATCGCCAGCGTGTCGAGGATGCGCTGGGCGGTCTGCTCGACGTGCTCCAGTTCGCCCGCCTCGACGATGATCACGGTGAACTCGTCGCCGCCCAGCCGCGCCACCGTGTCGCCCGGGCCCAGGCAGCGTTCGATGCGCTGGGCCGCCTCGATCAGCAGCGCGTCGCCGGCGTCGTGGCCGAGCATGTCGTTGACTTCCTTGAAGCGGTCGAGGTCGATGAACAGCAGCGCCAGGGTCCCGCTGGCCGCCTCGGCCTGGCGCATGCCGTGCTCGAGGCGGTCGCGGAATAGCGCGCGGTTGGGCAGGCCGGTCAGCGCGTCATAGTGGGCGCGCCGCTCCAGCGTTTCGTTGAACTGGGTAATGGTCAGCTCGGCGTTCTTGCGGCGCGTGATGTCGTGGGCAAAACCGTGCCATACGGTCGACTTGTCCGGGCGCCGCGTCGGGGTGGCGCTGACCTCGATCCAGCGCAGCCCCTTGTCCGGCAGGCCCACGCGCAGTTCCATGTGCCAGGGTTCGAGGCTGGCCGCCGACTTCAGGAAGGCGCGCCGCGCGCGCATCCGGTCCTGCGGCTGGATGCGCTCGGCCAGGCGCTCGGTATCGGCCTGGATCGCGGCGGGCGACAGTTCGAACAGCTCGTTGGCGACCGCGCTGATGAAGGGACAGGTGGTCTTGCCATCCGGTCCCAGTTGAAGCTCGAAGAACACGCCCGGCACATGCTGGGCCAGCTGGGCCAGCAGCTCGTGGCTGGCCTCCAGCTTCTGGCGCAGGCGCACCTGTTCGGTGATGTCGACGATGGTGCCGACGATACGCTCCGGAACCGAGGCCTCGTTGCGTTCGACCACGGTGCCCGACATGCGCACCCAGATCCAGTCGTCCGGTTCGCGGCGCAGTCGGTATTCGTGGGTGCAGACGTTGCGGGCCGGATCCATGCACAGAGCCACCTTGCGCAGCACTTCCTGGACGTCGTCGGGATGGACGCGGCTTAGCCATAGCTCCGGATCGTCGCTGTTGATCTCCTCGGCAAGGCCGATGATGCGCTTCCACTGAGGCGAGTAGAACATCCTGCCCACCGACGGGCGCCAGTCCCACACGCCCTCGCCGGTGCCTTCCAGCGCGAAGTTGAGCCGCTCGTCGTTCCTGGTCAGTTCGTCCGACAGGCGGCTCAGTTCGCCGAACGACTTTTCCAGCTCGCGGTGGGCCTGCATCAGCTGGCGCTCGCGGTTCATGACATCGGTGATGTCGTTCACTGTGCCGACCAGGTCGGTACACCTGCCGTGGCCGTCGAACACGGGCGTCACCGACACCAGCCCGGCCTTCTGGCCGGCCGGATAATCGGTGCATTCTTCCCAGCGCCGGGTCTGGCGCGATGCGATTGCCTCGCGGTAGTGCTGCAGCACCAGCGTGCAAGAGGGCTCGGGGATCACTTCCTGCACCAGCCTGCCCAGCACCTGGCCGGGCGACAGCGCCGTGGCGCGGTAGAACGCCGGGTTCACATTGGCGAAGCGGTAGGTGTCCTCGCCTTCCACGGCCAGGTGGAACACCACGTCCGAGGCGTTGACGTAGGCGATCGCGCAGACGGCGTCGGGGACCGGCGGCGCCGGCCCGGCCGGGGGCGCGGCAGGGTTCGCAGGGCGCGCGGCTTCCGCCGCGGGATCGTTGGGAGGGTCCTGCTCCGGTTCGCTGTCGGTCTGCTCCATGGCCTGGAACCTGTCTGTCTGCGGTTGGATGGGCTGCGCCGTGCTGGGTGTGCCTCCATTGTAGCCCAACGTTTCAGGGCGTTCTACCCGGGAATGCATCCGCACCCTTGCCGTTGGGGGCGGTGTTGCGGAACGCGCGGCCCCGGCAAAATGCGGTACAGTCTGAATACCGCACGAGACGAGGTTCACGTGAATCGAACCGGATGGATAGCACTGGCGTCCGCACTGGGCGGCGCGGCAATTGGCGCGCCTGTCGTCGCGGCGCTGCACCTGTCCAACCGGCAAAGCCTCGACAAGGAAATGGACAGCGCGCTGGCGATCGCCGACGAGGTGATCCGCCGGACCAACGAGGTCATCCATCAAACCACTTCCGCCATCGACAGGCTGACCGCCGCGCCGGCGCCGGATCCGTGCTCCGACGAGCGCATCGCGCGCATGCGCGCGGTGGCAATCGGCTCCACCTACCTGCGGCTGGTCGGACGGGTCGAGGGCGACAGCCTGGTGTGCTCGTCGGCGGGACGCCATATGCCGCCGGTTCCGCTCGGCCCGATCGACTATGTCACCGCCAAGGGCGCGCGGGTCCGCATCAACGTGACGCTGCCGCTGGCGCCCGGCGTGCGGTTTCTCATCGCCGAGAAAAACGGCTACGCCGCCGTGATCCACAGCAGCACGCCGATGGACGTCTTCCTGAACAACCGCGATATCTCGGTATCGTTGGTCAGCAACAGCTCGGGCCGCACCATCCTGACCCACGGCGCCTACGCCAGCTCATGGTTCCGCGCCCTGCCCAGCGGCGGCGCCGCCAAGACTTTCGACGGCCAGTACGTGATCGGACTGCGCCGCTCGGAAGAATTCGACGTGACCGCGGTCGCCGCGATCCCGGTACGTTACCTCGACGCCCGCTCGAACGAATTGTCCATGAAAGTGCTGCCGGTCGGGCTGCTGGCCGGCGTGTCGCTGGCGTGGGCGGTGAGCGTCCTGATCCAGCACCAGGGTTCGCTCGCCTCCATCCTGCGCTCCTCGCTGAAGCGGGAAGAGTTTTTCCTGGTGTACCAGCCGGTGATCGACTTGCGCACCGGCAAGTGCATCGGCGCCGAGGCGCTGGTGCGCTGGCGCCGCGAGGATGGCAGTGTGCTGATGCCGGACGTGTTCATCCCGGTGGCGGAAAGCAGCAGGCAGATCGCCACCCTGACGGCCACGGTGATCGACCTGGTCGAGCGCGAGCTGCCGCGCCTGCTGGCGGCCTATCCCGACCTGCTGATCGGCGTCAACCTGGGCGCGGTCGACCTGCAGAACAAGCTCATCGTCGACCGTCTGGCCTTGCTGTTTTCGCGTACCGCCATCCAGCCGCACAACCTGATGCTGGAGGCGACCGAGCGCGCGCTGATCGATTTCGACCTGTCCAGCAGTGTCATCCGCGACCTGCGCGCCATGGGCCTGATGATGGCCATCGACGACTTCGGCACCGGCTACTCCAGCCTGTCCTACCTGACCCAGCTGGCGGTGGACTGCCTGAAAATCGACAAGTCCTTCGTCGACACCATCGGCTCGGAAGCGGCCACCAGCAAGGTGGTGTACTACATTATCGAGATGGGCAAGTCGCTCGACCTGAAGATGGTGGCCGAAGGCGTCGAGACCGAGGCACAGGCGACCTTCCTGCTGGAAAACGGGGTCCACTACGCGCAGGGCTTCCTGTACGGGCGCCCGATGACGGGCGCCGACCTGGAAGATTACCTGGCCCGGCACTAAGCGGAGCGCCCGCCGCATCGCGCTGTGTCCTGCACCAACGTGCACGGCGCTTGCATCGGCCGCGCCGGGGTATGATAAATCCCGGTTCCCCTGCGTGCCAGCCCGGGCGGCAAGGGGTGGAAAGCCTGGAGGATCAAGTGAAGCTCTCTCCGTTGCCGATTGCGGTGTTCATCGTCGATCCCGGAGCCCACTTCCTCCAGCGTCATCATCATTCTCGCCGGCCGCCCGGAGCCGCAGCGCTACGCCCTGATCCAGGACTTGCCGGTAGCCGACATCATCTGCGTGTTCTACGTGATCGACCAGAGCGGCCATTTGCTGCTGTGGAACAGGCAACTCGAAGGCGCGCTCGAAATGTCGAGCGAGGAGCTGCCCCAGGTCGAGGTGAAACGCTTTTTCGACGAGAAGGACTGGCCGTGCATCGCGCGCGCGATCCTCGACGCCTTCGACACGGACGGTGTTGACGGACACGCGGCCCCGGCAATATGCGGTACAGTATGAGCATCGCACGAGACGAGGTTCACGTGAATCGAACTGGATGGATAGCACTGGCATCCGCACTGGGAGGTGCTGCGATCGGCGCGCCTGTCATCGCGGCTTTGCATTTTTCGGGCAGGCAAAGCCTCAACAAGGAAATGGACAGCGCGCTGTCGATCGCTGACGAGGTGATCCGCCGGACCAACGAAGTCAGCCATCAATCCGTTTCCGCCATCAACAAGCTGACCGCCACGCCGGCGCCGGATCCGTGCGCCGACGAGCACATCGCGCGCATGCGCGAGGTGGCAATCGGCTCCACCCACCTGCGGCTGGTCGGACGGGTCGAGGGCACCGGCCTGGTGTGCTCGTCGCTGGGACGGCACATGCCGCCGGTGCCGCTCGGCCCGGTTGAGTTTGTCACCGCCAAGGGGGCGCGGATCCGCACCAGCGTGGCGCTGCCGCTGGCGCCCGGCGTGCGGTTTATCGTCGCCGAGATAAGCGGCTACGCCGCCGTGATCCACGGCAGCACGCCGATGGACGTCTTCCTTGACAACCGCGATGTCTCAATATCGCTAGTCAGCAACAACACCGGCGGCACCGTCCTGACCCGCGGCGTCTACGCCAGCTCATGGTTCCGCGCCCTGCCCCGCGGCGGCGCTGCCAAGACTTTCGACGGCCAGTACGTCATCGGCCAGCGCCGCTCGGAAGACATCGACGTGACCGCGGTCGCCGCGATCCCGGTACGTTATCTCGACGCCCGCTCGAACGAGCTGTCCATGAAAGTGCTGCCGGTCGGGTTGCTGGCCGGCGTGTCGCTGGCGTGGGCGGTGAGCGTCCTGATCCAGCACCAGGGTTCGCTGGCCGCCATCCTGCGCACCTCGCTGAAGCGGGAAGAGTTTTTCCTGGTGTACCAGCCGGTGATCGACTTGCGCACCGGCAAGTGCATCGGCGCCGAGGCGCTGGTGCGCTGGCGCCGCGAGGATGGCAGTGTGCTGATGCCGGACGTGTTCATCCCGGTGGCGGAAAGCAGCAGGCAGATCGCCACCCTGACGGCCACGGTGATCGACCTGGTCGAGCGCGAGCTGCCGCGCCTGCTGGCGGCCTATCCCGACCTGCTGATCGGCGTCAACCTGGGCGCGATCGACCTGCAGAACAAGCTCATCGTCGACCGTCTGGCCTTGCTGTTTTCGCGTACCGCCATCCAGCCGCACAACCTGATGCTGGAGGCGACCGAGCGCGCGCTGATCGATTTCGACCTGTCCAGCAGTGTCATCCGCGACCTGCGCGCCATGGGCCTGATGATGGCCATCGACGACTTCGGCACCGGCTACTCCAGCCTGTCCTACCTGACCCAGCTGGCGGTGGACTGCGTGAAGATCGACAAGTCCTTCGTCGACACCATCGGCTCGGAAGCGGCCACCAGCAAGGTGGTGTACTACATTATCGAGATGGGCAAGTCGCTCGACCTGAAGATGGTGGCCGAAGGCGTCGAGACCGAGGCACAGGCAACCTTCCTGCTGGAAAACGGGGTCCACTACGCCCAGGGCTTCCTATACGGACGCCCGATGACCGGCGCCGACCTGGACGACTACCTGGCCCGGCACTAAGCGGGGCGCCCGCCGCACCGTGCTGTGTTCTGCACGAACGTGCACCGCGCTTGCATCGGCGCCGCCGGGGTATGATAAATCCCGGCTCCCCTGCGCGCCCGCCCGGGCGGCAAGGGTGGACAGCCTGGAGGATGAAGTGTAGCTCTCTCCGTTGCCGATTGCGGTGTTCATCGTCGATCCCGGAGCCACGATCACGAGCTGGAACAAGGCATGTGAAAAGCCGTCCAGCCATGAGGCTGTGCTCATCGGGAAAAGCGGCAAGCGCACCCCTTTCCTGTTCACTTGCGCGCGAACCAGCCTGGGCAGCATCCCCTGCGTGTTCGGTACCGGACTCGACATCTCGGCGCGCAAGGAAGCCGAGATGGGGCTTCTGGTGCGCGAACGCGCGATCTATTCCAGCGTCAACGCCATCGTCGTCACCTGCCTGCGCGACCACGACTGCGACCAGATGCAGGGCTTCTATTTCAGCGCGGCGCTGTCGCAGGGCTCGCTCACGGATATGGTGCAGAGCAATTTGCGCCTGCATGCCTAACGGCGCAGGCACATCAGGCCGCTGTTGACCTGGCCCGACCAGGTCTCGATCAGCGTGCGGTAGGCCTCGCCCACGGGCCGGATTTTCCGGTCCAGGTCGAACAGGCCGTAGCGGTTGACGTTGCCGTTGTCCCCGGTCAGCGCGGAATCCCAGTCGACCTGGTCGACCAGGCTGTACCACGTGAATCCGACGATGGGTACGCCATCCTGCTTCAGGCGCACCACGTTGGCCCACTGTTGTTCGAGCCAGATACGCGAATCCTTTTCGTCGCGGCCGTCGGCGCGGTTATTGGTCTCGGTGTGCATCACGGGCAGGCCGTAGCGGTCGTAGTACTGCTTGGTGATGACGTAGTAGCCGAACATCTCGCAGACGAACATGTTGCCGTCCGGGTAGACGATGCGTTCGTTGGTCGCGTAGTAGTCGTTGCCCATGATCGAGAAGTCCTTGACATTCCGGTCGAGGAAGAAATGATAGTCCTCGCGTGACATGCCGTTATCCATCAGGAATTCGTACATGGTTCCGCACACGTCGTGGCCGTAGTTCAGGTCGAGCGCCAGGAAACGCAGTTCGTTCATGTGCGCCGTGAGCCGCATTGCCGCCGGTTCGGCCGCGTGGAAGTACTCGGAGGACTCGCTCTGGATGAATTTGCTGTAGGGCTGGACTTTCAGGATCGCCTCGCTGGCCAGGATGTTCGCCTTGACCAGGTGCGTGGTGGCGGTGACGAACGCCCTGTCGGAACGCAGGCATTCGTTCCACAAGCCCAGGCGCGCGGAGAAATTGGCCGCCACGTACATCTCGTTGACCGGGGTGTACAGCGTCACCCAGGGAAAGCGGCGCGCGAACGCTTCGGCGTACTCGGCGAAATATCGGGGGAAATCGGGGTTCTGGAAGTCGCCCAGCCAGTCGGGCACGCCGAAATGGCACAGGTCCACGATTGGCGTGATGCCCAGCCGTTCGATCTCGCCGAACGCCTGGTCGGCAAAGTCCCAGTCGTACCGGCCGGGACCGAGGTGGGTGCGGTAATACGGCGGGCCGTAGCGCAGGACGCCAATGCCGAGCTGGTCGACAAGGCCGAGGTCTTCGCGCCAGCGGGCGTAGTGGCCCGTCTTTTCCATCTCGTCCACGCGCCGGCGGCTGCCATCCGCCAGCGCGATAACGGGGTAGCTGTTCTCGATTCCGGTTGCAAAAAGAAAAGGTTGCATGGCGCTCGTGTCGTGCAGGATGACTTGCGACAAAGTCTATGCCTGCTGCGGCAACGGTGGCGCACCGGATCGCTCTCAGGCGCCGGCGAGAAACTCCAGCACCGCCGCATTGAACTTGTCCGGCTGTTCCTGGTTCGACAAATGGGCGGCGTCGAGTTCCACGTAGCGGCAATCGGGAATGGTGTTTGCCAGGAAACGGCCGTCGGCCGGAGGCGTGGGAATGTCGCCGCTGCCTGCGATCACCAGCGTCCGCGCCCGGATGCCGGCGACTTCGCCGCGCAGGTCGTTGTCCCGCACCGCGATGCAGTTGGCGACGTACCCTGCCCTTGGCGTGGCACGCAGCATCGCCTGCAGCGCTTCAACCTGTTCCGGCTGTTCCGCGGCATATCCGGGCGTCAGCCAGCGCGACACCACGGCGGCCGCGATCGGCGCCATGCCTTCCTGCTGGACCCGCTCCGCCCGCTCGGTCCAGTTGGATGCGGGACCGATCCACGCCGCCGTATTGCTGAGCACCAGCCGGCCTACCCGCCCAGGATGGTTCAGCGCGAGCCACATTGCCGTGATCCCGCCCATGGACAAGCCGCACAAGTGGGCGCGTTCGATGCCGAGATGGTCCAGCAGCTGTACCACATCGCCGCCGAGCTGGGCGACCGAATACGGCCCCGCGCCGGCCGTGGACCCGCCGTGGCCGCGCGTATCGTAGCGCAGCACCCTGAAGTGGGCGGCGAACGCCGCCACCTGCGGCTCCCACATGTCGAGCGTGGTGCCGAGGGAATTCGACAGCAGCAGCACCGGCGCCGTCGCCGGGCCGTCGAGCCGGAAGTGGATGCTTGCGCCGTCCAGTGTCATCTGTGGCATGCCTGCTCCTAACCCTGGTCGCCGCCGGCCACCGGCAGCACCGAACCGGTGATGTAGCGCGCCTCATCGCTGGCCAGGAACAGGATGGCCCGTACCTGGTCCTCGATCTCGCCGTAGCGCCCCATCAGGGTCGAGGCGAGCGTCTGGTCGACGATGGCCTGGTACCACTCCTGCTCCTGCCCGCTGAGCGGCGTTGGATTGCGCGGCACCTTGCGCGGCGGCGCATTGGTGCCGCCGGTCGCCACCGCGTTGACGCGGATGCCGTCGGCCGCATGTTCCAGCGCCAGGCTGGCGGTGATGGCGTTCACGCCGCCCTTGGCCGCCGCATACGGGATGCGGTGGATGCTGCGCGTCGCGATCGACGACACGTTGACGATCACGCCGTGCCTGCGTTCGATCATCGGCGCCAGCACCGCGTGGCAGCACCACAGCGTGGGGAACAGCGAACGGCGGATCTCGGCCTCGATCTGCTCTTCCTCGTACGCCTGGTAGGGCTTGGCCCAGATGGTGCCGCCCACATTGTTGACCAGGATGTCGGCCCGGCCGTACTGGTTCAGCGCGGCCTGCACCACCTGCTTTGCGCCGGCATAGGTTTCCAGGTCGGCGATCACCGGCAGCACGGCGCCGCCGGCGGCGGCGATGCGCGCCGTCACCTCATGCAGCAGCGGGGAACGGTCGGCCAGCACCAGCTGCGCGCCTTCCTGGGCGGCGGCGATGGCGACGCCTTCGCCGATGCCCTGGGCGGCGCCGGTGACGATCATGACTTTATTGTGGAAGCGCTGGGTGGTGTTCATGCGTCGACACTCGCTGAGAATTTTTCATAGTGGAAGTTGCGTGGCGGCTGGCCTGAGCTGTCGAGCCAGCTGCGTACCGCTTCGACCATCGGCACCGGGCCGCACAGGTACACGTCGACGTCGCCGCCGTTCAGCCATTCGGGCTCGATGTGCGCCGTCACATAGCCCTTGCGTTCGTGGGCGCTGTCGCTGACGGCGACGCAGGTACGGTACTCGAACCATGGCAGCCGCTGCGCCAGCGCGTCGAGCTGGTCGAGCGCGACCAGGTCATGGTCGTTGGTCACGCCGAACACCAGCCGCACCGGATGCGCGCTGCCCTGGACGGCCAGCGCTTCGAGCATCGACAGGAAGGGCGCGATGCCGGTGCCGCCGGCCAGGAACAGCGTCGGGCGCACCACATCGCGCAGGTAGAAGCTGCCGTAAGGGCCGGTCATGCCGATCGCCTGGCCGGGCGCGGCAGCGCCGGTCAGCCAGCTGCTCATGCGCCCGTCAGGCACATTGCGCACCACGAAGGCGGCCTGGCGGCTGCCCGGCGGCGAGCTGAATGAATAGGCGCGCGTCAGGTCGGTGCCGGGAATGCCCACCTTGACGTACTGCCCCGGCAGGAAGCCGACCGGCTGTTCCAGCTCGACCGAGAACGCGATGGTCGACTCGGACAGGCGCTCGACGGCGGCGATCGTGCCGGCGTGGCTGCTTGATCCGGTCTTGCACGAGGCGGACGACGCCGGCACCTGGATCACCAGGTCCGAACGCGGGCGCGCCTGGCACGCCAGGATGTAGCCTTTGGCCGCCTCGTCCGGCGTCAGCGCGTCGTCGATGTAGCTCGACGCCGGCATGTCAACTTCGCCCAGCTCGCACAGGCCGCGGCAGGTGCCGCAGGCGCCGTCGCGGCAGTCCAGCGGGATGTTGATCTTCTGCCGGTAGGCGGCATCCGATACGGTCTCGGTGGGCGCGCACTCGATGAAACGGGTGGCGCCGTCTTCGAACTGAAGGGCGATAGTAAAATTCATGGCAACTCCTGCGCGTGCAAACTCAGATGTGGTAAATGTCGATGACCTGATGGATGTAGTCGTTCTTGAGAACGATGTACTTGTTCAGGATGCGCGGCGAGCCGCCGGAAAAATCGATCACGCAGCGCGCCATGCCGAAATGGCTGTAGTCGGTCTTGTAGCGGTGGCTCATGGTCAGCCAGTTGTAGCGCACGGTGCATACCTGGCCTTCGACCTTCTCGATTTCGATGTTCGACAGGTTGTGGCTGGTGCGGGTGCTCGGCATGGTGGCCGACGAACGCTCGGTCTTGATGCGGAATACGCGGTCTTCCAGGCCCTGGCGGTTCGGATAGTAGATCAGCGAGATCTCGCGCTCCGGGTTGTCGATCAGCGTGTCGTCGTCGTCCCACGAAGGCATCCAGTAGACCGCCTCCGGGTCGTAGCACTCGAGCCACTCGTCCCACTGCTCGTCGTCGAGCAGGCGCGCTTCGCGGTACAGGAACTGGCTGACCGTGCCGATATCGATGGTGCTCATGCTTGCTTCCCTTCCTGTTCCAGTGCCTTCTTCATCACGTCGCGCCAGTAGCGGTGCTGGATCGTGTACAGGCCTTCGTCTTCGGTCTTCACGCCGCTCATCGCAGGCTTGAGGCCGATGCGCGCCGCCTCTTCGTCCGCGCCGTCGATCCAGTGGGTCGCGCCGCGGCACATGTCGTTCCATTCGAGCGCTGCGCCGGCGTAGCCTTCCTGGCAGGCGCGGAATTCTTCCAGGTCGTCGGGCGTCGCCATGCCGCTGACGTTGAAGAAGTCCTCGTACTGGCGGATCCGGCGCGAACGCGCTTCCGGCGCCTCGCCCTTGGGCGCGATGCAGTAGATGGTCACTTCGGTCTTGTTGACCGAGATCGGGCGCAGCACGCGGATCTGCGATCCGAACTGGTCCATCAGGTAGACGTTCGGGTACAGGCACAGGTTGCGCGAGTTCTCGATCATCCAGTCGGCGGTGGCCGCGCCGAACTTGCCGGCGAATTCCTCGCGCTTCGGATAGTTCGGCCGGTCCTGAGGATTGGCCCACTTGGTCCACAACAGCAGGTGGCCATGGTCGAAGGCATAGAAGCCGCCGCCCTGTTTGCCCCACTTGCCCGCGTCCATCGCGCGGATCTGGTCCGGCGTCGCCTCGCGCTGCTTGCGCGCATTGGTGGTGGCCGCATAGTTCCAGTGCACCGCCGAGACGTGGTAGCCGTCGGCGCCGTTCTCGGCCTGCAGCTTCCAGTTGCCCTCGAAGGTATAGGTCGATGCGCCGCGCAGCACTTCCAGGCCATCGGCCGACTGGTCGACGATCATGTCGATGATCCGGGCGGCCTCGCCCAGGAACTCGGCCAGCGGCAGCACGTCCGGATTAACGCTGCCGAACAGGAAGCCGCGGTAGCTTTCGAAGCGCGCCACTTTCTTCAAGTCGTGCGAGCCTTCCTTGTTGAAGCACTCCGGGTAGCCTGCGTCTTCCGGGTCCTTCACCTTCAGCAGCTTGCCGCTGTTGTTGAAGGTCCAGCCGTGGAACGGGCAGGTGTAGGTCGCCTTGTTGCCGCGCTTGTGGCGGGCCAGGGTGGCGCCACGGTGGCTGCAGGCATTGATAAAGGCGTTCAGCTCGCCCTGGCGGTTGCGCGCGATGAACACCGGCTGGCGGCCGATATGGGTGGTGTAGTAGTCGTTGTTGTTCGGGACCTGGCTCTCGTGAGCCAGGTAGATCCAGTTACCCTCGAAGATATGCTTCATCTCCAGTTCGAACAGGCCTTCGTCGGTGAACGCACTGCGGTGCACGCGGTGGTCACCCGTTTCATGGTTTTCCACCAGCAGCTTGTCGACGCTGGCGGCGTTGCCATTCTTGATCGGAATCATGCTGTCTCCTCCTTCTGGTCGTTTCAGGCTGCGGCGCGGATGCGGCCTACTTCGCCGCTCGGCACATTGGCGGCGTCGGCCACCAGGCGGAAATCGAAGTCGATGCTGGCGAACGGCTTGCGCACGTCGCGCTTTGCCAGTTCCTGCGCCTCGCTCACGCGCACTACGCCCGGCACCAGGCCTTCGCGGCTGGCAAAGGCAAAGTCGTCCCACAGGTATTCGTCGCCGTCGATGTTGATCTGGGTGGTCAGGCGGCGATGGCCTTCCGCGGTGACGAAGAAGTGGATGTGGGCGGGACGCTGGCCGTGGCGGCCCAGCTTGTCGAGCAGCGCCTGGGTGGTGCCGTTCGGCGGGCAGCCATAGCCGCTCGGGACGATGCTGCGGAACTGGTAGCGGCCGTTCGCGTCGGTC
Source organism: Massilia cavernae (assembly GCF_003590855.1). Lineage (GTDB taxonomy): Bacteria > Pseudomonadota > Gammaproteobacteria > Burkholderiales > Burkholderiaceae_D > Telluria_A > Telluria_A cavernae. The sequence continues at coordinate 57,757 of NZ_QYUP01000122.1, forward strand.
ACGATGGTGCGGCGCAGGTTGAAGTGCGATTGCGACTTGTCGAAGAACGAGTAGTTGCCCATCAGGTTCGCATGCCACACTTCCACCTTCGCATTCGGCAGCGGCTTGCCGTTGCCGTCATAGACGGTACCCTGCATGAACAGCACTTCGCCGTCCTTTTCCTCGGTGCCGTCGTCGAGGCGTGCGAAGCCCGTGCTGGCCGGTGCGCCGGCCACGTACAGCGGGCCCTCGATCGTGCGCGGGGTGCCGCCGGACAGCCCGGCACGGGCGTCGGCCTCGTCTGCGCGGATGTCGATGAAGCGTTCCAGTCCCAGGCCGGCGGCCAGCAGGCCCAGTTCATGGGTGGCGCCGGCTTCGGCGAAGTATTCGATACCCTTCCATACTTCGGTGGCTGTCAGGTCCAGGTCCTCGACGGCCTTGAACAGGTCGCCCAGCAGGCGCACCACCACCTGCTGCAGGCGCGCATCGACCGGGCCCTTGGCGGTGTCGACGACGAAGTTGTTAACGAGTTGTTCGATTTCTGCGTGGTTCATGGTGATCTCCTTGGTTCTTGGTTTATGAATCAAAAGTCGGCGTTGCGGATCGATGACGGGTGGCGCACCAGCGGTGTGACCTCAATCCGCATGTACGGGAACAGCGGAAGCGTCGACAGCAGGTCATGCAGTTCGTCGGTGCTGGCCACGTCGAACACGCTGAAGTTCGAATACTGGCCTGCGATGCGCCACAGGTGGCGCCAGGTGCCGGCCTGCTGCAGCTCGGCGGCGCGCGCCTTCTCGACGCGCTTGAGTTCCGCGGCCTGGTCGGCCGGCATGGCGTGCGGCAGTGCGACGTCCATTCGTACATGGAATAACATGGTCTGTTTCCTTCTGTGTGATTAGTGGCGGCGTACTTCAGCCAGTTTGTGCATGTCGATGTCGATGCCCAGGCCAGGGCCGGCCGGCACCTGCAGCATGAAGTCCTTGTAGGCCAGCGGCTCGCGCAGGATTTCGCGCGTCAGCAGCAAAGGGCCGAACAGTTCGGTGCCGAAGTCGAGGTTCGGGAAGGTCGAGAACAGGTGCGCCGAGGCGATGGTGCCGACCGCTCCTTCGAGCATGGTGCCGCCGTACAGCGAGATTCCCATCAGGCCGGCCACCTCGCCCACCAGCCGCGCCGGCACCAGGCCGCCCGACTGGCAGATCTTGACCGCGAAGACGTCTGCGGCGGCGGCCTGGCCCATCGCCAGCGCGTCCTGCGGGCCTTTCAGCGCCTCGTCGGCCATGACCGGCACCGCGAAGCGCTGCGCCAGGCGGCTCATCGCTTCCACCATCTCGGCGCGCACCGGCTGTTCGATCAGGTCGACGCCGCCCGCTTCCAGCGCCGCGATGCCGCGCACCGCATCGAGCTCGCTCCAGGCCATGTTGACGTCGACCCGTACGCTGACCTTGTCGCCGAGCGCCTTCTTGATGGCGAGGACGTGCGCGACGTCCTGGGCGACGCTGTTGGCGCCGATCTTGAGCTTGAAGATATTGTGGCGGCGCGCCTCGAGCATGGCTTCGGCTTCCGCGATATCCTTGGCGGTATCGCCGCTGGCCAGCGTCCAGGCCACCGGCAGCGCATCGCGCACCCGTCCGCCCAGCAGTTCCGACAGCGGGATGCCGAGGCGGCGCGCCTGGGCGTCCATCAGGGCGGTCTCGATCGCGCACTTGGCGAAGCGGTTGCCCTGGATGGTCTTGCGCACCCGCGCCATGCAGGCCGCGACCCGGCTCGCTTCCTGCCCGACCAGCAGCGGCGCGATGTGGGTGTCGATGTTGACCTTGATGCTCTCGGGGCTCTCTTCGCCGTAGCTCAGCCCCCCGATGGTGGTGGCTTCGCCCCAGCCTTCGATGCCGTCGGCGCAGCGGATGCGCACCAGCACCAGGGTCTGGGATTGCATCGTCGCCACCGACAGTTTGTGGGGGCGGATGGTCGGCACGTCGGCCAGGATAGTTTCGATTGCTTCAATCATGATAGTCAGGTATAACCCGTTCGAATAGCTGGTATTCGCAGAATAGTCAGGCTCGAAACTACCGTCCAACACCGATTTAGTATCAGCCCCATACCTGAAAGGTATTCACGTGGAATTGCGCCATTTGCGCTACTTCGTCGCCGTCGCCGAGGAGCGCAACTTCACCCGTGCCGCCGAGCGGCTGCACATCGCCCAGCCCCCGCTGAGCCGCCAGATCCAGCAGCTCGAGGACATCCTGGAGGTCCCGCTGTTCGTGCGCGGCTCGCGCCCGCTCGAGCTGACCGAGGCTGGCCGCTTCCTGTACGGGCACGCTCAACAGTTGCTCGCTCAAAGCAATGAAATCATCTCGATGACGCGCCGGATCGGCAAGATCACCCACAAGTTCAACATCGGTTTCGTCGGCTCGACCCTGTTCGGCCTCCTGCCCGAGGTGGTGCGCCGCTTCCGCGCGGCCCATCCGGATACCGAAGTGAACCTGCTCGAGATGACCACCATGGAGCAGATCGCGGCGCTCAAGGAAGGCATCATCGACGTCGGCATCGGCCGCATCCGCCATGAGGATGCGAACATCCGCCGCATCGTGCTGCGCGAGGAAGCGCTGATCGCGGCGCTGCCGATGGGCCATCCGCTGGCCTTCGTCGACCGCGGCCTGTTCCTGCGCGAGCTGGTCAACGACACGCTGATCGTATTCCCCAAGGCGCCCCGCCCCAGCTATGCCGACTCGGTGCTGGCAGCCTTCCACGACCGCGGCCTCGCGCCGGTCAAGGTATACGAGGCGCGCGAACTGCAGGTGGCGCTGGGACTGGTGGCGGCGGGAATCGGCGTGTCGGTGCTGCCGCGCAGCGTGCTCGGTTTGAAGCGCAGCGACGTGGTCTACAAGCTGCTCGACGAGCCGAACCTGACTTCGCCCGTCATCATGAGCATCCGCGCGCTCGACCACTCGGCCGCGATCCTCTCGCTGCTGCAGGTGATCTACGGCCTGTACCGCTCGGAAGGAATACCGCACGTACAGGAAACGCTGTAGGCCTTCATACCGCCCGGGTATGAACAAGATACTGCATCAGTATTAGACGCTGCCAAAGGCGGCGCATACCATTCCCGCATGCTTTTTACAACATGCGGAGATAGGAATGATCGATAAAATATCCGGCTCGCTCGAAGCGGCGGTCGCCGGCATCAAGGATGGCGCGACCGTCATGATCGGCGGCTTCGGCAACGCGGGCATGCCGTCGGCGCTGATCGATGCACTGATCGGCCAGGGTGCGCGCGAGCTCACCATCGTCAACAACAATGCCGGCAACGGCGACACCGGCCTGGCCGCCCTGCTCAAGGCCGGCCGCGTGCGCAAGATCATCTGCTCGTTCCCGCGCCAGGCCGACTCCCACGTCTTCGACAGCCTTTACCACGCCGGCAAGATCGAACTCGAACTGACCCCGCAAGGCAACCTGGCCGAACGCATCCGCGCCGCCGGCGCCGGCATCGGCGGTTTTTTCTCGCCGACCGGCTACGGCACCCTGCTGGCCGAAGGCAAGGAGACGCGCCTGATCAACGGCCGCCACTACGTGCTCGAGTCACCCATCCACGCCGATTTCGCGCTGATCAAGGCGCTGCGCGGCGACCGCTGGGGCAACCTGGTGTACCGCAAGACCGCCCGCAACTTCGGCCCGATCATGGCCATGGCCGCCGCCTGCACCGTGGCACAGGTCAGCGAAGTCGTCGAACTGGGGCAGCTCGATCCCGAAACGATCGTCACCCCGGGTATTTTCGTACAGCGCGTCGTCGCGCAAGGGAGCCACTGATGCAACGCATGACAAGAGACCAGATCGCCGCCCGCGTGGCGCAGGACATCCATGAAGGCGCCTACGTCAACCTCGGCATCGGCCTGCCGACCATGGTGGCCAACCACCTGCCCGCCGAACGCGAAGTGTTCCTGCACAGCGAGAACGGCCTGCTGGGCATGGGCCCCGCGCCCGCGCCCGGCGAAGAGGACGAGGACCTGATCAACGCCGGCAAGCAGCCGGTCACCCTGCTCGCCGGCGGCTGCTACTTCCACCATGGCGACTCGTTCGCGATGATGCGCGGCGGCCACCTGGACATTTGCGTGCTGGGCGCGTTCCAGGTCTCGCGCAAGGGCGACCTGGCCAACTGGCACACCGGCGCCAAGGATGCGATTCCCGCCGTCGGCGGCGCGATGGACCTGGCGATCGGCGCCAAGCAGGTGTTCGTGATGATGGAACACCAGACCCGCCAGGGCGAAAGCAAGATCGTCGACGAATGCAGCTATCCTTTGACCGGCGTGGGCTGCGTATCGCGCATCTACACCGACCTGGCCGTGATCGACGTGACCGCCGATGGCCTGGTGGTGCGCGAAATGGTGCCGGGCCTGAGCTTCGAGGAACTGCAAGACATCAGCGGCCTTGCACTGAAGGAGGCACAGCCATGAACGACGCTTTCATCTGCGACGCTATCCGCACCCCGATCGGCCGCTACGGCGGCGCACTGAAGGACATGCGCGCCGACGACCTGGGCGCGGTACCGCTGCGCGCGCTCATGGCGCGCAACCCCGGCGTGGACTGGAGCGCGGTACAGGACGTGATCTACGGCTGCGCCAACCAGGCCGGCGAGGACAACCGCAACGTCGCCCGCATGTCGGCGCTGCTGGCCGGCCTGCCGCCCGACATCGGCGCGACCACCATCAACCGCCTGTGCGGCTCCGGCATGGATGCCGTCGGCACCGCGGCCCGCGCGATCAAGTCCGGCGAGGCCGGGCTGATGATCGCCGGCGGCGTCGAATCGATGACGCGCGCGCCTTTCGTCATGGGCAAGGCCGACAGCGCGTTCTCGCGCCAGGCCTCTCTGCAGGACACCACCATCGGCTGGCGCTTCGTCAATCCCCTGATGAAGAAGCTGTACGGGGTCGACTCGATGCCGGAGACGGCGGAGAACGTCGCCACCGACTACAACATCAGCCGCGCCGACCAGGACCTGTTCGCGCAGCGCAGCCAGGCAAAGGCGGCGAAGGCGCAGCAGGACGGCAGCTTCGATATGGAGATCACGCCGGTCGCCATCCCGCAAAAGAAAGGCGACCCGCTGTTGTTCGCGCGCGACGAGCATCCGCGCGAAACCACAATCGATACGCTGGGCAAGCGGAAACCCGTGGTGCGCGCCGACGGCACCATCACGGCCGGCAATGCATCGGGCGTGAATGACGGCGCCTGCGCGTTGCTGCTGGCCAGCGCGGCGGAAGCCGACCGCCACCAGCTGGCGCCGCGAGCGCGCGTAGTGGGCATGGCGACCGCCGGCGTGGCGCCGCGCGTGATGGGCATCGGCCCGGCGCCGGCGGTGCAGAAGGTGCTGCTCCAGACCGGCCTGTCGCTGGCCCAGATGGACGTGATCGAACTGAACGAAGCGTTCGCGGCGCAGGGGCTGGCGGTGCTGCGCATGCTCGGCCTGCCCGACGACGACCCGCGCGTGAACGCCTATGGTGGCGCGATCGCGCTCGGCCATCCGCTCGGCATGAGCGGCGCGCGCCTGGTGACGACGGCGATGATCCAGCTGGAGCGCAGCGGCGGACGCTATGCGCTGTGCACGATGTGCATCGGCGTCGGCCAGGGCATCGCGATCGTCATCGAACGCGTGTAGCAAGGCGGAGCGCCCCCGCGGCGCTCCATACCATCCAGGTATGCAATCGATACTGCATCAGTATTAGACGCCTGGACATGGCTTCATTACCATGAATTGCAAGTGACATAACAGCAGCACGGCGCCCGCCGGAAGCTGCACCACAACCCGGAGACAAAATGAAAACCACCCTCACCAGCGGCGCGCTCGGCGCCATGCTGTTCGCCTCGACCTGCGCCTTCGCCCAGAACGCCCCTGTCAAGGTCGGCCTGATGCTGCCGGCCACCGGCACCTTCGCCAACCTCGGCAACATGATCGAAAACGGCTTCAAGATGTACGTCGCCGAACAGGGCGGCAAGCTGGCCGGGCGCGAGATCGTCTACGCCAAGGTCGATGACGAATCCGATCCGTCCAAGGCCAGCGACAACGTCAACAAGCTGATCAAGCGCGACCAGGTCGATGTGTTGATCGGCACCGTGCACTCGGGCGTCGCGCTGACGATGGCCAAGGTGGCCAAGGAATCGGGCACGCTGCTGATCGTGCCGAACGCCGGCGCCAATGCCATCACCGGCCCGATGTGCGCCAAGAACATCTTCCGCAGCTCCTTCTCAAGCTGGCAGTCGGGCTACGCGATGGGCAAGGTCGCGGCGGAACGCGGCCACAAGAACATCGTCACCATCACCTGGAACTACGCCTTCGGCAACGAGTCCGTCCAGGCCTTCCGTGAAGGCTTCGAAAAAGGCGGCGGCACAATCGCCGACAGCCTGACACTGCCCTTCCCCAACGTCGAATTCCAGGCGCTGCTGACCCAGATCGCCGCCAAGAAGCCGGATGCGGTGTACGCCTTCTTCGCCGGCGGCGGCGCGGTCAAGTTCGTCAAGGACTACGCCGCGGCGGGCCTGAACAAGTCGATGCCGCTGTACGGCCCGGGCTTCCTGACCGACGGTACGCTCGACGCGCAGGGCGCTTCCGCCCAGGGCATGCTGACCACGCTGCACTATGCGGACAACCTCAATACGCCGCGCGACAACGGCTTCCGCCAGGCCTTCCTCAGGGCCTACAAGGCCGACGCCGACGTCTACGCCGTCCAAGGCTATGACGCCGCCCAGATGCTGCACGCGGGCCTGAAGGCGGCCGCCGGCGACATCAAGGCGAAGGACAAGGTCATCGCCGGCATGGAAGCGGCCGTCATCGACAGCCCGCGCGGCAAGTTCACCATGTCGAAGGCGCACAACCCGGTGCAGGACCTCTACCTGCGTGAAGTGAAGGGCGCAGACAACATCTTCAAGGCCGTGGCCATCAAGGGCCTGTCCGATCCGGCCAAAGGCTGCCGCATGTAAGCAGTCCCCCGCGGGCAGCGGTATCCAACGCGGCGCTTAGCGCGCCGCGCGGGTCCCGCTCGTCCCGGCGCAGCGCAAAACTTCACGACAGGATCCACCATGGACTTCCCCACCTTCCTCGCACAGTGCCTCAACGCCGTGCAGTATGGCCTGCTGCTGTTCCTCGTTGCCAGCGGACTGACCCTCATCTTCGGCATCATGGGCGTGATCAACCTCGCCCACGGCAGCTTCTACATGATCGGCGCCTACCTGGCCTGGGGCCTGGCGCCGCTGTTCGGCGACCAGTTCCTTCTGCAGCTGCTGGCCGGCATGGCGCTCGCCGCGCTGCTCGGCTTCGTCCTCGAATGGCTGTTCTTCAGCTACCTGTACCAGCGCGACCACCTGCAGCAGGTCCTGATGACGTATGCGCTGATCCTGGTGGCCGAGGAAGTGCGCAGCATCGTGGCCGGCAACGACGTCCACGGCGTGCAGGTGCCCGGCTGGCTGTCCGGCAGCGTCGACCTCGGCCTGATGAGCTACCCGGTCTACAACCTGTTCGCCTGCGCGGCCTGCCTGCTGGTGGCGCTTGGCCTGTACCTGGTGGTGAACAAGACCCGGCTCGGCATGATGATCCGCGCCGGCGCCAGCAATCGCGACATGGTGCGCAGCCTCGGCATCAACGTGACCCTGTTGTACCGCATCGTATTCGCAGCCGGCGTGGCGCTGGCGGCGCTGGCCGGCATGATCGCCGCGCCGATGTCCTCCGTCTATCCGGGCATGGGCGGCGGCATCCTGATCATCTGCTTCGTGGTGGTGGTGATTGGCGGGATCGGCTCGATCTCGGGAGCGCTGGCCGCCTCGCTGCTGGTCGGCCTGGTCGACACCTTCGGCAAAGTCTTCTTCACGCAGTTCAGCGGCCTGTCGGTGTACCTGCTGATGGCGCTGATCCTGATCTGGCGCCCCCAGGGCCTGGTAAGCAAAGGATATTGATCATGACAAGCACTAGCCACACCCTTCCGGCCCCGGTCGCCCTGCGCGCCTGGCCGCTGCCTTCCGCCGTGCCGCTGTTGGCGCTGGCCGCGCTGCTGGCCGCGCCGCTGGTACTGACGCCCTACCTGTCCGACCTGGTGCAGAAGATCGTCATCTTCTCGGTGTTCGCGCTCAGCCTCGGCCTGCTGGTGGGCACCACCGGCCTGGTCAGCCTTGGCCACGCCGCCTTCTTCGGCATCGGCGCCTACGCCACCGCGCTGGCCTCGTCCGACGCCGGGCCGGGTTCGATGGCACTGCTGCTGCCGCTGGCCATGCTCGGCGCCGGCGCCTACGCGCTGTTCGTCGGGGCGCTCAGCCTGCGCACCAAGGGCGTGTACTTCATCATGGTGACGCTGGCCTTCGCCCAGATGGCCTATTTCGTCTTCCACGATACCCACTTCGCCGGCGGCAGCGACGGCATGTTCCTGACCTACCGCCCGGTGCTTGCAATCGCAGGCGTCACCCTGGTCGACCTGGAACTGCCGCTGCACCGCTACTACCTGGCGGCGGGCGCGCTGGCCGCCACCTATGCGCTGCTGGCAGTTCTGCAGCGCTCGCGCTTCGGCCATGCGCTGGCCGGCATCCGCGCCAATGAACAGCGAATGCGCGCCGCCGGCTTCAACACCTACGCCTACAAGCTGGCCGCCTTCGTGCTGGCCGCGATGCTGGCCGGGCTGGCCGGTTTCCTGATGGCGTCCAAGGACGGCGCCGTTAATCCCGAGCTGCTGTCGTGGCACGAATCGGGCGCGGTGCTGATGATGATCATCCTGGGCGGCCTTGGCAGCCTGCGCGGCGCGGTGCTCGGCACCGTCGCCTTCATCCTGCTCAAGGAAGCGCTGTCGTCCGAGGCGCTGCTCGGCGCCCTGGCCGGGCGCTGGCAGCTGACGCTTGGCGTGACGATGATCGCCTTCGTCGCCCTGATGCCCAAGGGCCTGGCCGGCCTGCACACGCAATGGCAGCAACGCCGCAAGGAGAACAAGCATGAGCACTGACATCCCGCTGCTGCGCGCTGCGGCACTCACGCGCCGCTTCGGCGGCCTGGCCGCGGTCGACAAGGTATCGCTCGATATCCACCTTGGCGAGATCCACGCGGTGATCGGCACCAACGGCGCCGGCAAATCCACGCTGGTCAACATGCTGTCGGGCGAAATAGCCGCCTCGGAAGGCGCCCTGCACCTGCGCGGTGCCGACATCACGGGCTGGAGCCAGGGACGGCGCGCACGAGCCGGCATCGGCCGCAGCTACCAGCGCACCACGATCTTCCCCGATTTCTCGCTGTTCGAGAACTGCCGGCTGGCGGCGCAGGCCGCGGCACAGCGCCCATGGCGCCTGTGGGAATCGGCGGCCGGCTGCCGCCACAGCGGCGAGACCGCGCGGCGCGCGCTGGAGGAAGCAGGCCTGCACGACCGCGGACACCTGCTGGCCGGCACCGTCAGCCACGGCCAGCAGCGCCAGCTCGAGATCGCGATGTGCCTGGCCACCGGTCCGACCGTGCTGCTGCTCGACGAGCCGCTGGCCGGCATGGGCGCGGAGGAGACCGAACGCATGCTGTCGCTGCTCGAACGCCTGCGCCCCGGCCACGCGATCGTGCTGGTCGAGCATGACATGGATGCGGTGTTCCGCGTCGCCGACCGCGTGACCGTGATGGTCAACGGCCAGGTGATCGCCACCGACCGCCCGGACGGCATCCGCAACAACGCTGCCGTCAAGACCGCCTACCTGGGAGACCACGATGCTGCGCATTAGATCGCTCGACGCCTACTACGGGCATAGCCACATCCTGCACGGGGTCGACCTCGACATCGAACAGGGCAAGGCAGTCGGCCTGCTCGGCCGCAACGGCATGGGCAAGACCACGCTGATCCGCAGCCTGATGGGACTTGTGCCCGGTGCGCGCGGCAAGGTCGAATGGAACGGCAAGGACGTCAGCGGCAGCGCGCCGGAACGCATGGCGCGCCTCGGCATCGGCTATGTGCCCGAAGGACGCGGCATCTTCCCCAACCTGTCGGTGCACGAGAACCTCGTGATGAGCGCGCGCGCCGGCGCCGGCGGACGGCGCGACTGGCATGTCGAGCGCGTGCTGGAAACCTTCCCGCGCCTGGCCGAACGGCTGGACCACGGCGGCCAGCAGCTCTCCGGCGGCGAACAGCAGATGCTGTCGATCGGACGGGCGCTGATGACCAATCCCGACCTGCTGATCCTCGACGAGGCCACCGAAGGCCTGGCTCCCTTGATCATGCAGGAGATCTGGCGCGTGATCCGCCACATCGGCACGACCGGCATCAGCACCCTGATCGTCGACCGCAACTACCACGCCGTACTGGCTGCGACCGACATGGCGGTGGTGCTGGAAAAAGGCCGCGTGGCGGCGGCCGGCAGGTCGGCAGCGCTGGGCGCAGACCAGGCCTCGCTGGCGCGCCACCTCGGCATTTAAAAAAATTACAACAGCACTACCCATTGGAGAGAGACGTATGAAAAAAGCAGCAATCGTAGCCGCGGCAGCAGTCCTGAGTTCGGGCGCCGCCATGGCGCAGCAGGTGAGCATCTACGGCATCGTCGATGCGGGCGTGGCCCACATCACCAACGTCAACGCCGCCGGCGACAGCGCCACCAAGATGCCGTCGGCGACCGCATCGGTGCCGTCGCGGATCGGTTTCAGGGGCGCGGAAGACCTGGGCAACGGCCTGAAGGCGACCTTCGCCCTGGAGACCGGCTTCGGTCCCGACACCGGCACGCTGGGCCAGGGCGGCCGCCTGTTCGGACGCCAGGCCTGGGTCGGCATCAAGAGCGACTACGGCCAGCTGATGCTGGGCCGCCAGAACAACATGACCTTCTACTCGATCGCCAAGGCCGACGTGATGGGGCCGAACATCTTCAGCATCAGCAGCCTCGATTCCTACCTGCCGAATTCGCGCAGCGACAATGCGGTCGGCTACATGGGCACCTTCTCGGAACTGACGGTGGGCGCCACCTACAGCCTCGGGCGCGACACCTCGACTGCCGGCGGTCCCGCCGCAACCGGCTGCGCCGGCGAAAACGGCGCCGACAACCAGGCCTGCCGCCAGCTCACCGCCCTGGTTTCCTGGGACACCAAGGCGTTCGGCGTGCTGGCCGCCTACGATGTGCTCAATGGCGGCGCCGGTGCGGCCGCGGGCCTGACCAGCAGCGACTACCAGGACCGCCGCGCATCGTTCAACGGCTATGCGATGGTCGGCGCCACCAAGATCGGCGCGGGCCTGATCGCGCGCCGCACCGAGGCCCTTGTCACGACCAAAAGCGACCTGTACTACCTGGGCGTGAGCACGCCGCTGGCGCCGCAATGGCAGCTCGATGCGCAGGTCGCGCGCCTGTCGGTCAAGGACACCGGGCGCCGCTCGACACTGGCGGTGGTGCGCGCGAGCTACCTGCTCAGCAAGCGGACCGCGGTGCATGCTTCGATCGGGCACATCGACAACACCGGCGGTGCGGCGATCGCCCTCGACGCCGGCGGCACGGTGGGCGCGGGACTCGACCAGAACGGCATCCTGGCCGGCATCCGCCACGCGTTCTGACGGGCGCCGCCCGCAGCGCAACTAGCAGAGGAAGCACGCAATGCTCAAAGACTTTTCCATGTCGGCCGTGGCGGCGGGCTTCCTGGCCGTGCTGGTGTCGTATGCGGGCCCCTTGATCATCTTCTTCACCGCTGCGCAAAGCGCGCACGCATCGGCCGACATGATTTCGTCGTGGGTGTGGGCGATTTCGGTCGGCGCGGCGGTGTCGGGCATTGCCCTGAGCTGGTTGTACAAGGTGCCGGTGGTGACCGCCTGGTCGGCGCCAGGCACCGCGCTGCTGGTAAGCCTGTTCCCCGCGATGAGCCTCAACCAGGCGGTCGGCGCGTACATCACGGCCGCCGTCATCCTGTTCGTCATCGGCGTCTCGGGCTATTTCGACAAGCTGATCAGGCTGATCCCCAAAGGCATTGCCAGCGCCATGATGGCCGGCATCCTGTTCCAGTTCGGCACGGGCGTGTTCACTTCAGTGAAAACAGCGCCGGCACTGGCCTTCGGCATGATCGCCGCGTACCTGCTGCTCAAGCGCCTCTCTCCGCGTTATTGCCTCGTGCTGCTGCTGGCGACAGGCATCGCGCTGGCGGTCGGGCTGGAGGGCGCCACCCTGGACGGCGTGACCTTGGCGCTGGCGACGCCGGTGTTCATCCAGCCCGAATGGACGTGGCATGCCACGCTGAGCCTTGCGCTGCCACTGGCGCTGGTCAGCCTGACCGGGCAACTGCTGCCCGGCATGGCGATCCTGCGCGGCGCCGGCTACGACACCCCTGCCCGGCCGCTGGTCGCCGGCACCAGCGCGGTGTCGGTCGTCGCCGCGTTCTTCGGCGGTATCACCATCGTGATCGCCGCCATCACGGCGGCCCTGTGCACGGACCGCAACGCACATGAAGATCCGGGCAAGCGCTATATCGCCGGCATCGCCAGCGGGGTGTTCTTCCTGATCGGCGGCTGCTTTGCCGGCACCATCGTGCTGCTGTTTACGGCCCTGCCCACCACCTTCATCGCCGTACTGGCCGGACTCGCGCTGCTGGGGGCGATCGGCAGCAATATCGTGGGCATGACCAGCCAGCCCGGCCACCTCGATGCCTCTCTCATCACCTTCATTGCGACGGCCTCCGGCATGACCCTGTTCGGGCTGGGCTCGGCGTTCTGGGGCGTGGTGATCGGCGCGCTGGCCTACCTGGTGCTGCATAAACCTTGGCGCCTGCCCGCGGCAACGGAATCGGACAAGGCGATGCCCCAGTTTGACGCTATCGGACGAAGGTGCTAGCCTGAAACGGTATGCCTCACTCACGTTTCCGACCCAACCATGCGCACTGCGTTCCCCTTGACCACCCCGCCCCCGCCCCCCTGCTCGACCTGTCGCGGATCACCGGGCTGGTGGCGGCGATCGGCCATGCGGACAACACAACCTTCGCCGCCGAGGTCCTGAAAACGCTGGCAGAGCCGGCGAAAATCTCGCAGTGCACCGTGTTCGCCTATGAATTCGGCAACCGGCCGCGCACCGTGTCGGTAGCCGACCACCGTGGCGGACGCTTCCTGAGCGACGTCGCCGATGTCTACTCTCGCCACTATTACTTGCTCGATGGGAACCAACATGTGATCGCTGCGGCGCCGCCGGCCAGCCCAGGGTCGTCCGTGATCATCCACCAGCAGAATACCGACGATATCGAGCATCCGGGCTACCGCGCGGCCTGCTACAGCGATCCGAACGTATGCGACCGGCTGTCGCTGATGGTCCAGCCGGCCGAGGACATCTGGCTGTCGGTCAACCTCTACCGCGACCGCGCCTATGGCAACTTCCAGCCCGGCGAGATCGCGCTGGTCGAGGCGCTGGCGCCGCTGATCGGGCATGCCGCGCGCCATCACTACGTTATCCACGGCCAGAACCAGGTCGGCATTCCCCAGCTGATGCTGGCGCGCGTGCGCCGCCTGTGTCCCACGCTGGCCAAGCGCGAACTGGACGTCATCCGCGGCGTGCTGGAAGGCCACACCGCCGCAGAAATCGCCGAGGCGATGGGCATCAAGCCCGCCAGCGTCATTACCTACCAGAAACGCGCCTACCAGCGCCTCGGCATCACCAGCCAGCGCCAGCTGTTCGCGCTCTGCCTGTCGACCGACGCGCCATAGGACAGTGCGCAGCGCTGTACCCAAAATGGGGACAGACACCGGCTCCGGCCATCCGCATACTCGCCGAACGACGACAACAAAAATAAAACGTCAGGTTCGGCGGCCACCAAGGTGGCGGCTCCAGCTCAACCGGATACCAGGAGACCCCACATGCCACCGGTGACATCGTTAATCCAGGCGCCATCCACCGGCGCATCCAGCCAGGAACTCGACCTCGAACAGCAGGTTATCGGCAAGGTGTCGCGCCGCCTGCTGTGGTTCATCTTCCTGCTGTTTGTCTTCTCCTTCCTCGACCGTATCAACATCGGCTTCGCCGCGCTGACGATGTCGACCGACCTTGGCCTTACCGCCACCCAGTTCGGCCTGGCCACCACGCTCTTCTACATCGCCTACATCTGCTTCGGCATCCCCAGCAATATCGCGCTGGCCAAGGTCGGGGCGCGGCGCTGGATCGGGACCATCATGATCGGCTGGGGCCTGGCCTCGACCGCGACCATGTTCGCCACCAGCCCGGAAACCCTGTACATCCTGCGGATCCTGGTCGGCATCACCGAAGCCGGCTTCCTGCCCGGCATGCTGCTGTACCTGACCTTCTGGTTCCCGCCGGCCTACCGTGCCCGCGCCAACGCGCTGTTCATGATCGCGATGCCGGTCACCGCCGCGCTGGGATCGGCCGTGTCGGGCTACATCCTGGAACTCGACGGGGCGATGGGCCTGAAAGGCTGGCAGTGGCTGTTCATGCTGGAAGGCCTGCCGTCGTCGATCCTGGGCCTGGTCGTGTTCTGGTACCTGGACGACAAGCCGCAGGACGCGAAATGGCTTAGCACTGCCGAGAAAGGCGCACTCGAACGCAGCCTGCAGTCCGCCCGCCAGCAGCCGGCCCAAGCCAGCGTCGCGGCGCCGGAACGCAGCCTGTTCGCCGAGCTCACCTCCCCGGCGGTGGTCAAGTTCGGGCTGGCCTACTTCTGCCTGGTGAACACGCTGGCCATGGTGGCGGTGTGGACGCCGCTGATCGTCAAGAGCTTCAGCGCCGACGCCAGCAACCGCACCATCGGCCTGCTGGCAGCGATTCCGCAAGTGGTCACCATCGTCGCGATGATCTGGTGGGGCCGCCGTTCGGACCGCAAGCAGGAGCGCCGCTGGCACCTGGTGATCCCGATGCTGGCCTCGGCCGCCGGCTGGATGTTCACCGCGATGTCGTCCGACCCGGTGGTGCAGATGCTCGGCATCTGCATGGCGTCGGCGGGTTCGTACGCGGCGATGTCGATTTTCTGGACCACCCCCGACCAGGCGCTGAGCTGGAAGGCGCAGGCCATCGGCATCGCCGTCATCAACGCGGCCGGCAATGTGAGCTCGGCGATCAATCCGGTGGTGGTGGGCTGGATCAAGGATGCGACCGGGAGCTTCACGGGCGGCCTGTTCTACGCCAGCGCGCTGCTGGTGGCCGGCACGGTGATCGTGCTGATGCTGCCGATCGGCGCCCGCCGGAAAAACGATCATTGAAGGAAAAGACGATGACTATTGAATTTGCACCCTATCCGTTCACGGCCCGGCAGTACCCGGCCCGCATTCCGCCGCTCGAAGCCGGAATCGACGCCACCCGCCACAAGGTGGCGATCGTCGGCGGCGGGCCGGTGGGCCTGTCCACCGCCCTCGGGCTGGCGCGGCAGGGTATCGCCTCGGTGCTGATCGAAGCGGACGACTCGGTCTGCCAGGGCAGCCGCGCTATCTGCATCTCGCGCCGCAGCCTGGAGATCATCGAGCGCCTGGGCGCCCTGGAGGGCTTCCTCGAGACCGGCCTGCCGTGGACCGGTGGGCGCAGCTACTACCGCGACACCGAGGTACTGCACTTCACGATGCCGCAGGACGACAACCAGAAGCTGCCGCCGATGGTCAACCTGGCCCAGTACCACATCGAGGAACTGCTGCTGGAGGCGGCCGAAAAATATCCCGGCCTGATCGACATCCGCTGGCAGACCCGCGTCACCCGCCTCGAACACGGCGACAATGGCGTGACCCTCGGCCTCGGCACGCCCGAGGGCGACTACGCGCTGGAGGCCGACTGGCTGGTGGCCTGCGACGGCGGGCGCAGCACGATCCGCGAAGCGATGGGACTGCAGCTGCGCGGCGAAAGCTACGAGGGCCGCTACATCATCGTCGACATCCAGCTCGAGAGCGAGCGCCCGACCGAGCGGCTGGCCTACTTCGACCCGCCATGCAATCCCGGCTCGACGGTGCTGGTGCACAAGCAGCCGCACAATGTGTGGCGCATCGACTACCAGGTGCAGGACGGGGAAAACGCGGAGGAAGCGGTCAAGCCCGAAAACGTGCTGCCGCGCGTGCAAAGCCTGCTCGATATGATGGGCGAACGCGGCCCGTGGGCGCCGGTCTGGATCACGATGTACAAGGCGAACGCGCTGACGCTGGAGAAGTACCGCCACGGCCGCGTGATGTTCGCCGGCGACGCCGCCCACCTGGTGCCGATCTTCGGCGTTCGCGGCGCCAACTCGGGGATCGACGACGCCGACAATGTGGCGTGGAAGCTGGCTTACGTGGTCAAGGGTCTCGCCGGTGAAGGCCTGCTCGACAGCTATTCCAGCGAGCGCGTCGCAGCGACATACGAGAACCTCAGCTACGGCACCAAGAGCACCGAGTTCATGGCGCCGCCCTCCTTTGCCTTCGACCTGATGCGCACCGCCGTGCTGGGACTGGCCGAGAAGCACGCGAGCGTGCGGTCGCTGATTAATCCCCGCCAGAGTTCGGCTATCACGTACACCGGCTCGCCGCTGAATATGCCGGACCAGGATGTGTGGAGCGCGGGCCCTGTCCCAGGCGCGGTCCTGCCCGAATGCCCGCTCACGGTGTTCAATGCGGCGAATGGATCTCCAGGCCACGTAACCGACTTGCTTGGCACTGGAATTACCGCACTCTGCTTCACGGCGGCCGCCATGGTTCCGTCGCAGCTGGAAGTTTTCGCTGACTCCATGCGCGAAAAGGGAATCGACCTGGCGGTGGTGCCGATCGCTATAACACGTCCGCTGGATCCCACGTCGCGCTGCGCCTGGGATGACACCGGCCGCCTGTTCGCCATGTACGGCGCGGCGCCGGGCAGCGTCTACCTGGTCCGTCCCGACGGCCATGTGCTGGGCCGCTGGCAGTCGCCGGCAGCGGATCAACTCACCGCCGCGGTCGAACACCTGCTCCAGCGCGCCGCAAAATAACCGAGGAAAGGAAGCTTCATGAACGATAGCGAACTCGATGCCGTCTACACACGGCTTTGCAAGACCATGACCCAGCTGGGCGCGGACAAGTCGCCCCTGTTCCTGGCCCGCTTCGCGCTGCTGGCGATTGGCCAGATCGGCGATCCCGATGTCGTAGGGCGACTGGTGGACGAGGCCGCCGAAGGCCTCGAGGAATGATCAGAAATCCGGCGTCGGCGCCGGATACGTAATGCACATGCCCGTCACGCGCGCGAACGGCGTGAGCGCATGCTGCTTGCGGGCGTGCGGCCCGATGATGTGCTCGACCCGTACTCCGCGAATCAGCAGTGCATCGGCGATCAGGGAGCGGTGGCAGCGCCACGGGACGGCTTCGGCGCACATCAGGACGCAATGCTCCCGGCCTGCCGCGGATGCCAGCTGTTCAAGCTCGGCCCGGAATGCATCCGTTTGCATGTAGTCGGCATAAGCGCGAAACGAGGCATTGCGCCAGCCTGCGTTGGGTGATTCGGGACGCGCGCGGCGCAATCCACCCAGCCCTGGTACATGAGTGTAGGAGATGCCGGCCGCCCCGAGCGAGGCGGCCAGCTGCTCTTTGCCGAATTGCGGATTGTGGCGCGAGCCCGGTACTGTCCTGACATCGAGCAGCCGTGTGATTTCGTTGCGTTTCAAAAGGTCCAGGAAGGTCTCGATCGGCCGGTTGGAATGGCCGATCGTGCAGATCAGTGGCGCAAGATTGCATTGACGTTGGGCGACCGGCGGCGCAGTGTCGATAGCAACCGGATCGCTCGCGGGAAAACTTTCACGCAATGCTTCGTCCAGTGCCTGCTCCGTGTGTTCATTGCTGGCCATTCTTTCCCCTGCATTCGGGCCTACCATCCACATTCTGCAGGAATACAATGAGGGCCGCACGTTCGGCAGGATCTGGAACCCCGGAATAGCCCATGCTGGTACCCGGCACCGCAGCCGTGGGATTCTTCAGGAAGCGGTTCAAGGTCCGCGCCGTCCACACGATGTCCGAGGCCTTCATGGCGTCCGAATACGGGAACCCCGCAACGCTTCCCGCGCGCCGCCCGAACAGCCCGCAATGGCGCGGGCCGGTCCGGTCGTACGCCAGCGCATGGCAGCCCATGCATCTGGCGTAGACCGCCTCGCCGGCTTTCACCTTCTCCGCGGTGGGCCCGGCCGCTGCCGCCAATGGAAGCGCAAGCAAAGCCAGCCCGGCCGCAAACACGTTCATCACGGATCAGGACACGAAAGCCGAAGGTACCGGCACCTCGCCCAAGGCCTGGCGCAGCACGGCCCAGTGCATTGCTTCGTCCCCGAGGATGCTGGCTGCCGCCTTCGACAGGTCGCGGTTCGCGAACAATGGCACGGCGCCCAGGTAGGCGCTTACCGCGCCCTTTTCGAGTGTGGCTGCGAAACGCAGCACATCGGCCTGGTTCTTTAGCGTTTCAGTCGGGAACATATAGTTCGGTTTCGCGAGCACTGCCTTCCCGCCGAGCGTGACGATGGTCTTCGACAGCAAGTCGGCGTGCTCCTTGTGATGCCCCTGGAAGGTTAACGCGATCGCCTTCAGCGGCGGCTGCAACAGCCCACTTTCGGCACCGACCTGGTAGGCCGCGATCGCTTCCAGTTCGGCGGCAAGCGCGGTATTCAGGATGCGGACGTCGGCAATGTTCGCGTCCTTTCCTTTTGTGGCGGCCAGGGCGTCGCGCCCGGCCAGCAGTGCTACAGCTGCCCCCGAAAGCAACAGTCCGGATGTCCCGAGAAAACCCCGGCGGGCGGTAACGGGCTCGAGCGAACCCTGATCGATGAGAAATGACATGTTGGCCTCCTTTTCGTTGATGTCGAACATTAGATGACGGCAGATCGCCTGGCGTTCCCGACGACTTGTATCGGCAAGGAGCCGGTCGGGCATCAGGCCAGCAGCGCTTCCAGCTCGCGCGCCGTCACAGCCGTCGAGAACAGGAATCCCTGGGCAAAGTTGCAGCCCATCGATTCCATCAGCGCCAGCTGTTCCGGCGTTTTGGCCTCGGGGAAAACCGCGATGCCGACGCTTCCCGAGACAAACACGCGGTCCATGTCCAGCGAGAACGGCGCACTGATCTCGCGGATCAGGCTCCGAAGCAGGGTTTCGGTATCCGCAGGCGGGGCGCTTCCGGGCAGGATGATCGCGAATTCGTCGCCGCCCAGCCGGGCAACGGTCGATTGCGCCGGCCTGGAACTCGTCAAGGTCGAGCAATAACAGGGAAAAGCCGCCGCCGCCCTCTTCCGCCTCGCTGATCTGCTGGCGCAGCCGCTGCACGAACATGACGCGGTTGGGAAGCCCGGTCAGGGAATCGAAATGCGCCTGGTTCCAGATCACCTCCTCGCGCCGCTTCAATTCCGTAATGTCGCGGATAATCCCGAGGATATGCATCGCTGGCCGCCAATTGAAATCAACTCGCTGACATGCTGCCGGTTGCGGATCTCGCCGACTTGCGCCATCCGGAAATTCGCTTCGACTTCAGGGCGCCCATTCTGGATCAGGCGCGGCCGTGACGGAATGAGGAAAAGTGTCGCCACGTTTGCCCCCAAGCGTCGCTGCTCAGCTCAAAAATCTGTGCGGTCTGTTCAACAATAATACAAAATGCGGATGTAAGGAGGGCGGGTTCGCGAAATACCTGTTAGCGCAGCATGGTGCACTTGCCGCCATCACCCGGAAGCGGTGTATCGGCTTTTTTCAGCGTCCGCAGCACGAGCTGGATTCTGTGGCGGATTCCTGGAATCTTGTAGAGCCTTCGCGCAAAAGGCTTCGTAGTCGCGCGCTGTCCTGACTGCCATCCGGAATGAAGTGTCGTAGTCGCCGAAATCAGTAGCCTCCCAGCTTACTTCGGGAACGATTCCAGCGCCACGTCCGAATTCATACAAGGTCTCGTCGTTTCTTGGTCTTGTTACTATTCTTTTTTGTATTACCTTTTCACTGTTAATTTTACTTACACTCTTTGTCTTCGATTTAATATCTATATCCCATTTTGTTCTTTGGCATGTAATTTTTGATTATTCTTCATGCTTTTTGCTTTCTCATATTTGTCTGTTTCTCTTTCTCCTGTTCTTTTGTTTTCTTTGCTCTTTTCATTCCTTCCTAGTTTTTTTTTTTGATTTTATCAGTTTCGTTCATTCTCTCTTTCTTTTTCTTGTTTTATCATTTTGATTCAATATTATTTTATTTGAATTTTTATTTCTTCCTTTAGTTCCCATATGGTTTTCTGTATTTGTTTTTCTCTTTTCTTTTCTTTCATAACTGCGTGTTTCTGGTGGTGGTGGTTTCTTAATTTTTTATCTTAGTTTTGTCTTTGTTCTGCATTAATTAATAACGATTTATCTTTTATTTTTTTTAATTTGTTTCATCTTGTATCAACACTTCTTATGTTACGTTCCTTGGGCCTTCGGTCATCGCAGCGAGTAGACCTGAACGATCACCGGTGTCCGGTAGGCGTTGGGCCAGGTCGACCTTGATTGTGTAACCCAGGATTGCCCTGGCATCCGTTATCCGCTTGATGCGATTCCAGCATGAGGTCGTGGAAAGCCCGACCAGCCGCCCGATCTCCTGCAGCGTTGTGCGCGAGTCGTCCAGCAGTACGCGCAGTATCGCCCAATCGCTGGCGTCGAATGCTTTTCCGATTTTTTCGTCCTTTTCCACTTTCTTTCCTATTTTCGCCGCAATAAGCGGAAATTATGAAGCACTTTCAGGACGCCGGTGGATAAAATTTAGAAATGAAAACCTCACCCAATGAACTCCAACCCGTTTCCGAGGCGGCCAAAGCGGCCGCCGTCCCGACCGGCGCCCAAGTGCTGCTGCGCACCCTGGTCGATTGCGGTGTCGATACCGTTTTCGGCTACCCCGGCGGCGCCGTGCTTCCCCTTTACGATGCGCTGCACATGGAACCGCGCCTGCGCCACGTGCTGGTCCGCCACGAGCAGGCGGCGGTGCATGCGGCAGAGGGGTACGCGCGCTCGACCGGCCGCCTCGGTGTCGTCTTCGTCACCTCAGGTCCCGGCATCGCAAATACCACTTCGGGGCTGCTCGACGCCCTGAGCGATTCGATTCCCGTGCTGTGCATCAGCGGCCAGGTGGCGACCACCTCGATCGGCACGGATGCGTTCCAGGAATGCGATGCACTCGGCATTTCGCGGACGGTAACAAAGTGGAACGCGCAGATCCACGATGCCGGCGAGATCGCGAATACCGTCCGCCATGCCGTCCGGGTGGCGACAGGCGGCCGGCCCGGACCTGTCCTGATCGATATTCCAAAGGATATCCAGGCCCAGCGCTGCGGCGCCGAACCAGCATCGCCGCGCGGTGTGCCCGCCGCTGTATCAGTGGACATTCCCGATGCCGCACTGGAGCATGCCGCCACGCTGATCGCGGAATCGCGGCGCCCGGTCTTCTATGGCGGCGGCGGCTTGATCAACGCCGGTGAAGATGCCTGCGCACGTTTTGCAGAAATCGTGCGGCGGAAAAACGGCCCCTGCACGCTTACCTTGATGGGACTGGGCGCGTTCCCGGCATCGAGTCCGCAGTGGCTGGGCATGCTGGGCATGCACGGCACGCTGGAAGCGAACCTCGCCATGCACGAGGCCGACCTGGTGGTCTGCGTCGGCGCCCGTTTCGATGACCGCGTCACCGGCAAGCTCGCGCATTTCTGCCCGGGGGCGCGCATCATCCACATTGACATCGATCCGGCCTCGGTCGACAAAGTCGTGCGCACCGATGTCGGCCTAATCGGCGATTGCGATGCCGTACTGGAGGCCCTCCAGCAAAAACTGGACGCGCTGGAGATCGATCCTGCAAGGACTGCAGCATGGTGGCAGCGGATCGAATCATGGCGGGCACAGGACTGCCTCGGGTTCACCAGCGCCTCGCCGCGGATCGTGCCGCAGCAGTTGATGGCGACGCTCGCGGGCCAGCTGAGGGGAGCCGGCGCCATCGTCTCCACCGACGTGGGACAACACCAGATGTGGGCGGCGCAATACCTGCCCTTCGACGCGCCACGGCGCTGGCTGACATCCGGAGGCGCAGGCACGATGGGCTATGGCTTGCCGGCCGCGATAGGCGCCCAGGTAGCACATCCCGGCAAGCGGGTTGTCTGCGTGACCGGCGACGCCTCGTTCCTGATGAACATCCAGGAGCTGGCCACCGCGGTACAGCACCGCTGCCCGGTCAAGGTGGTGCTGTCCAATAACGGCTGCATGGGAATGGTACGGCAGTGGCAGGAACTGCATTACGAGGGGCGGTACAGCCACAGTTACACCGAGGCGCTGCCGGATTTCGTGGCGCTTGCGCGCGCTTTCGGATGGCAGGCACGGCGCGTCGAACATGCGGGCGAACTCGACGAGGCACTGAAGGAATGCATGGCGTCAGACGGACCGTTCCTGCTGGACGTCGTTGTCGCCCAGACGGAGAACTGCTACCCGATGATTCCGTCCGGGCATGGTCATCACGAGATCATGGCCGAAAAGGATCGCTGGTACGAGCGCTGATGCACCACTGACGGCGTTCGGCTAGTAAGATGCTGGACTCAACCAGACAAAGAGGCAGCATGCACGCGACCAAACAGATCTCGGTGGACCGGCACGATCTGGCGATCCTCGCCGAGCTTCAGCGGGACGGCCACATCACCAACAGCGCCCTTGGCGAGAAGGTCCACCTCTCGACCTCGCAAGTGGGCCGGCGCGTCCAGCGCCTGCAGGACGCCGGGGTGATCGACCACTTTGCCGCCGTGCTGGACCCGATGGCCATCGGCCTCGGCGTGATGGCATTCGTCCAGGTGGTACTGGGCAGGCACGGCGACGTCCAGGGCGAACAGTTCGAGCGCGCCGTAGCCGACATGCCGGAGGTGCTGGAGTGCTTCGCAGTGACTGGCGAAGCGGACTACATGGTCCGGATCGTGGCGCAGGATCTCGCCGCATTCTCCACCTTCATGATGAACCACCTGCTGCGCGTTCCGGGCGTGACCAACGTGAAGTCCAACATCGCGATCAAGAAGATCAAGCAGCTCAACGTCCTGCCGCTCGACCACGTTACGCAGCCGAACCCGTCGAAGCAGAAGATTTATTTCACCCCAGCGTAGTTTAATGCATATTTTGTGCGCAAATTAGCCATCTGCGTGCACCGGTTGCGCACTTTGTGCGCGCGATCCGCACTAACATGTTCTTCGATACGCCAGGGTTGCGACCCAGTGGCGCAAACTAAAACAGGAGAATGATGTGAGCGATCTTTGGGACAACCCGATGGGGTTGACGGGCTTTGAGTTTGTCGAATTCGCGTCGCCGACTCCCTGTTTCCTCGAACCGGTGTTCGAGAAGCTGGGCTTCAAGAAGATCGCGAAACACCGCTCGAAGGAAGTGTTCCTGTACCGCCAGGGCGACATCAACTTCATCGTCAACAACGAGCCAGGCAGCGCCGCATCGTATTTCGCCGCCGAACATGGGCCATCCGCTTGCGGCATGGCGTTCCGCGTCAAGGATTCGCACAAGGCGTATGCGCGCGCACTCAGCCTCGGCGCACAGCCGATCGACATTCCGACCGGCCCGATGGAACTGCGCCTGCCCGCGATACGCGGCATCGGCGGCGCGCCGCTGTATCTTATCGACCGCTTCGAAGAAGGCAAGTCCATCTACGACGTCGATTTCGAGTTCTTCGAGGGCGTGGGCCGCCAGCCTAAGGGCGTAGGCCTGACCTGCATCGACCACCTTACCCATAACGTCTACCGTGGCCGCATGAGTTACTGGGCCGACTTCTACGAGCGCCTGTTCAACTTCAAGGAGATTCGCTACTTCGACATCAAAGGCGAGTACACCGGCCTGACGTCGAAGGCCATGAGCGCGCCGGACGGGAAAATCCGCATTCCGCTGAACGAGGAATCGTCGAAGGGCTCAGGCCAGATCGAGGAGTTCCTGATGCAGTTCAACGGCGAAGGCATCCAGCATATCGCGTTGTACACCGACGACTTGGTGACGACCATCGACCAACTGAAAGAGGCCGGCGTCCCGTTCATGGTGCCGCCACCAGCGACTTACTACGAAATGCTGGGCGAACGCCTTCCCATGCATGGCGAACCGGTGGGTGAACTGCAAGCGCGCGGCATCCTGCTCGACGGCAGTACCACCGACGGCGACAAGCGCCTGCTGCTGCAGATCTTCTCCGGCACCTTGCTGGGCCCGGTATTCTTCGAATTCATCCAGCGCAAGGGCGATGAAGGGTTTGGAGAGGGTAACTTCAAGGCGTTGTTCGAATCGATCGAGCGTGACCAGGTCCGGCGTGGCGTGCTGCAGGTCGAAGCACGCTAGCAAAACGGGCGGCATGTGCCGCCCGCTTCCTTAACGGCCAGGCGGGGGACCACCGCCAAAGCCTGGTCCCGCCCTGCCTGGACCACCTGGCCCGCCCGGCCCACGGCCGCCGGCGAACGATCCGAACCGGTACGACAATCCCGCAAATACCACACGGCCGTTAAAACGGCGCAGGCTTTGCTCGCGCAGGCTGGCGGTTTCCGTAACCGTCTCGATCTTCTGCGAATCGAACAGGTCGCTGATATTCAAGACGAAGCTCAGCGCCTGGGTGAGATTGCGGCGGTAGCTCAGGTCGGCCGTATTGGTCGGCTTGCGATAGCCCTCGCCGAACAGCTGCTTGCCCTGTGCGTTCAGGGACAGCTGCAAGTTGTTCTTCGCATCGATCTGGTAGCCCACGCGCGCACGGCCAGTCACGGACACCGCGCTGCGTCGGCCGTCGCCAGGGTTGGCGCTGCCAAGCACCGTCTGCTCGCTGTATCCGACATTCCCGCTCGCGTTGAGAGTGAGCTTGTCGGTCGCCCTGCCGCTGAACGTGAATTCAACGCCGGCCGAGCGGCTGCTGCCTGCATTTTCGCGCGTCGTCAGCAACACGTCGTCTTCCAGCAGCAGGCGGCGTTCGGAGATCAGGTCGGTATCGTGGCGCGCATACAGGCGCAGGTTGGTTTCCACCTTGCCCAGCTTGGTCTCCATGCCGATTTCCAGCGAGTCCGATTCGCTTGGCTTCAAATTCGGGTTGCCCGACGAGACATTCAACTCGTCGCGGTAGATCACGAACGGGTTCAGCTCGGCCGCGTTGGGGCGGCGAATGCGGTGCGCATAGCTGAGCCGCAGCGTGGTGTCGTCGGACAGGCCGTAGGTAACGAAGGCGCTCGGGATCAGGTCGGTGGAGCTGTTCGTCGCATGGATGCCGGTCGTGACCTGGTGCATGTCCAGCTCGTTGTACTCGGCACGAAGCCCACCCAGCATGCTCCACTGGCTGTCGACGCGGTACTGGTAGGAGCCGTACAGTGCCACCGTGGTGTCGTCCAGCTCGAAGCGGTTGGTGCGTGAGCGGTTCACCGACTCGGCCAGCGTGAGCGTATCCGTATCGAAGAACATCGTATCGAAACTGTTGCCGGTGCGTGCCAGCTTGTAACCGAGCTTGAGCAGGCCCGTGCCCAGCGGACGCTCGTAGTCGCCGGTGAAGTCCGCCACGCGGGTATCGGTGGCGTTGTCCTGGCGCGTCAGGCTGTCGAGCGCGCCGGGCGGACGCACTGCATAGCGGCTGGCGAAGCGGACGTCGCTGTCGGCGTCGGTGCCGGACAGGCGCAGGTCGAGCTTGAAGACCTCGCCCGGCAGGCTGCCCTTGTGGTCAAGCCGGCCACCGAGACTGTAGTTCTTGTTGACAGCTTCGCGCACGGTAGTGCGGTCGTATTCATTGTCGACCACGCCGCCTGCGCCGGTGCTGCGGTAGCGCTCGAGCGAGTCGCCATCGTTCGTGAACTCGTTATAACTGGCACTCACGCCAACTACATCGCGCTCGCCCAGGTTGTAGGTGGCCGAGCCGTTGAATCCGGCGGAGTCATTGCGGCTGTCGCCATCGGACAACTGGGTGCTGCGCGATACCGCGCCCGTGACCGGGTCGATGCGTTCGCGCACCGTCTCGCCGCTGGTATCGCGGCCATCGTGGCGGCGGTGCAAACTGCCCTGCACGCTCATGCGCCCGGTCGTGTAGCTGCCGAAGGCCGAGCTGTTGTACCGGCCGGACGAACCCACGTTGGCGTTGACGACGGCGAAGCCGCCCGGGCTGCGTTCGCGACGCATCACCAGGTTGATGATCGGCCCGCCGCCGCCTTCGTTGCCGAACTGCGCGCCGGGATTGTTGATGACCTCGACCGATTCGAGGTCGGCGGCCGGCAAGGCATTCAGTGCGGCGGCGCGGTTATCGCCCTGCATCATGGCTGACGGCTTGCCGTCCATGAGTATCTGCACGTTGCTCTTGCCGCGCACGGTCACGGCGCCATCCGGGTCGACTGCGAGCGAGGGTACTTTGTTCAGCGTATCGGCGACCGTGTCGTTCGACGTGGCCGGGTCGGCCTTCACGTCATAGACCTGACGGTCGATGCGGTTGGACAGCTTGGCGGCGGTGACCGTGACGGTCGCTTGCGGTTCGACCTGTTCCTGTGGTGGCGCTGGAGTTTCCGGCGCTGGCGCTTGCGCCTGAGTTACGGACTGCTGCGCGCCTGCCGGCTTCGACTGGCCAGGCTTCGGCTGTGCCGGCTGGGTTAGCTGCGTGGCTTGGGTTTGCTGCGTTTCCTGAGCCCAGCTCGGGGCGGCTGCGACGACGGCGCCGGCCAGTAGTGGAATGAGTCTAGCGTTGTGACGAGTGCGTGGCGTGACGATGACAATTCTCCGAAATCATTGAGGCCGTTGGGCCGCCAGCATTGTCGCACAACTTGTCATTCAAGAAACTTAGCAGTAGCTGAAGCATGTGCGGCCGAGCCGATCGCATAGTTGGGCCGGCAGCAGAAATTGCCAGAACCCGCGGCGGCCTGCATGCGT
>NZ_QYUP01000123.1 GCF_003590855.1 Massilia cavernae
GCTTCATCAACTACGTCACCAAGGCCGGCTCGAAGGGGCCGGCAGTTTTCCGCACCGAGGCCGGCGCCGATGTCTCGACCAACAAGTTCAAGGCCCAGGGAAGCAGTCCGTCGGTGCGCCAGAGCGTGTCGGGGACAGTCGGACAGTTCGATTACCGCGTCATCGGCATGGTCAGGCGCATTAATGACTACATCGACGCCGACGGCAACGTGATCCCACCGCAGCTCGGTTCCGGCATCCAGAATTCGACGGTCAAGAGCCTCCTGGCCAAGATCGGCTACAGTTTCGGCCGCCAAAGGGTCGAAGCGGCGTTCAACGCGTATGAGCAAGTGGCGGACATCGAGTGGGCGGTCAAGAACGGCAACATCGCCACCGGTGCCCCGGCCACTGCGATCCCGGCCGTGCGGCGGCCAGGGCAGGTGGAAGAGCAGAACAAGAGCCAGGTTGCCAATGTCGTGTATTCGAACGCTGCGCTGTTCGGTTCCAGGAATTCGTTCCGTGCGCAGGCGTATTATGTCGACACCACCAGCTGGTTCCAGTATGCGGTCAACCGCTTCCCCCTGTTCCCGGAGGCGCCGAATGGCCAGTCCGGCAACCTGACCAAGAAAAGCGGCGCGCGCTTCGATGTGAATACACCACTGCGCTCCGTGCTGCCAATGGACGGCGCGCTGCTGTGGGGCCTGGACCTGATGCGTGACGATACAAAAATACCGCTGGTCGACGGCCGCCAGTTCGGTATCCCGCAAGTGCTGACCAGCACCGCCGGCTTCGTACAGCTTCAAATGAGCCCCTTCGACAAGCTGAAGGTGAGCCTGGGGCTGCGGCGCGAGGCGAGCGAGGTCGAGGTCAGCGATTACACCTCGCTGTTCACCAAGGCCAGGATCACCGGCGGCACTCTCGACTTCAAGACCACGCCCAAGAACGCCGGCCTGGTCTATTCGCCGAGCAAGCTGTTCGACCTGTACGGCGGCTTTTCGCAGGGCTTCGATATCCAGCAGACCAGCCAGAACTTCCGCGCCTGGCCGGTCGACATTGACCTGACCAGGACCAAGCCGCCGGCCAATGTCATCGACAGCCATGAGGTGGGCGTGCGCTTCCACGGTCATGGCATGCGCGCCTCGGCGGGCGTCTACCAGCTCAAGTCCAGCAATGGCATCAGCTATGTGTACAATGCGACAGCGCCACTGGAGCCGCGCGCCGTCGTGGCGCCGGACAAGGTCAGCGGCATAGAGCTCACGGCCGACTACACGGGCGTCGACGACTGGGTATTCGGTACGACCTATGCGAAAAGCCGCGGCAAGGCTGACACGAATGGCGACGGCAACTACGACACGCCGCTGCAGAACCGCCGCATCCCGCCGCCGAGCCTGACCGCGCATGCCGAATACGCATTCGCGCCAGGGTCCTTCGTCCGGGTGCAGGCGCTGTATTCGGGCAAGCGCAATGCGTTTCCGAACACCGTGCCGAATCGTTTCCACGAGGGTAAGGTCAACGCCTACCACACGATCGATGTGTCGGCCCGCATCGCCATGGCCGCGAACATGGACTTGAGCCTCGGTGTCCGAAATCTGTTCAACCGGGATTACTTCACCAATTATTCCGAAGGTTTCAACACCAACGACAACTACCTGAAGGCGCCGGGCCGCAGCATCTCCATGCGGCTGGGCGTGAATTACTAAGCAATTCTTGAGCAGGCCCGTTCGGGCGCCGCTTCGACAGGTTCGAGCGGCGCCCGTTTTTTATCCTGGCCAGGGACGAAAAAAAGCCGGCCTGCGCATTGCGGCCGGCTTGCACGCGATGGCGGCGCCTACGGCATGCTCAATGAGAAAGGCCGGTCGGCGCCCAGGCTGGGAATTGCCCGGCGCGCCTGCTGGACCAGCGCCAGGTCGAGCGTGGCGTCGATGATGCCTGGTTCGGTCCCCGTTTCGGCCAGTACCCGGCCCCACGGGTCGATGATGATCGAATGGCCGAAGCTTTGCCGGGCGCCGTAGTTGTTGCCGCACTGCGCGGGCGCGAACACGAAGCAGCCGTTCTCGATGGCCCTGGCGCGCATCAGCGCATGCCAGTGCGCCTCGCCGGTGACCTGCATAAAGGCGGCCGGGATGGCGAGCACGTTCGCGCCGCCCTTGGCCAGCGTACGGAACAGCTGCGGGAAACGAAGGTCATAGCAGATCGACAGCCCGATGCGGGCATGATCGAGTTCTGCAACCACGGCGCGGGTGCCGGCCACGTACAGTTTCGACTCCGTCGAGACGACCTCGCCGGGCGCAGCGTCGAACAGGTGGACCTTATCGTAGTAGCAGGCGATCGCGCCTTGGCGGTCGATGAAGACGCAGCGGTTCACCATCTGGCCCGACTCGTTCAGCGCCGCAATCGAACCCACCAGGACCGCCACGCCCAGCTCGCGCGCGGCGGCGCGGTAGCCCTTGAGGGCAGGGTGCTGGTGCATGGGTGCGGCAAACGCGCGCATGCGCTCGTTGTCCGCGTCGAGCAGGTCGACCGCCTCGGGCAGGCCGATAAGGGTGGCGCCGCGGCTGGCGGCTTCGCGGATCATCTGCAGCGATTCGCGCAGGTTGCGCTCAAAGTCCGGGCCGGTAGTCGTTTGCACGCAGGCGCAGTGTAGTGGATTGGTCATTGTAGGTGACGAGCATGGGAGGCTCGTGTAGACTGAGGTTCAGTTGAACAATTCTGCCTACTATTTTGGCTACTATTTCAAATTATGGCAACAAATATTTCGCGTGACGAAAAAACCGAGTCGTTCGGGACCGCCCTGCGCGCCGATCTGCTCTCGGGAAAATACTCTCCTGGCGAATGGCTCAAGCAGGCCGACCTCGAGTCGTCCTACGGGGCCAATCGTTTTGAAGTGCGCATCGCGCTTGCCGAACTGAACGCGCAAGGGCTGCTCGACCACTTCCCGAACCGCGGCTACCGGGTCTGCCAGCATTCCTACGCCGAACGCGAGCAGCTCTATGAGGTGCGTACCTTGCTGGAGGTGGCTGCCTGCCGCCTGGTCGTGCAACGAGCGACAGCTGAACAGATCGAGGAGTTCGAGCGCATGGTGAAGAAGTTCGACGAGTCGATCGAGAACGAGCGCCTTGGCAAGCTGCATGAGCTCAATTACGATTTGCATGGCCATCTGTATGAGATGACAGGCAATCCCATCCTCGCCGCCCAGATCCGCAACCTGCGCGAGCGCGGCATTCCTGGCCGCCAGGGCATGTGGGACGTGCAGAAGTCGATCAAGGAAAGCAGCGCCGACCACTTCGAGATGCTAGACATGCTCAAGCGGCGCGACGCCGACGGCCTTGCCGCCGCGGTGTACCGGCACTTGAACAACTGGCGGCGCGCCCCGGCCGGTTCCGCCGCCGCCACCACCGCCGAGTAATTCTTCAAATCACGGCGACGCTTGCCCCAGCAGGCGCCGCCGCATTTCTATCCCTGCTATCCTGAAATCAGCCACTGTGCACGGCTGGCGCCGTCGCGCCTTGCATTTTCACGTTGACATGAGTCGCACAAATTGGCTACTCTTCAAGTTCGCCGATCCGGCCATTGACCGATGGGAGCAGCAATGCAAGCCAGGGACATCAAAACCGCGCAAGATGCGCTCGCGCTGGCCGAAGCACGCCAGCTGACACACGTGAAGGTCGCCGTCACCGATATCGACGGCGTCCTGCGCGGGAAATACCTGTCGAGGGAAAAGTTCGCCTCGACACTGGAAGGGGGCCTGTCGATGTGCAACGTTGTTCTGGGCTGGGATTCGCAGGACCAGCTCTACGACAACGTCGAGTACACCGGCTGGCACACGGCCTATCCGGACGCGCAGGTGCGCCTGCTGCCGCACACGACCCGCGACCTGCCGTTCGAACCGGCTGCCGGCGGCGACATGCTGTTTGTGTTGGGGGAGTTCAGCGGCGAGGCCGAGCAGATCTGTCCGCGCGGCTTGCTGCGCCGGGTCCTCGAGCGCGCCCGCACGATGGGATTCGACGCTTTCGGGGCGCTCGAATATGAGTTCTTCATGTTCGACGAAACGCCGGAATCGGTACGCGCCAAAGGCTACCGCGACCTGCGCACCTGGACCCCGGGCGCATTCGGCTATTCGGTGCTGCGCAGTTCGGTCCATGCGGGCTTCTACCGGGAGCTGATCGAGCTGTGCGAAACGATGGACATGCCAATCGAAGGCTTGCACACCGAGACTGGTCCCGGCGTGCTCGAAGCGGCGCTGGCAGTCGATGAAGTCGGGGCAATGGCGGACAAGGCGATCCTGTTCAAGACCTTCGTCAAGGTGCTGGCCCAGAAGCACGGCCTGATGGCCACCTTCATGGCCAAGTGGTCGCATGAGTATCCGGGCCAGAGCGGGCATATCCACTTGTCGCTGCGCCACCGGCACGACAATCGCTCCGCCTTTTATGATGCGTCGCAGGCGCACGGGATGAGCCAGGCGCAGCGTCATTTCATGGCCGGTGTCCAGCGCCTGCTGCCCGAGATGATGGCCATGTACGCGCAGACCGTCAACAGCTATTCGCGCCTGGTGCCGGGCTACTGGGCGCCGCTGGACGCGACCTGGGGCGTCGAGAACCGCACCACTGCGTTGCGGCTGGTGCCTGGTTCCGACAAATCGCAGCGGGTCGAAGTGCGCATCGGCTCGGCGGACGCCAATCCCTACCTGGCGCTGGCCGCTGCCCTCGCTTCCGGGCTGGAGGGCATCGAGCAGGGCTGGGAGCCTGGACCTATGGTCGTCGGCAATGCCTACACCCAGCAGTTCCCGGCGGCGCTGGCCTTGCCCAATACATTGTCCGACGCTGCGCTGCGCCTGCGCGGCTCCGACACCGCACGCCGCCTGTTCGGCGCGGCGTTCGTCGACCACTACGCCGCCACCCGCGAATGGGAGGACCGCCAGTTCAGGCGCCATGTGACCGACTGGGAACTTGCGCGTTACTTCGAAATTATCTAAGCCGGATTCTTCATATGACCACAGAAATCGTTACTATCAGTCCCATTGACGGGCGTATCGTCGTGCGCCGCGAATGCGCCTCGCCCGCTGCCATCACCCAGGTCCTCACGCGCGCCCGCGCCGCCCAACCGGAATGGAAGCGCATGCCGCTCGCGCAGCGGGCGGCGCTGGTCGGACGCGCGGTCGACGCGCTGGTCGCCAACAAGGAGGCCATTGCAAGGGAACTGACGCTGCAAATGGGCCGTCCGATCCGCTACGCCGGCGGCGAGGTCGATGGCTTCGAGAACCGCGCGCGCCACATGATCGCGATCGCGCAAGAGTCATTGGCCGATGTGGTGCCCACTGCCGCCACGGGCTTTGTCCGCTTCATCCGGCGCGAGGCGCTTGGCGTCGTGCTGGTCGTGGCGCCATGGAATTACCCGCTGCTGACCGCCGTCAATGCGATCGTGCCAGCGCTATTGGCAGGTAACACCGTATTGCTCAAGCACTCCGCGCAAACACCGCTGGTTGCCGAGCGCCTGGCCGAGGCTTTCGCGCAGGCCGGGCTGCCGCCGGGCGTATTCCAGATTATCCAGACCACGCATGACGACACCTGCCGCATGATCGCATCGCCCGAGGTGGATTTCGTCTGCTTCACCGGGTCGGTGGCGGGCGGCGTGGCGGTCGAGAAAGCCGCCGCCGGCCGCTTCATCGGCGTGGGCCTGGAGCTGGGCGCATGCGACCCCGCCTATGTCAGGGCCGATGCCGATATCGCACACGCCGTGGACAGCCTGGTCGATGGCGCCTTCTTCAATTCGGGCCAGTCGTGCTGCGGCATCCAGCGCCTGTATGTCCATCAATCGGTGTACGGCGAATTTATCGAACGCGCCGCCGCGCTGGCGCGCCAGTATGTGCTTGGCGATCCGCTCGATCCGGCTACCACCCTCGGTCCGCTGGTGCGCACCTCCGCCGCCGCCGAAGTGCGCAGCGTAGTCGCCGACGCGATCGGCAAGGGCGCGCACGGCCTGGTCGATCCGCGCGCCTTCGGCCTCGACAACGGCGCCACGGCCTACATGGCGCCGCAGATCCTGACCGGTGTCGACCACGGCATGCGCATCATGGCCGACGAATGCTTTGGCCCGGTCTGTGGCGTGATGCCGGTCGCCAGCGACGAGCAGGCGATCGCGCTGATGAACGACAGCCAGTATGGCCTGTCGGCCGCGCTGTACACCAGGGATGCCGCCGCCGCCGTGCGGATCGGCGAACAGGTCGACACCGGCACCTTGTTCATGAACCGCTGCGACTACCTTGACCCGGCGCTGGCCTGGACCGGTATCAAGAACAGCGGTCGCGGCGCGACCCTGTCGAGCATCGGTTTCGAGCACCTGACCCGACCAAAATCCTTTCACCTGAAGACAATCCTATGAACATGACACCTATCCGCGTCAGCTGGAACTATCCCACTGCAATCAAGGCCGGCGCCGGCAGCATCGAACTGCTGCCCGGGCTATGCCAGTCCCTCGGCATGACCAATCCCTTGCTTGTCACCGATCCCGGCCTGGCCCGGCTGGCGCTGCCCGCGGCCGCCGTCGAACTGTGCCGCGCCGCAGGCCTGCGCTGCGCGGTGTTCAGCGAGGTCAAGGGCAACCCAAACGGCGAGAACGTGACCGCCGGCGTTGCCGCCTACCACGCCGGGCTGCACGACGGCGTCATCGCCTTCGGTGGCGGCTCCGCCATCGATGCCGCCAAGGCTATCGCATTGATGGTCGGGCAGGACCGCCCGCTGTGGGATTTCGAGGACATCGGCGATAATTGTCTGCGTGTCAAAGTGGACCGCATGGCGCCCGTGATCGCTGTGCCGACTACTGCGGGCACCGGTTCGGAAGTCGGGCGCGCATCGGTCATCACCGACGAGCAGGCGCGCGTCAAGCGCATCATTTTCCACGCCCGCATGCTGCCTGCGGCGGTGATCCTCGATCCCGAGCTGAGCGTGGGGCTGCCGCCGTCGCTGACCGCCGCCACCGGAATGGACGCGCTGTCGCACAACCTCGAGGCCTACTGTTCCCCGTTCTATCATCCGATGGCGGCAGGAGTGGCGCTGGAAGGCATACGCCTGGTCAAGGACTGGCTGCCGGCGGCGGTCGCAGTCGGGGGCAACCTGGAGGCGCGCCTGCACATGCTGGTCGCGTCGAGCATGGGCGCGACCGCATTCCAGCGCGGCTTGGGCGCCATGCACGCGCTGGCCCATCCGCTTGGCGCCCTGTACGACGCCCACCACGGCATGCTCAATGCAATCCTGATGCCGTACGTGCTGAAGGCGAATCGGGCCGCCATCGACACCCGCGTCGCTGCGCTGGCACGCTACCTTGATTTGCCGGATCCATCGTTCGACGCCTTCCTGGACTGGGTGCTGGCGCTACGGGCGCAACTGGGCATCCCGCATGCGCTCTCGGCGCTTGGCATCGACGCCACCGAGGCCGCTCAGGTGGCGCGCATGGCAGTGGCGGACGGCTCCGCCGCGACCAACCCGATCGCATTTTCGGAGCATGAGTACGCGCGCATCTTCACCGATGCCGTGGCCGGCGAACTGTAGGCGCCGCCAGCTGGAAAGGACAAGGACAAGCATGGACAAGTACCGGCTCGAAGCGATGCCGCCCCAGGTTGCGCCCGCGCTGGTGGCCAGCCTGGCGGGTATGGCGACCGCCACCATTGGCCACTTTTATCCGACAGCGCGTAAAAGGTGGGGGATATAAGCGCGGGATGCTGAAAGCATCCTTGCTTTTGACTTTAATCTTGATACACTGGATATTTATACAGTGATTTCGACAATGATGCCACGCGCTTCCCAATCCCAGACCGGTCCGCTTACGCGCGTGCTTCGGCTAAGGCTGAAAGATAAGCACGCGGCGGCGCTTCGGGAAAAATCGTATTGGGTCAATATGGTCTGGAATTACTGCAACGATCTGTCATTCAAAGTGTGGGAGCGCGAGCGCCGTTTCATGTCTGGCTATGATTTTGCCAAATACACCAAGGGTGCCGGCAAAGCCGGCATCCCACTGCACTCCCAGACTATCCAGGCAATTTCGGAAGAATTCGCTGCCCGGCGTAAACAATCCAAGAAACTGAAGCTGCGCTGGAGGGTCTCGGAGGATGCTCGTGGCCGTTGGTACATCAATATCTCCGTCAAGGTCGGCAGGCCGGCCGCGTCGCGCATGGAGCGCTCAATCGGAATTGACTTGGGCTTGAAGGATTTTGCGTCCACCTCGGACGGCGAGGTGATTGACGCGCAGCACATCTATCGGGATGCTGAGGCGCGACTGGCGGCGGCTCAGCGTGCAGGAAAGAAGAAGATAGTAAGAAATATCCACGCGAAGACTGCAAACAAACGCAGGGATTTCAATCACAAATTAAGCGCCAGGCTGGTTGTAGGGCATGGCGCAATCTTTGTTGGCAATGTGAATGCGGGCGCGCTGGCCAAGACGCGGATGGCGAAATCCGTATCGGATGCAGGGTGGTCGCAATTCCGAACCATGCTCAGTTACAAATGCGATAGCGCAGGTGTATGGTTCGATGAGGTCCATGAAGCGTATTCCACCCAAGACTGTTCTGCGTGCTTCGCACGCAGCGGGCCGAAAGGACTGCAAGATCTTGGAGTAAGAGAATGGACTTGTTTGGAATGCGGCGAGCATCACCATCGTGATGTGAATGCCGCCAAGAACATTCTCCGTCGCGGACGTGCGACGCTGGTAGTAGGAATCCCGGTCCTTTAGGGCCGGGAGGACGTCAACAATGGGGCTTCATGGACCTGGCGCTGCAGCGCCTGCGCCCGGGTGGCGTGGTGGCCGGCACGGCGGTCACCCTGAGCATTCCATCCCAGGACTCGACCTTGCTGCATCACGTGATCGGCATGCTGCGGCCAGGCGACTTCCTGGTGGTCGAACGCCAAGGCGATCACCGCCATGCCTGCTGGGGCGGCGGCGTCACCAGGGCGGCCCGCAATGCCGGCCTGGCGGGAGCGGTCATCGACGGCCCCTGCACCGACCCGGGCGAGATCGCCAGCATTGGTTTTCCGCTATGGTGCCGCGGCGTTTCAGCCATCACGACCAGGATGAACGATGTCGGCGGCCGCTTCAATATGCCGGTCAGCTGCGGCGGCGTGGCCGTGTCGCCAGGGGACCTGGTCCTGGCCGACGAAAGCGGCGTTCTGGTCCTGCCGCGCGACGAAGCAAGCGCGGTCGCTCAGCGGGCCCTCGCGCTTGCCGCCGACATCGAGCGCGGCGAGCAGCGCCTCGATGCCGGCGAACTGCTCGGCAAGGTGTACGGCGCCTCCGCCTTGGTCGTGGCGCGCCGCTAGTCGGTGGGCCCGGTCTGCTTGTGCAGGAAGGCGTTCAGGACGGCGAAGTAGGCCTGCGGCCGCTCGAAGAAAGGCATGTGCGAGCAGTCGCGGAAAATCACCAGCTCCGCGTTTGGCATCGCCTGCTGCATGCGCGCGGAGCAGGAGGGCGGCAATTCGTCGTATTCGCCGGCCAGCACCAGGCTAGGGATCGTAATGGCGCCCATGGCCGGCACCCGGTTCCAGTTCCGCATATTGCCGGTGTAGGTAAATTCGTTCGGGCCCTGGATGGCGCGGTAGGGATCCATGTTCCAGCCTTCGATGCTGGCGTTTAGCGAAGCGGGCCAGTCGTCGAGGCGGCACACGTGGCGGTAGTTGAGGATTGTGATGGCGGCCTGGTACTCCGGATGCCCGATGCTGCCTTCCGCTTCGCGCCGCGTCATCATGCTGACCGTTTGCTCGCCCAGGCACTGGCGAAGCCGCTGCAGTTCGCCGACCAGGTGCGGAATGTCTGCCGCGCCGTCGGCGGCGACATAACTCAACACCCGCTGCGGAAAGGTCAGGCAGTATTCGGTTCCAAGCCAGGTGCCCCAGGAGTGTCCCAGCAAGTGAAAGCGCTCGATGCCCAATTGCGCGCGAATTTGTTCCAGTTCCGCGACGTAGCGTTCAAGGGTCCACAGTGCATTGTCGCGCGGCCGGTCGGACGCCCCACAGCCCAGCTGGTCGTAGAAGACGATGCACCAGTCGTCATTGGCAAGTACCTTGTGGCTCTCGCGCAGATAGTCGCACGGCAAGCCAGGTCCGCCGTTGACGCATACCAGCACCTGCGCGGCCTGGCTGGGGGCGGGTCCGTAGCGATACGTGACGACCTGGTGGCCTTCGTTTAGGCGCAGCCGTGTTTCGTGGCAGGGGATGGACATACAAGCTCCTTCATTGTCAGTGGGATTGGAGGTTATTTTGGCTACTATAGCAGTTTCGTCTTGACGGTGCTAGCTTGAATTGGCTACTATTTATCTGTCACCATTTGGCATCGGAAAAACATGTTCAGACCAAACCGCCTGCTGGCCAAATTCCGCGCGGGGGAGCCTTGCCTGGGCGCCTGGCTGTTCACGGGCAGTCCCACGGTGTCCGAAGTGCTGGGACTGGCAGGCTTCGACGCCCTGATCATCGACCATGAGCACACGCCGGGCGGTATCGAGACGGCGGTCGAGCAGATCCGGGCGATCCAGGCGGCCGGCCCCAGTACCGTGCTTGCGCGCGTCGGCAGTAACGACCCGGCCCGCATCAGGCTGCTGCTCGATGCGGGTGTCGAAGGCCTGATCCTGCCCGACGTCAGGAGCGCGGAGGAAGCGCGCCGCTTTGTCGCCGCTTGCCGCTACCCGCCCGCTGGCATCCGGGGTGCGCATTTCACGGTGTCGCGCGCCGCCCATTGGGGCAGGCAAGGGGAGCGCTACTACAGGGACATCGACAAGGAATTGATCCTGATCGCGATGATTGAAAGCGAGGCCGGCGTGCGTGCGATTCCCGCGATGGCAGGGATCGACGGCCTGACCATGCTGTTCCTTGGGCCGCTCGACCTGTCCGCCAGTATCGGCAAGATGGGCATGCTGGACGATCCGGCAGTCATTGGCGCCCTGCGCGAAGCCGAGTCGGCCATCCTCGGGCACGGGGTCATGCTGGGCGGCGCGGCGCTTCCCGCGGAGAGCGCCGCCGACTGCTTCGCGCGCGGTTATCGTTTCGTCACCAGCGGCAGCGACGTCGGCATGCTCCATGCCGGGGCGGCCCGGCTGCTGGCCGGGGCGCGGTAGCTCGCCATGGCACGGATCGCGCTTGCAGGCTTTTTGCATGAGACAAATACGTTCGCGCGGCGAATGACCGGCATCGACGCCTTCATCGCGGCCGATGCCTGGCCCGGCCTGGTCATGGGGGAAGCGCTGCTGGAGAGCGTCGCCGGCGCCAACCTGGCGAGCGCCGGCTTCATCGCGGCGATGCGGGGGCTGGGGCACGAGATCGTGCCGTTGCTGTGGTGTTCGGCCAACCCGTCCGGCGTCGTCGCCAGCGATGCCTATGAAACCATCTGGACCATGCTGGCGCAGCAGCTGCGCGATGCGGGACAGATCGAAGGCTTGTTCCTCGATTTGCACGGCGCGATGGTGACCGAGCACCATCCGGACGGCGAAGGTGAATTGCTGTCCCGGCTGCGCGCCGTGACCGGGCCGTCGATGCCCATCGTCGCCGCCATCGATTTTCACGCCAACGTCAGTGCGCGCATGGTCGAGCTGACCGACGCCATGGCTGCCTACCGCAGCTATCCCCATGTCGACATGGCGGACACCGGCGGGCGCGCAGCGCGCCTGCTGGACGGTATGCTGGACGGAACACGCCCGCATAAGGTGCACCGCCAGCTGGACTTCCTGATTCCGATGCTGGCGCAATGCACGCTGGCGCAACCGTTTGCGGGCCTGGTGGCCCTGCTCGAACGCACCGAAGCCGAGACTGGCGTCCGTGCCGCGATCGTACCTGGTTTTCCGCTGGCCGATACGGCCGATTGCGGCCCGTCGATCCTGGCCTATGGTCCCGACCCAGGCGCCGTGGAGTGTGCCGCACAGCGCCTGCATGACGCCGTGGCCGCGCAGCGCCCGAACATGGCTGTTCGCCTGCTGGCGCCGAAGGAGGCGCTGGCCGAGGCGCAGGCCGTGCTGGCGCGCGGCGGCGGTCCGGTGATCCTGGCCGACACCGAAGACAACCCGGGCGGCGGGGCCAGCGGGGACACGACCGATATCCTGCATGAACTGGTGCGTGGCGATGCCGATGCCTGCCTCGGCTTGCTGTGCGATCCAGCCGCGGCGGAGCAGGCATGGCTGGCCGGGGTCGGCGCGCAGCTAGCGCTGGAGCTGGGCGGGGGCAGCGGCATTGGCGCGCCGCCCCTCAGCGCTTTGTTCCGGGTAGAGGCGCTGGGCGACGGCGAGATTACCGGCACGGGGCCGTTCTATCTGGGCTGCCGCATGTCGCTCGGCCGCATGGCCTGCCTTCGCATTGGCCGGGTGCGGGTGGTGGTCGCGAGCCGCAAGCAACAGGCGGCGGACCAGGCGATGTTTCGCCACGTCGGCATCGAGCCCGGCCTCGAAACAATACTGGTCCTGAAAAGTTCGATTCACTTCCGCGCCGACTTCGAGCCGATCGCCGCGGCGATTCTGACCGTATGTGCGTCCGGCGACAACATTGCCGATACCAAGGCCCTGGACTACAAGCGCTTGCGCGCTGGCGTGTCGCGAGGCTAGGAACCGATGAAGCAGGCAGACGTTCCGGCGCTGGCGATTGCACCGATGGCGGTGCGGCGCTCGCTGGCCACTGCGGACAGCGACTGCATCGTGGTCGCTGTCTCTGGCGGCGGCGGATTGTCGAAGCAGGCAGCGGCGCTCGACCGCTACGGCGAAATAACGGAGGCAGTCGCGTCCGGCGACATCAGCGGGGAGCCTGGCTCGACGCTCCTGCTGCGGAACTTGCGCGGCGCACGCGCGGCGCGCGTCCTGCTGGCCGGATTCGGCAGCGGGCCGTCGATCGCGGAGAAGGACTTCATCGGCGCGCTCAGGCGCATCGCCGGATGCCTTGCCGCACTCGGTGCGCGCCGCGTGCTGCTGGCGCTGCCGATCCGGCAGGTGACAGGGCGTGGTCCGGACTGGGCGATACGATTGATTGTTCAAAGCGTCCACGACGCGTGGTTAGGAACGGCGTATGTGCTGGCGGGCGGGCATGGCGCCACCGGGCGGCCGGTGTCCCTGCTGGCGACCTTCCTGATAAACCGGGCCAGGCGGGCGAGCCGGCTTTAGCTGCCTCGATGCGCCGCTGGGCGCAGCCAGGGGGCGGGGGAGCCGGGCGGCCCGCGCAAGCGGCTCAGTCCACGAAGGTGGAAGGCCGCCGCAAGAACGTGATGGCTGCCTGCACGACCGGTTCGAGCTGGTGGGCGACGCCGTCGAGTTCTTCGAGTGTGGCATGGATATGGTTGCGCGCGAGGTCGCGATGAAGGCTGCGAATCCGTTCGAGACGATTGGCGCCGGCGCTATCGACACCTTCCATCCAGCGCCGGTTGTCGCGGCCCTGGACGATTCCGGCGGTATTGATGTCGTCGCCGCCAACGACCAGGTGAACCGGCACTTCATGCAGCGCCGCCCACGGGACTGGGCGTCCGAACAATTGCTCGTAGTCGTACAGTCCCACCCACCAGGGATAGGCGAGGCTGGGTAGCGTGACTGATCCGGGCGCGGCAACGATGACGGCACTCAGGCGTTCAGGGTGGACATAGAAGAAGCGATGTGCAAGGTGTGCGCCGCCCGAGAAACCAAACAGCGCGAAGCGGTCCGCATTGAGCTTGTAGGCCGCTGCGACCTGTTCGACCATCGCCAACAGGATCCTGTCATAACGGATGCCGTCGTTGTTCAGGTATTTGTAGTTATCCAGGTCGTCATCCTCTACACCCACCGGAAACAGTGGGGCAAGCACGACGGTATTGGTTTGCTGGGCATACTCGCTGAACAGGTCGCGCAAGTATTGATTGTTGCGGTCGGTTCCATGCACCGCCACCAGGATCCGGCCCGGCGGGTTGCTGTGGTAGTCGCGCGGTACGTACAGGCAGAACGAGAAGCGAGGGTCAAGCGCGCACGTAAAGCTGACGGTTTTTTCAACGTGGAAGGGAGAAGTAGGAGAGCCCATCAATGGTGGCCTTGTTGAGTTCAAAAGGATAGTAGCCAATAATAGCTTCTATTTTGTGCGCTTGTAAACAGAAAGTCGCGTTGTTTCTGATGTTTGTCTGCTGCGCTGGCCCTGCCGCCTGTGGAGCCGTGTCCCGTTTTAACGTTCTTGCTCATGCCGCCCATTCGAAGCTTGACGATGGTAGCCGTGATTGGCTACTATTAATCGGTCTTTTCTCCTACCTTTGCAAAGGAATATGGAATGAATATTCGCGGATTGCCGCTGTTGGCGCATCGTTACCTGGGGTTGGCACTCTTGTTATTTGTGTGCAGCGCCGGCCTGACCGGTTCGCTGCTGGTGTTTCGGCACGAGCTAGACTATGCCTTGAATGCCGATGTGGTCCGTGTCCAGGCCGGGGGCAAACGCTTGACCGTCGCGGAGATGGTGATTGCCCTGGCGATTCAGCGGCCTGGCGCCAGCGTCGAACAGTTTGTGGTCGGCAAGGGGCCCGACCGGGCATGGTTGTTCACGCTGGCGGGACATCGGAATGGCCAGGCGGTGGTGACCGATGTGTGGATCGATCCCTATACCGGCCGCATCACGGGCCAGCGCAACCCTACAGAAACGGGCCTGGATCGGCGGCATCTGATGACCACGATCTGGAAATGGCACAGCTCGCTGCTGATGGGAACGGGGGGGAAGACGCTGGGCGGAATTCTCGCCATCCTCTGGGTCGGCTTGTCATGCATTGGCGTTTACCTCGCCTTGCAGCGCGGCCTGCGCAACGCCTTGCGCATCAAGGCCAATGGCAGTGGCTTTCGCGCGATCTATGACGGACACCGTGCCGTTGGCCTGGCGACCGTCCTGATCCTGTCCGCCAGCCTGCTGACGGCGATCAACCTGGCATTGCCGGACGCTTCCCGGCAGCTGATCAGCGCTTTGGCCTCGACGCGGCCGCGGCTGCCGCAATCGCTGCCGGATCGGCCAGAACGAGAAACGCGCATCGAATTCGAGAACGCGTTGGAGATCGGGCGGCGCGCCATGCCAGATGCTGTATTGACGGGCCTGGTTGCCTACCACGGTAAAGGTGTGTACCTGGTTCGGTTCCGTACTGCGGGCGATATCGCCGTCACCCATGGCACCGGGCGTGTCATCGTCGATATGGCCGACGGAACGGTTTTGCACCGCGAGAGCGCCGCCGATACCGGCGCGCCCGGGAATACTTTGATCACGTGGATGTATCCCCTCCACAGCGGGCAGGCGTTTGGTACGCCAGGGCGCCTGTTCATCATGGCGGTGGGCCTGGTGCCGGTATTGCTTTCCTTGACGGGTTTTTGGATCTGGCGCCAGAAGCGCCGCAACCTGAAGCCTGGATCCGCCTTGCAGCGCAGCCGGTAACATGGCTGTGTCGTGAAAATTCCGTCGCGTGCCGGAACGCCTGCCGCGCCTGTGCTCAAGGTTTGCATGCTGACCCGGGCAGCAGCATGCGCTCCAAGCCGGTGACCACGTTGCTGTCCGACTTGGGCATTGTCAAGTCACACAGTAGGCCCTACGTCTCCGACGCTCTGGAAGACGCCTTCCAGCGCACGCCGAATCGCTTCAAACACCGCATGCCGTAGCCGCAGAAACTGCCGACAGCTGCTGTGGTTGTAATCAGGCGGTGACCTTGGCCCGCAGCGCC
Organism: Massilia cavernae; assembly: GCF_003590855.1. Lineage (GTDB taxonomy): Bacteria > Pseudomonadota > Gammaproteobacteria > Burkholderiales > Burkholderiaceae_D > Telluria_A > Telluria_A cavernae. The sequence continues at coordinate 15,634 of NZ_QYUP01000123.1, forward strand.
TTCACATTCCCACTACGCGCCTTGGACTCCAGCCTCCGCCGCTGCGAGCCCCGCGTCGGCCGCGTCGCCTTGCGCACAATCGGCACTTCGGCAGCGCTATCGACCAGCGCCTGCAAGCGCCGCAGTGCATCGTCCTTGTTCTGCTCCAGGCTGCGTGACTGCTGAGCCTTCAGCACCACCACGCCTTCATGCGTGATGCGGCCGTCGCGCAGTTCGAGGAGCCGCGCCTTGATCTCGGGCGGCAGCGACGAAGCGCCAATATCGAAGCGCGCGTGCACCGCGCACGACACCTTGTTGACGTTCTGCCCGCCCGGTCCTTGCGCGCGGATCGCGCTGAACTCGACCTCGGCCGGATTGATCGCCGGCTTCATGGATGCCGTCCGACGAGATGCGAATGCAGCAATTCACGCTCAACGCCGGGATCCTGCAGGTAGCCGATCTTCCCGGCGACGATGGTCGCCACCGGCAGCCCATCGCGGAACAGGATTCGGTTCCCTGCCAGGGCAGGCACCTTGTCACCAACCAGCAGAGTCCCGCACAGGTTGAGCGGATCGACACCGGAGATGCACACCAGGCTCCCATCCTGGGGACGCCGCCGCACTTCGCGCAGCAGCGGGATGGCTCCGGGCAGCGCGAACTGCTCGCCGGAGAATCCCGCGACGAAGCGCCCGCCACGGATGTCGCCGCGCGCTTCCAGCCGGTGATACACCGGCAGCAGCTCGCGCCACGACGGCAGCCACGCCGCCTCGCGCTCCATCAAGCGCCAGAACATCACCCCGTAGCGCCGCAGCAGCGTCATCGCGACATACTCCAGCGTCTCCGGATCGGTGCGCGGCCTGCGCGCCGGTTTCGCAGGATTGGCCGGTTCCGATACAGCGGCTTCCACGCCGCTTCGCCGTACCAGCGCCCAGCGTCCCGCTTCCTCCATCGTCGGTCCGGCGCCACGGCGGCGCTTGTCGTTGCTGGCCCGCTTGGTCGCCGGCAGCAGCATCGCGCGCATGCCGCCGAAGCTGTCGGCGTTGACCAGGCCGACCGACACCAGCTCGCCCAGCGCGTTCTCCAGCTCCACCGGCAGCATGCGGACGTCGTGCTGCAGTTCGTCGAAGAACATCGCGCCGTCCCGCCGCAGCGCTTCCAGCACGCCGGCCGCGCGCGACGAGACTTCGGGTTCGCCGGAAACCGCCGGCAGCGAGTGCCACAGCGCGGTCTGGCGCCGCGGCAGCAGCACGATCGGCGTGCTGCGTACCGGGCCTCCGGACGCCGAGCGCGGCGCACCAACGCGCGTCCATACCAGCTTGCCGGCACGGCACAGGTCATCGAGCCAGAGGATCGAGTAATCGCGCATACGCAGTGCGAGCAGGTCGCTTTCCCACGCACCGGCGGCCGCCTCGTAGCCCTCCAATTGCGCCAGCACCGTCGGTAGCGCGTCCTGTCCTTGCAGCTGCGTGTCCTCTGTCAGGTGCTGCCAGTCGAACAGGAAACGCATGAAATCCTGTTGTTCCACCGGCTCGATCTCGCGCCGCAGGCGCTTGATCGTATAGCGGTGGATGCGCGCCAGCAGGTGTCGCTCGCACCATTCCTCGTCCACCACGCCAGGCGTGAAATGGCCGCGCATGACATAGCCTTCGCTCTCCAGCTGCGTCAGCGCGATGGTGGCCGTACTCTCCGTTAGCGCTAGTGAGGACGCGATCGCCGACAGCGGCTGCGGCCCGAAACCGGCCAGGCGCGCGCGCATGATTTCGACCAGCGCGGTGTCGCGGGTCCAGTCCTGGTCGCCGTTGCCTCGATGGCTGTCGGGGATCTCCAGCGCGGGCGCCGCCACCGCCTCCGGATAGGCCGCCTGCATGCAGTCCAGGCGTTCCAGCGCTACCCAGAAGTCCGCGCCATTGTTGTCGCGCAGGCGGGTCACTCGGCCGCTCTCGGCCAGGCCTTCGAGCCAGGCGGGCCAGCCGTCCTGCCGCAGCGCTTCAGCGCGCGTGACGCAGGCCAGCGCCACCAGCGCCTCCTGCACTTCGTCGCTGCTGCGCGCAGTCGGCCAGGCTTCCTCGGCCACGCTCTCGATGGCGCCGGCATCCAGTGCGCCCAAGTCGTCGGTGGACGCCGGATCGGTCCATCTGCGGCTCATGACGGCTTGCGTGCGGCGTTCCTCAAGTGGTGCGTCGTCGAGGAAGGCGTAAGGGCGGGCGTTGAGGATTTCCGCCGCCAGCGGGGAGGGCGTCGGCAGGTCGCGCGCCAACAGCCGCACTTCGCCAGCTTCCATCCGTCGCAACAGCGCCAGCCAGCCTTCGCTGTCCATCGCCTCGTGCAGGCAGTCGTCCAGTGTCTGGTCCACCAGCGGGTGGCTTGGCAGTTCGCGTTCTCCCACGATGTTCTCCAGGCAGGCCGCCTGGTCGGGGAAGACTGCCGCCAGCAGGTCGTCGCTCTTCATGCGCTGCAGCTGGGGCGGGACCTTGTGCCCGCCCGTGAAGCGCGGCAGGGCGAGTGCGGTGGTCGCGTTCCAGCGCCAGCGCACATTGAACAGCGGCGCATCGAGCAGCGCCTGCACCAGGATGTGCTCTGCGCTTGCCGAACGCAAGTAGCGCCACACTTCGTCGAGCGGGAAGCTGTGGCTGGTCGACAGCGACAGGATGATGGCGTCCTCGGTGGCCGCGGCCTGCAGTTCGAAGTTAAAGCTGCGGCAGAAGCGCTTGCGCAGCGCCAGTCCCCAGGCTCGGTTGATGCGGCTGCCGAAGGGTGAGTGCAGCACCAGCTGCATGCCACCGGTTTCATCGAAGAAGCGCTCCATCACCAGCGTGTCCTGGGTCGGCAGGGCGCCCAGCGCAGCGCGGGACCGCGCCATGTAGTCGACGATCTGGCGCGCGGCGTCCTCGTTCAGCCCAAGGTGCTCGTCGAGCCAGGCCACCGCGCGGTCGAGCGCCGCGTCGCCGTCGCCTTTGGCAGAAGCCTTCGCATGCTTCTTCGTAGCCGTCGAGGGCTCGGCCAACTGATTCTCGATCTCCGCGCGCAGCCGCGCCACGCCAGTCGACAGCTCGTCGCTGCGGCCGGGCGCCTCGCCCAGCCAGAACGGGATGTTGGGCGCGGCGCCATGCGCATCCTCCACGCGCACCTTGCCTGCATCGATCCTTAATATGCGGTACGAGGTATTCCCAAGCTGGAAAACGTCGCCCGCCATGCTCTCGACCGCGAAGTCCTCGTTCACCGTGCCGACGGACTGGCCCTGCGGCTCCAGCAGCACGGTGTAGTCGGCATTGTCCGGTATCGTGCCGCCCGAGGTTACCGCCGCCAGCTTGCCGCCGCGCCGTCCGCGCACCGACTGGGTCGCCGCATCGCGGTGCAGGTAGGAGCCGCGCACGCCATTGCGTGTGGTGTAGCCTTCGGTAACCATGCGCAGGACGGCGTCGTAGCGTGCACGCTCCAGCTGCACGTATGGCTGTGCGCGGCGCACCAGTTCAAACAGTTCATCCTCGCTCCATTCGCGGCAGGACACTTCGGCCACGATCTGCTGCGCAAGTACGTCCAGCGGCGCTTGCGGAATGCGGAGGGCGTCCAGTTCGCCGCGCCGCACGCAATCGAGCAGCGCCGCGCATTCGACCAGGTCGTCGCGCGAGGTGGGAAACAGCCGCCCCTTCGGCATGCCGCCGACGTGGTGGCCCGAACGGCCCACGCGCTGCAAAAGCGCCGCGATGTTGCGCGGCGAGCCCACCTGGCACACCAGGTCGACATCGCCGATGTCGATGCCCAGCTCCAGCGAGGCGGTGGCGATCAGCACCTGCAGTTCGCCGCGCTTGAGCCGCTGTTCGGCGGCCAACCGGTATTCCTTCGCAAGGCTGCCGTGATGGGCCGCGACGTGTTCCGCGCCAAGGCGGTCGCCGAGATTGCGCGCCACCCGTTCAGCCATGCGGCGCGTATTGACGAAGATAAGCGTGGTCCGGTGCATCACCACCAGTTCTGCCATGCGGTCGTACACGCGCTCCCATACCTCGTTGGGCATGATCGCCTCGAGCGGCACCGGCGGCAGTTCCAGCGCCAGGTCGCGGGCGCGCACGTGGCCGACGTCGACCACGGCGCACTCGCCGCCGCCGCTCCCAACCAGGAAGTCTGCCACCGCCGACAAGGGCTTCTGTGTCGCGGACAAGCCCACCCGCACCGGGCGCCGCCCGCATAGCGCGTCCAGCCGTTCCAGGCTGAGCGCCAGGTGGCTTCCGCGCTTGCTGCCGGCCACCGCGTGGATCTCGTCCACGATCACGGTGCGCACGGTGGACAGCATTGCGCGGCCGCTGTCCGATCCAAGCAGCACGTACAGCGATTCGGGCGTGGTGACGAGGATGTGCGGCGCCTTCCGGCGCATTGCATTGCGCTCGGCGGTGGTGGTGTCGCCGGTACGCACGGCGGTGCGGATGCCGTGCGGCGGCAAGTCCATGGCGGCAAGCTGCTTGCCGATCCCTTCCAGCGGGGTTTCAAGGTTCAGGCGGATATCGTTCGACAGTGCCTTCAGCGGCGACACGTACAGCACCTGCGTTTCATCGGGCAGCGGCGCCGCGCTGCTTTCCGTGACCAGCGCGTCAATCGCGGCCAGGAAGGCGGTGAGCGTCTTGCCGGAACCTGTCGGGGCGGCAACGAGGGTAGGGCGCCCGTCCTTGATCAAGGGCCACGCGCGCAACTGGGCCTCGGTCGCAGCCGGAAAGGTTGCACCGAACCAGGTTGCGACGGCGGGATGAAAGTTTTCCCAGATGCTGTCGAAGGGTGCACGCTTGTTCATCCGGGACAATATGAGGGCATCGCGCGCGATTGGCAAGTCCGGCGTCCGGGTGGAATCAGCTAAGTTGTTTCCCCGGCCGCAGCAAGCGTTCCCCCACCGCGGAGTGAACCGTGCTGCATAGTGCGTGGCGTTTACGCAGCTCCGAGCGCCGCTTGGATTCGACTTCCTCCAATGCCGGCGGAGGCAGGTCCCTGCACTCCAGTTCGAAATCGCCATCCGGACGACGCACAGCGCCGAGTTCGGCCCACGCCTGGTCGTAGTCCGCCAGCACCTTTCCCTGGCGCAGCGCACCATGCACGACCCGGTTCGTATTGCCGACCAGATGCGCATGCGTGCATCCCAGGTCATGGCCGATCTGGCGCACCAGGCCGATCAACAGGTTTTTCGGCCGCAGTCCGTGCAGCGAACGCGTGCAGGCGCGGATCAGTTCGGGAGCGACATCGCTTTTCGGACCCTGGATACACCCGACGAACACCACATGCTTGCCGATAGAACCGGAAAAGGAAAATGCCAGCGAGTACACCAGCGCCCCTCCGGTGCGCAGTTGCAACACCAGCTCGCCTTCGCGCTCGAGCGGGGCGACGGCCCTCAGCCAGATTTCATAGGGCGTGCCGCATTTCCCCTCGAAGCAGGCCAGCAGGCTGCCCTCGCGTGCGGCTTCCAGCACCACGGCGTCGAGGCCGTACTCGATGACGAAGCGGTAGTGCTGCTCAAGGGCGGCAAGCCGGCGCTCCGGGCACAGCGTATTGGTCAGGTAGGGACGGTAGACTTTGTGCAGCAGGTGCGGCGCGGTGCACGCCAGCCTGCCCAGGAAGGGGTGGGAGTTGAGGATTCCCAGCCAGCGCCGGGTCAGTGACCGTTGCCAGTGCGCGCGCACGCTCAGCTTGAGCAATTCGCGCACGTAGGGCACGCCCCGGCGGATGTGGGTGACGCCCATCCTGAGCGTCACCGCATTGTCCGCGCCATGCCATGACGGCACGGAACTCCAGAATCCTTGCATTTCCTGTCTCCCTCAGGCGGCCTTTCCGGGGCAAGGCATCAGCCCGATCCCGTGCACGTAATGTCGCGCATGCCCGTATTTACACTTTACCCGATTTGCTTACAAAATTGCAAGTTACCTGTCCTTTTTGAAACAATCAGCTTCCATATCGTGCGTAAGCAATCCGGGCGCATACTGTCAACATCCCGGTACGTCCCGTCGCGAACCACCTTTAGTCTTGTGCAAAGGAGGAATGCCCATGAACCCCTCACCCGGCGTTTCCAGCAGCCATCCCTGGCCGCCATTGCCGTACAAGGAGTGGAAGGATACCTGCGAGACCCTGCACCTGTGGTCGCAGATCGTCGGAAAGGTGCGGCTGGTGCAGTCGCCGTGGCTGAACCATTCCTGGCACGTTCCGTTCTACGTCAACGCGCGCGGCATCACCACGTCGGCGATCCCCTACGGTGCGCGCAGTTTCGAAGTCCAGTTCGACTTCATCGACCATGTCCTCAGGATTTCCACCAGCGACGGCGCGGTGCGGACCATGCCGCTGCAGCCGCAGGAAGTCGCCGATTTCTACCGCGATTTCCTGACCCATCTCGCGGAGCTCGAACTGATCGTCCGCATTAACCCCAAGCCGAATGAGATGCCGGTCGCGATCCCGTTCGACGAAGACACAGTCCACGCATCCTACGACCGGGCCGCCGTCAGCCGCCTGTTCCAGGTGCTGCTCCTCTCGGACAAGGTAATGAAGGAATTCCGCGCCCGCTTCATCGGCAAGTGCAGCCCGGTTCACCTGTTCTGGGGCGGCTTCGACCTCGCCGTCACGCGCTTCTCGGGCGCGCGTGCGCCTGAACATCCCGGCGGCATCCCCAACTGCCCCGACTGGGTCACGCGTGAAGCCTATTCCCACGAAGTCAGCAGTTGCGGCTTCTGGCCGGGCAACGATGCGCTGCCGTTCCCGGTGTTCTACGCCTACGCCTATCCCGAACCGGCGGGCTTCAAGACAGCCGCGGTAAAGCCTGCCGAAGCCTATTACGAAACCAACTTCGGCGAGTTCGTGCTTCACTACGAAGCCGTGCAAAAGTCGGACAAGCCCGATGCGATGCTGCTCGACTTCTTCCAGAGCACCTATGAGGCGGCAGCCGACCTTGGCAAGTGGAACCGCAGCGAACTCGAAGCCCAGGGAGGGCTGGTCGGCAGGGTGCCCAGATGAGCCAGCCCGATGAATACATCCGATGGTTTTCAAGCCTGAGCATCGCGGATGTGCCGCTGGTCGGCGGCAAGAACGCTTCGCTGGGCGAGATGTACCGCGAACTGACGCCGCAGGGGGTAAGGGTGCCGAACGGCTTTGCCGTAACGGCTGAAGCCTACAAGACCACGCTCGACCAGGCTGCCGCATGGCCGGCCTTGCGGGAGGCGCTCGATGGCCTGAACGCGGCGGATGTCGACGACCTTGCCAGCCGCGCCCGCACCGCGCGCGAGCTGGTCTACAACGCGCCGCTGCCCGGCGCCGTGCGTACCCAGATACTGGAAGCCTACCGCCGCCTGGCCGCAGAATACGGCGACACCCTCACGGTCGCGGTGCGCAGTTCCGCCACCGCCGAGGACCTGCCCACGGCCAGCTTCGCGGGCCAGCATGAAACCTACCTCAACATCGCCGGCGAGGAACGCCTGCTCGACAGCGTACGCCAGTGCTTCGCCAGCCTGTTCAAGGACCGTGCGATCGCCTACCGGATCGAAAATGGCTTCGACCATTTCAAGGTTTTCCTGTCGGTGGGCGTCATGAAGATGGTGCGCTCCGACCTTGCGTCCAGCGGCGTGATCTTCTCGCTCGACACCGAGACGGGTTTCCGCGACGTGGTCTTCATCACCGGCGCCTACGGCCTGGGTGAGAACGTCGTGCAGGGTACGGTGGACCCGGACGAGTTCTATGTGTTCAAGCCCACGTTCAAGCAGGGACGCCGCACTGTGCTGCGGCGCAGCCTTGGCGGCAAGGAGATCATGATGGTGTACTCAGGCGCGGCCACCGGCGACACCACGCGCAACGTCCCCACGCCGGAGGCCGACCGCCAGCACTTCTGCGTCAGCGACGATGAAGTCATGCAGCTGGCCGACGCCGCCATCCGCATCGAGGAGCACTACAGCGGCAAGGCAGGCCACCCGGTGCCGATGGACGTGGAATGGGCGAAGGACGGCATCGACGGGCAGCTCTACATGGTGCAGGCCCGCCCCGAAACGGTGGCGTCGCGCCAGTCCACCGCCATGCTCGACGAGTACCAGCTTGAGCGCAAGGACAAACCGCTGGCGTCAGGGCGGGCGGTTGGCAACAAGGTCGCGGTCGGGAAGGCGCGCGTGATCAGCGACGTCGCCCACCTCAACGAATTCAAGCCTGGCGAGATCCTGGTGGCCGAAACCACCATGCCCGACTGGGGCACGGTCATGAAGACGGCGGGCGGGGTCGTCACCAACCGTGGCGGGCGGACCTGCCACGCCGCCATCGTCGCGCGCGAGATCGGCGTGCCCGCCATCGTCGGCTGCGGCAACGCCACAACGGAGATCAGGACCGGCGACGAAATCACCGTCTCCTGTGCCGAAGGCGATGTCGGAAGAGTCTACCCCGGCGCGATTCCGTTCAAGGTCACCAGCACCGACCTCTCCACCCTGCAAATGCCGGCCACCCACATGATGGTCAACATCGGCAACCCGGAAACGGCCTTCAAGACGCGCTTCCTGCCCAACGACGGCGTCGGCCTGGCGCGCATGGAATTCATTGTGGCCGAATACATCAAGGTGCACCCGATGACGCTGGTGCATCCCGAACGCATCGACGACGTCGCGGTGCACGCCACAATCGACCTGTTGTCGCGCGCATACGCGTCACCTTCCGATTACTTCGTGCGCCAGCTGTCCGAAGGCGTCGGCACCATCGCCGCTGCCTTCTATCCCAAGCCGGTCATCGTTCGCATGTCCGACTTCAAGACCAACGAATACGCCAGCCTGGTGGGCGGCGCATGGTTCGAACCGAAGGAAGAGAACCCGATGCTGGGCTTTCGCGGCGCCGCGCGCTACTCGCATCCGGCGTACGCCGAGGGTTTCGCGCTCGAATGCCGCGCCATGAAGCGGGTGCGCGAAGACATGGGCCTCACCAACGTGCGGCTGATGATCCCGTTCTGCCGCAGGGTCGGCGAGGCCGAGGACGTGCTGCAGGCGATGGCCGGGCACGGCCTGGCACGCGGCGAGAACGGGCTTGAAATATACATGATGTGCGAAATCCCCAACAACGTCATCCAGGTCGACGCCTTCGCCAAACTGTTCGACGGTTTTTCGATCGGCTCGAACGACCTTACCCAGCTGACGCTTGGCGTCGACCGCGATTCCGACATCGTGGCCTTCGACTTCGACGAGCGCGACCCCGGCGTGCTCGATATGATCCGCATGGCGATCGAAGGCGCCAAGCGCAACGGCCGCCATGTCGGCATCTGCGGCCAGGCGCCGTCCGACTATCCGGAAGTGGCGCGCTTCCTGGTGGAGCACGGCATCGACTCGATCAGCCTGAACCCGGATTCGATGATCCGCACCATCCGCGATGTGCTGGAAGTCGAGCGCAAGCTCAATATCGCGCCGCGCGCGAGTTAGGAGAATGCGATGGACAAGCCAATCTCAACCCTGATGTCACCCGACGTCACCACAGTGCGTGCCGACGACACCATCGAAGCGGTCGGCGCCACGCTGCGCAGCAGCGGCCTGACCTTCGTGCCGGTGGTCGACGCACCGGGCGACACCGTGCTGGGCATCATCAGCGCCGAAGACATCGTGCGCTTCGAGGGCGCAAAGCGCGACCCGGCCAGCGTGCGCGCATGGGAGATCTGCAGCTACAAGCCGGTGGAAGTGACGGCGGATGCTTCGGCGTGCGACGTGGCGCGCCTGATGGTCGAACGCCAGGTGCACCATGTGGTGGTCATGGACGAGGACAGCCTGGTCGGCGTGGTGTCGTCGCTCGACTACGTGAAGGAGTTCATCAAGTGACCCGTATCGCGGTGCTGACAGGCGGCGGCGACGCGCCCGGGCTGAACGCGGTGATCCGGGCCGTGGTGCTGGCCGCGGAGGGCCTGGGCTGGGAATGCCACGGCATCCGCGACGGCTTCAACGGCCTGCTGGCGCCGGCCACCTGCGTGGGCGCACCGGTGCAGCGCCTCACCGCCCACCACGTGCACGGCATCGGCCACCTGGGCGGCACCATCCTCGGCAGCACCAACCAGGGCAACCCGCTGCGTTTTCCCACCCGCGCGGCCGACGGCGCCGTCACGGAAACCGACCGCTCGGACGAGGTGGTTGCGCTGTGCGGGCGGCACGGCTTCGACGCGCTGGTGGTAGCCGGAGGCGACGGCACGATGGGCATCGCCAACGCACTGCGCCAGAAGGGCATGCGCGTGGTCGGCGTACCCAAGACCATCGACAACGACCTTGACCGCACCTTTTCCACCTTCGGATTCGACAGCGCCATCGGCTTTGCGACCGAATGCATCGACCGCCTGCACAGCACCGCCCACAGCCACCACCGCGTGATGGTCGTCGAGGTGATGGGACGCTACGCCGGCTGGATAGCGCTCCACGCCGGCATGGCGGGCGGCGCCCACGCCATCCTGATTCCCGAAATCCCGTTCGACCTCGACGCCGTCGCCGCCGCCATCCACGCGCGCGACAGCGCGGGCAGGGCGCATTCGATCGTGGTGGTGGCCGAAGGCGCGCAAATGGCGGGCGGCGCGCGCGAAATCCAGGCGCCGGCCTCCGGCGGCCACGAGGAGCGGCTGGGCGGCATCGGCGCGCGCGTGACGGCCATGCTCGAACAGCGCACCGGCAAGGACTGCCGCTCGCTGGTGCTCGGCCACCTGCTGCGCGGCGGCAGCCCCTCCGCTTTCGATCGCGTGTGCGGCTCGCGCTTCGGCGCGGCGGCGGTTCGCGCGCTGGCGGCGGGCCATGACGGCGTCATGGTCGCGCTGGGCGAAGCCGGTATCAACCTGGTGCCGCTGGCTGAAGTGGTCGGCCGCAGCAGGCGGGTCCCGGTCGATGGCGACACCGTGCTGACCGCGCGCGAACTGGGCATCTGCATGGGCGATGTGCCGCCCGGATCCTCTGCTTCCTGACCGCGGCTGGGTGGCGATGTATATCACGGCATGATATAGTTGCTGTCTTTCATGCCCGTGTTGTTACAAATGAATGATGTGATGCTGTGGCTGAGGGGCTTTGTTCCCCAGCCAGTCCTTGCGCCCTGGCGCGAACGTGCGGTTGCCTGCCTTGGCGCCTGCGCCGGGTTGTTGTTCACCGCGTGGTTCAGCCGTTTGACCTTCGGCGAGGCCAATCCCTGGTTCATCGCGCCGATGGGCGCATCGGCGGTGCTGCTGTTCGCCGTACCGGCCAGCCCGCTGGCGCAGCCATGGTCCGTCATCGGCGGCAACCTGGTGTCGGCGTTGATCGGGGTGGCATGCGCCAGCCTGGTGCCGGACAAGTCCGCGGCTGCGGCACTGGCCGTGGCGCTGGCGATCTGCGCGATGTTCGCGCTGCGTTGCCTGCACCCGCCCGGCGGCGCCGTCGCCTTTACCGCCGTGATGGGCGGCCCGGCTGTTCATGAGCTGGGTTACCGCTTCGCCCTGTCGCCGGTAACGGTCAATTCGCTGTTCCTGGTCGCCGCGGCACTGGTGCTCAACAACCTGTTGCGCCACCATCGCTATCCGCACCCGGCGTACCCGCCGGGCAACCGCCACGGCGCGACCGACCGCGCGCCGGCCGAGCGCCTCGGTTTCAACCGGGCTGACCTCGACGCCGCGCTGAAGGACCACGACGAACTGCTCGACGTCAGCGAGTACGACCTCGAACAGATCTTCCGCGACGTCGAACTGCGCGCCTGGCGCAGGCGTTCCGGCGGCGCGCGCTGCAAGGACATCATGGCGCGAGACGTGATCGTGGCGAGGCCGGAGATGACGCCCGCCGGCGCGTGGATGCTGCTCGACCGGCACGAACTGCGTGCGCTCCCAGTCGTGAACGAGCACAGGGAGATTGTCGGCATCATCACCTTGCGCGACCTGATCGCGTCGCCTGACGCCAATCCGCCGCAACTGGTGACGCAGCCCTTCGTATCCGACGTGATGTCGCGCGGCATGCAGGTCACCAGCCCGGAGCAGACCGTGGCCGAACTGGTGCCGCTGTTTTCGGACGAGGGCTTCCATCACCTGCCCGTCGTCGACGCCAGCCGCCGGGTGGTCGGCATGGTCACGCAATCGGACATCATCGCGGCGATGTTCCGCGACAAACTTGAATCGGCGGGCCGCGCATGACCGGCCCCCAGCTTCCCGCTGAACTGCGCAAGGGCGACTACGAGGCCCTGGCCGACTTCCGCTACCAGATCCGCCGCTACCTGCGCTTCAGCGAAACGATCAGCCACCAGCACGGCATCACGGTGCTGCAGTACCTGCTGCTGTTGCAGCTGAAGGGCTATCCCGGACGCGAATGGGCCACCATCGCGGAGCTGGCCGAGCGCCTGCAGGCGCACCACCACGGCGTGGTCACGCTGGTCACGCGCTGCGAAGAGGTGGGCCTGGTCGAACGGCGCAAGGGGGAAGGCGACCGGCGCGTGGTGCAAGTGGTGCTGCTGCCGAAGGGCGAAGAGCTGCTGGCCCGCCTCGCGCTGCTGCACCGGGAACAACTGCTCCACCTCGGCGACGAGCTCGCGGTCCCAAGTGCCGCGGTCTTCATGCAGGACGATAAGGCCTGAGCGGCGCAAGGATGGTCGCCCGCGCGCTAGAATGGACGGCGGCACCACTCGCTGGAGTACCCATGGAAATCGAACTCAAGCTGCTGCTGGAGCCGGCCGATGCCGACGCGCTGCGGCGGCATCCGATGCTGGCGCAGTACGCCGCCGCACCGGCCCGCGAACAGCAGCTTTCCGACACCTACTACGACACGCCCGCCCAGGATTTCAGGCAGGGTGGCGCCGGCCTGCGCGTGCGCCGCGTCGGCACGGAGTGGATTCAAACGCTCAAAGGGGGCGGCGACGCCGGCGCGGGCCTGCACCGGCGGCAGGAATGGGAGTCGGCGGTGGTCGGCCCCGAACCCGACCTGGCTGCGCTGCGCAAGTTGGTAGGCCGCAAGGATGCCTGCGGCGATCTGCTGCGCGCCCCAGGCACCGCTGCGAGGCTGGCCCCGGTGTTCCGCACCGAGGTGACGCGCACCGTCTGGGACCTCGTGCTCCCCGGCGGCGACACCGTCGAACTGGCGCTCGACCAGGGCAAGCTGGAAGCCGGCGGAGCGACGGCGGCGGTCAGCGAAATCGAACTGGAACTCAAGTCCGGCGATGCGGTCCGGCTATTCGACTTCGCCCTCGCGCTGCAGCAGCAGGTGCACCTGCGCGTGGCATCAAGCAGCAAGGCCGAACGCGGCTATGCGTTGGGGCAGGCGCTGCCTCATCAGCCAGTAAAAGCCAGCCCGGTAAAACTGTCGCGCAAGGACAGCGTGGAGAAAGCCTTTCGAACGATTGCCGCCAACTGCGTGGCCCAGATCCACGCCAATTCCGCGGGGGTGGCCGACGCCTACGACGAGGAAAGCCTGCACCAGATGCGCGTCGGCCTGCGGCGCTTGCGTTCGGCCCGCGGCGTGTTCGGGAAGGTGCTGCAGCTGCCGCCGGCGCTGTCGGCGGAGCTGGACTGGCTGGCGTACGAACTTGGCCATGCGCGCGACTGGGACGTGATGGCGGGCTCCACCCTGCCTTCGATCGAGGACGGCATGCCGCCCTGCCGTATGTTGTCCGACGTGATCCACGCCGCCCGCGAGACCGGCCAGGGCGCGCGGGCGGCGGCAACGGACGCGGCCAGGTCGCAGCGCTACACGCGCCTGATGCTGTCGCTGGGCCGCTGGTTGTACGGGAAAGGCTGGCGCCAGCAGGTGCCGGCGCGCGCCCGGCTCGATGTGCCGGCCAGGCGTGTCGCCGCCACCGTGCTGCGCCGCGCCGATAACAAGCTGCGAAAGCGCGGCAAGGCCCTGGCCGGCGGTACGCCGGAAGCGCGCCACCGCACGCGCATCGCGGCGAAGAAAATGCGCTACGCCAGCGAGTTCTTCGCATCGTTGTATAGCGGCAAGCAGGTGAAGTCCTTCGTCAAGGCGCTGACCGGGCTGCAGGATGAACTGGGGTTGCTGAATGACGCCGTGGTGGCCGAAACGCTGCTCGCGAAAGTGGAAGACGCCCACCCCGGCCTGGCCGGCCCGCTCGCCATGGTGCGCACGGCGCTGCGGCAGCGCGCGGACGATACTACGCAGGCGCAAAAGGCATGGAAGCGTTTTGCCAAGGCCAGGCTGCCGCGCTGACGTGGCTTACCTGCGTGGCTGGTCCAGCACCGAACTGCCGGCCAGTTCCATGCGCAGTTCCTGTGCCACCTGGCGGCGTATCTTTTCCGATACAAATCCCCCGACTTCGACCTTCACGCCGCGCGATTCCAGCCCGATCAGGGTGTGGCGCCGCGTGGGCGGCATGATGCGTGTCCAGTACGGATCGAGCCGCACCTGCTCCACGCTGCCGGCCTGGATCCGCTCGATCAGCAGGCAGCCGTCGCTGAGCGCGATGTGCTCGTGGTCGGTGGCGTGGCGCGCGTAGTGCAGCAGCGCCAGCGCGACAGCGCCGCTTTCCAGCGCCGCATAGGCAAGCACCACCCAGAACCCGTTCAGCGCGAACGGGGCGGCGATGATGAAGGTGAACAGGCACAGGAAACCGTAGGCATAAGCCGCCTGGCGCGGAGACATCGAACAGTTCCGCTTCAACAGCCATTCGTGCGTGGTGGAGGCCATGGCTTCAGGGACATCAAGGCGTACGTCCCAGTATAAGCCCGGCGGCATGCGCGGCAGCGCACAGATGGCTCGGTGCGCGCGGAAATCAGGCCGGCGGACCGAGGCGGGCGGTGGCGCCGTCCACGAAGGTGGCGGAATACACGCGCCGCTCCGGCGTGGCGTTGCCGTCGGCAACAAGGCCGAGCAGGAGGGCGGCGGCGGCCTGCGCCATGCTGTGCAGCGGCTGGCGCATCGTGGTCAGCTTGTAGCTGATCCAGCGCGAGGCGGCAATGCCGTCGAAACCCGCGACCGACAGGCGGCCCGGCACGTCGAGGCGGAAGTCATGGCGCGCGGTGTCGATGCAGCCGATCGCCATCAGGTCGTTGGCGCAGATGACCGCGTCGGGCACCCCGCCGAAGCGGTCGATGATCTCGCGCAGCCCGCGCGCGCCGCTGGCGTAGTCGAAATTGCCTTCGACCGACAGCGGCAGTGCCAGGCCCAGCTCTGCCAGCCGGGTTGCCACGCCATGCTTGCGCTGCTGTGCGGCGGTCGAATGGGCGGGGCCGTCGATCATGGCAAAGCGCTTGTGGCCGGCGGCGGCCAGGCGCGTCACCATCGCGCGGGCGGCTTCTTCCTGGTCGCAGACGACGGCATTGACGGTGCGGTCGGCCAGGTTGCGGTTGAACAGCACCAGCGGCACGCTGCGGCGTTCGAATTCGGCCACCTGGGCGGCCGACAGGCGCACGGCGACGATCGCGCCGTCCACCTGGTGCTGCCACACTTCGGCCAGGGTCTGGTCGATGCCGGCCTCGGTCGGCAGGTTGAACAGGATGATATGCATGCCGCGCAGGCTGAATTGCCGGCTCAGCTCGGTCAGGATGTCGGGATAGTTCAGGCCTACCGTGTCGGACAGGATCACGGCCACCAAGTTGGAGCGGCGGGTGATCAGGCTGCGCGCGGCGGCGTTGGGAGTGTAGTCGAGGCTGCGCGCCGCTTCCATCACGCGCGCGTAGGTCGCCTTCGAGACGCTGGCGCCCGGCTTGAAGCAGCGCGACACGGCCGATTGCGACACGCCGGCCAGCATCGCCACGTCGTAGGACGTGACGCGCCGCGATTCGCGGTGAATCAGGGCCTTGATGTCGGCGATGGTGTTGCTGAGGGGCGGCGTTGATTTGGTCATCACGGGAAAGTGGCTGGGCATCCCTAACGGCGGAATGCCCAGTTTAGCCTAATAACTTTCCTTATGGCAATAAATATCCACAAGGAAACACCAGCGGGTGCACGTCCAGTTCGCAAAAGCGGCTTGGGGCGGCCATTAATCTGGTAACATACCGCCCCTCTTGAACAGGAAGGGTCACATGGCAATTGCTTGCGGGGTCGATTTCGGCACCTCCAACTCCACCGTCGGCTGGATCGGCCATGAAACCGCCGGGCCGGGGAGCGCCTTGCTGCCCCTGGAAGAGGGCAAGGCGACGCTGCCGTCCGTGGTGTTCTTCAACGCCGAGGACGAGGAAGTCAGCTACGGCCGCGCCGCGCTGGCGGGCTACCTGGCCGGCTACGAAGGCCGGCTGATGCGCTCGCTCAAGAGCCTGCTCGGTACCAGCCTGATCGACGGCCAGACCGAAGTGGCCGGCCGCGCACTGCCGTTCCGCATGCTGCTGGCCCAGTTCATCGGCGAGGTCAAGCGCCGCGCCGAGGAATCCTCGGGACGCGGCTTCACATCCGCCGTCTTCGGCCGTCCGGTTTACTTCATCGACGACAATCCCGATGCCGACCGCCTGGCCGAGGACACGCTGGCCGAGGTGGCCCGCTCGGTCGGCTTCAGGCACGTCGCCTTCCAGTACGAGCCGATCGCGGCCGCGTTCGACTACGAATCCCAGATCAGCCGCGAAGAGCTGGTGCTCATCTGCGACATCGGCGGCGGCACCTCCGACTTTTCGCTGGTGCGCCTGTCGCCGGACCGCGCCTTGCGCGCCGAACGCCGCGACGACATCCTGGCCACCGGCGGCGTCCACATCGGCGGCACCGACTTCGACAAATACCTGAGCCTGGACGCGGCCATGCCGCTGCTCGGCTACAAGAGCCTGCTGAAAAACAACAGCGAGATCCCGTCCAGCTACTATTTCAACCTGGCGACCTGGCACACGATCAACCAGGCCTACACCCGCAAGGCGATGGCCCAGCTCGACGACCTGGTGCGCGACGCCCGCGAGCCGGACAAGATGCGCACCCTGCAGGCCCTGATCGAAGACCGTGCCGGCCACTGGCTGGCGATGAAGATGGAAGAGGGCAAGATCGCCCTGTCAGGGGCCGCCACCGCGGAGTTGGAACTGGACCGGCTGTCGCCGCCGCACACCGTGCACCTGCAGCGGGCGCTGTTCGAGGCCGCCACCGGCCACCTGGTTGGCGCCTGCGAGCAATCAGTGCACAAGCTGCTGCAGGATGCCGGCATCGGTGCCGAAGCCGTGGATACTGTATTCTTCACCGGCGGCTCCAGTGGTGTGCCGATGCTGCGCGAACGCCTCGGTGCGCTGGTGCCCAAGGCACGCAAGGTCGAGGGTGACCTGTTCGGCAGCATCGGCGCCGGCCTCGCGCTCGATGCTGTACGTAAATTCGGATAGGCTCATGATTCAAAAACCAATCGTCATGATCGACTTCGAGACTACCGGCTTGTCGCCGGCGATGGGCGACCGCGTGACCGAAGTGGCGGCGCTGCGGGTGGTTGGCGGCCGAGTCACCGAGCGCTACGTCTCCCTGATCAATTGCGGCGTGCGCATCCCGGCCTTCATCACCTCGCTTACCGGCATCAGCCAGGACATGGTCGACAACGCGCCGCCGGTATCAACCGTGTTCCCGGAACTGCTCGATTTCATCGGCACCGACATGTTGTCGGCCCACAATGCCAGCTTCGACGAGAAATTCCTCAAGGCCGAGGCCGAACGGCTCGGCCTGTCCACGGGACATGCCGGCCTGGTCTGTTCGCTGAAGCTGTCGCGCCGGGTGTTCCCCGGCATGCCGAGCTACAAGCTGGGTACCCTGTCCGGCCAGCTTGGCATCCGCTTCCGCAGCGCCGCCCACCGGGCCGAGTCGGATGCGGAAGTGGCGGCAGAAGTGCTGAGCGACATCGGCCGCCACCTGGGTTCGACGTACCGGCTGCCGTCGGTCGAACCGCAGCTGCTGGTATCGGTCAACAAGCTGAGCGCCGCGAAAGTGCCCGCGTATTTGCATAAATACGCGCAAGAAAATAACACTTCACAATCCGCGTGATCGCATTACAATGTCGGCCATGTTGAGCCGCCGGTCCATGTTCCGCGTATTGCTGTCGCTTCTGCTGCTGATCTCGCAGCAGATGGCGTTCGCGCATGCGCTGACGCATCTGACCGGTTCGTTGCATGAACCTGGCGCGCGCCATCACCAGCAACATGGCAAGAGCCTGTCGGCCGCTGTCGCCCAGGATCAGTCCTGCGACCACTGCCTGGCGCTGGCGCAGCTGGGCGCGCCGCTGGGCAGCACGCCGCGCACCTTTGCCGCCGGCGACAACGGCGCCACCGCCTTCATCTCCACCGATACCGGCTCGCACTGCGCCGCCACCGTCTGCGGATTCAATCCGCGCGCACCTCCTCAAGCCTGACAGCAAGTCGTTTCACCAGCACATCCTGTGGCCGCTCGCGGCCCCGGCGTGCTCGCCTGTCAAAAACATTAGCTTGAGGAAGTCCATGAAAGTCCAACGTACGCTGCTCGCCAGCGCGGTATTGTCCGCGCTCGCGCCAATCTCCCATGCCCAGACCGCCGCCCCGGCGCCTGATGCCGCGCCCATCCAGAAGGTAGTCGTCACCGCCACCCCGTTCGGTACCGGGGAAGGCGAACAGATCCTCGCCCCCGCCAAGGTGCTGGCCGGCGACGAACTGCGCGAAAAAGTCGGCAGCTCGCTCGGCGAAACGCTGTCGCAGGAACTGGGCGTGTCCGCTTCCGGCTTCGGCGCCGGCGCGTCGCGACCGATCATCCGCGGCCTGGAAGGGGCGCGCGTCAAGATGATGGAAAACGGCATGGCCGTGTCCGACGTCTCCGGCCTGTCCAATGACCACGCGGTCGCGGCAGAGGGCGCGGTGGCGCGCCAGATCGAGATCCTGCGCGGACCGGCCGCGTTGCTGTACGGCTCGGGCGCTATCGGCGGCCTGGTCAATGTCGTCAGCGAACGCATCCCGACCCACCTCGAGCCTAAGACGGTGGGCCAGGCCGAAGTGCGCTACGGCACGGTCGACAATTCGCGCAATGCTTCCGGCTCTATCGACGGCGCCAGCGGCATGATCGGCTTCCACATCGACGGCAACGTGCGCCGCGGCCATGACTACAAGATCCCCGGCGCGCACGCGCTGGGCGACCCGGCGTCGGAGCGTGGTCGCCTTGCCAATTCGTTCACCGAACAGGAAACCGCTGGCGTCGGCGCGTCGCTGATCGGCAAGCGGGGCCATGTCGGCGCGTCGGTATCGCTGCTGGACAGCCTGTACGGCATTCCGAGCGGCGAGGGCGCACGCATCGACCAGTCGCAGACCCGCTACGACATCGACAGCCTGCTCAATGCGCCCTTGCCGGGCTTCGAGACTTTCAAGTTCAAGCTGGGCTACACCGACTACGGCCACGAGGAGATCGGCGCGGATGGCGCCACTGAAGTCGCCTTCTCCAACCGTGCGCTGGAATCGCGCTGGGAACTGGCGCACAAGCCGGTGGCCGGCATGCACGGCACCGTCGGCATGCAGACCGAAAACACCCACTACTCCGCCGCCAGCGAGCACGGCCACGTCACGGTGCCGCCAACCCATTCGACCTCGGTGGCGGGCTTCCTGGTCGAGGAGCGCGACTTCGGCCCGGTGCGCATGAATGCCGGCGTGCGCCTCGAAAACGTCAAGCGCCGTCCGCTCGGCCATCCGAAGCGCGACTTCGACCTGACCTCGTACTCGGTGGGCGGCATGCATGAGTTCGCAAAGGGCTACAGCGCGGGCGTGACCCTGTCGGTCGCCCAGCGCGCGCCGTCGGCGGAAGAACTGTATTCGGAGGGCCCGCACCACGCGACCGAAACCTTCGACATCGGCAACGCCACCTTCACCAAGGAAACCTCGCACAACATCGAACTGAGCCTGCAGAAAACCAGCGGCCTGTTGCGCTGGAAGGCCAACCTGTTCAAGAACAAGGTGAAGGACTTCGTGTTCGGCCACATCACCGGCGACATCGTTGAGGACGAGGGCGAGGAGCTGCGCGAACGCATCTTCGAGCAGGCCGACGCCAGCATCCACGGCGCCGAGGCCGAGATCGGCTACAACCAGCACGGCCAGGGCCTGTCGCTGCGCGCCTTTGCGGACATGTCCCGCGGCAAGCTGGACCGCGGCGGCAGCCTGCCGCTGCAGCCGGCCAGCCGTGCCGGCATCGACGCCGGCTACCGTACCGGAGCCATAAGGGCCGGCATGTCGCTGGTGCGCGCATCGACGCAGGACCGCCTGGCCAGCTTCGAGGAAACCGTGACGCCGGGCTACACCCAGCTCAACGCCAACATCTCGTACACCCAGCGCATGAAGGAGCATGACCTGACCTGGTTCCTGCTCGCGAAGAACCTGCTGGACGAAGATATCCGGTTGTCGACCTCGCTGTTGAAGGACATCGCGCCGCTGCCGGGCCGTAACTTTGTGTTCGGCGTGCGCACCAAGTTCTGATCCCCGCGCGGGCTTTACTTTCCCGCCGAAATGAACCCCGTTGTGAGAGATCATTCCGGGGTTTTTTTACGCCGGCACGCCGTGCGCCGCCGGTCGCACGCTTGTGCGCAGTCAAACCGGCAGGCACCTCGCGAATTAAGCTTTTATCAATAGTTCATAGCCCGCCTGGCGCAAGGCGCCTCCCCAGTCCTGCATGGTCAACGGCACGCGTGCCCGAGGATGACAATGAACCGCCAGAATATCTCTCGAGAACACTACCAGACCTATGTCTGGTTCCGGCACGCGGCCGAAGCGGGGAACGCCTACGCACAGTTCAATCTCGGGCTGATGTACAAGAAAGGCGACGGCATCGAGCGCGATTACGCGCGCGCCTTCCGCTGGCTGCGCCAGGCCGCGCTGCAGGGGCTGGCCTTCGCCCAGAACCATCTCGGCGCGCTGTACTACAACGGCCGCGGCGTGCAAAAAAGCGATGTCGAGGCAGTGTACTGGTTTCGCCACGCCGCCGAACAGGGCGACCCCTCGGCCCAGCAGAACCTGGGCCAGATGTACAAGAAAGGCCGCGGCGTCGAGCAAAGCCCCGAACTGGCGCTGGCCTGGTTCTACCGTGCGGCGGAGCAGGGCGTGGCCAGCGCGCAAAGCCTGCTGGCCGAATGCTACCTGCACGGGCGCGGCGCCCCCGTCAATTATCCGTTGGCGATGGCCTGGTTCCGCAAGGCGGCGGTACAGGGCGACGCACTGGCCCAGCTTCATCTCGGCCTGATGTACAAGCGTGGGTTCGGGGTCGAGGCCAGCGCAGCCCAGGCCTTGTGCTGGTTTCGCCAGGCCGCCGCGCAAGGCTGTGCCGGCGCCCAGCGCGAGCTGGGGCTTGCCTATGCCGACGGCCTCGGCGTGCGCAGCGATGCGCTGCGCGCCTGTGCCTGGCTGCAGCGCGCCGCCGACCAGGGCGACAAGGAATCGCAGTACAAGCTGGGCACGATGCTGGCCAACGGCCAGGGCGTCGAGCGCGACGAGGCGCGCGCCCTGGTCTGGTATCAGCGCGCGGCCGAGCATGGCCACGTGATGGCGCAGTACAACCTCGGCAGCATGTACGCCAACGGCCGCGGCGCCGCGCGCGACGAAGCCAGGGCGCTCGACTGGTACCGCAAGGCGGCCGAGCAGGGCGCACCCAACGCCCAGTTCAACCTCGGCGTCATCTACGCGACCGGGCAGGGCGTGCCGAAAGACGAGGTGCAGGCCTCCCAGTGGTACCGCACCGCCGCCGAGCAGGGCGACCCCAGCGCCCAGAACAACCTCGGCGTCATGTACGCAAACGGGCAGGGCGTGCCGCAGGACGACGCCATGGCGGTCTACTGGTACGGCCAGGCCGCCGAGCAGGGCCACGCGCTGGCCCAGTACAATCTGGGCGGCATGTACGGAAGTGGGCGCGGGGTGCCGCGCGACGCGGTGCGCCAGTACATGTGGATGCTGCTGGCGGCCGACGCCGGCGATCAGACCGCCAGCGCCAACAAGAGCATCGTGGCGCGCCGCCTGACCCCGGCCGAGATCGGCTCGGCGCTCGACCTGTCGCGCCGCTGGGTAATGGAACACGGCAAGCTCAGCCATATTGACCACAGCCGCCCCTAGGCTTCCTTGTAATTACGCCATTAATGCGACCCCATCCGGAGGTCGCCATCCGCATTATTTCGCGCTATCATCCTGTCGGCAATCCAGCCTCACGATTCCTCACCGAAAGATGCCAATACCTATGCAAATGAGACATGCATCCATTCTCGTCGGCCTGCTCGCCGCCATCGGCGCGCCTGCAATGGCGCAAAACGCCTGCACGCCGGCCGGAACCACCGTCACCTATCCGGTGACCAGGACAGTGGACCAGCAGGACAACTACCACGGCACCACCATTGCCGACCCGTACCGCTGGCTGGAAGACGCCAACAGCGCCGAGACCAAGGAATGGGTCGACGCGCAGAACAAGGTCACGCAAGCCTGGCTGGGCCAGATTCCCGAGCGCGCCAGCATTCGCGAACGCCTGACCAAGCTGTGGAACTACGAGCGCTACTCCGTCCCGACCAAGGAAGGCGGCCGCTATTTCTACAGCCGCAATGACGGCCTGCAGCCGCAGTCGGTGCTGTACACCATGAAAAAACTGAGCGACACGCCGCGCGTGCTGCTCGACCCGAACACCTTGGCCGCCGACGGCACCGTCGCGCTGGCAGGCGCCGCGGTCAGCCCTGACGGCAAGCTGCTCGCCTATGGCACCGCCGCATCCGGCTCCGACTGGAACGAATGGAAGGTGCGCGACATCGAAACCGGCAAGGACCTGGACGACCTCCTGAAGTGGGTCAAGTTCTCCGCCACCGCCTGGACCAAGGACGGCAAGGGCTTCTTCTACAGCCGCTACGACGAGCCGAAGGAAGCGACCAAGCTGGCCGACGTCAACTACTTCCAGAAGCTGTACTACCACAAGGTCGGCACCCCGCAGAGCGCCGACACGCTGGTGTACGACCGTCCCGACCAGAAGGAGTGGGGCTTCCGCGCCGAAGTCACCGACGACGGCAAGTACCTCCTGATCACCGCCACCAAGGGCACTGCGCCGAAGTACCGCGTGTTCTACAAGGACCTGTCGCGCACCGATTCCAAGGTCATGGAACTGGTGAACGAGTTCGAAGCCTCGTACGACTTCATCGACAACGACGGTCCGGTGATGTACTTCGTCACTGACAAGAACGCACCGCGCAAGCGCATCGTCGCAATCGACACCCGCAAGCCTGCGGAAGCCAACTGGAAGGTCATCGTGCCTGAAAGTGCGCAGACCCTGGTCGAAGCTAGCCTGCTGAACAACCAGCTGGTTACCGAATACCTGGCCGACGCGCGCAGCATGGTCAAGGTCTTCGACCTGAAAGGCAAGGCCGTACGCGAGATCGCACTGCCGGGCATCGGTTCGGCGGGCGGCTTCAACGGCAAGCGCAAGGACGGCGAGACCTTCTACTCGTTCGCCGGCTTCACCAACCCAACCACGATCTACCGTCTCGACATGAAGAGCGGCAAGAGCACGGTGTTCCGCCAGCCGAAGGTCGATTTCGACCCGAGCCAGTACGAGACCCGCCAGCAGTTCTACACCAGCCGCGACGGCACAAAAGTACCGATGTTCATCGTGTCGAAGAAGGGCCTGAAGCTGGACGGCAGCAACCCGACCTACCTGTACGGCTACGGCGGCTTCAACATCTCGCTGACCCCATCGTTCTCGCCGGCCAATCTGGCCTGGATGGAAATGGGCGGCGTGTACGTGGTGGCCAACCTGCGCGGCGGCGGCGAGTACGGCGAACAGTGGCACGCTGCGGGCACCAAGCTGCAGAAGCAGAACGTGTTCGACGACTTCATCGGCGCTGCTGAATGGCTGGTCGCGAACAAGGTGACCTCGCCATCGAAGCTGGCGATCGGCGGCGGCTCTAACGGCGGCCTGCTGGTAGGCGCGGCGGTGACCCAGCGTCCGGAACTGTTCGGCGCGGCGATCCCGCAAGTGGGCGTGATGGACATGCTGCGCTTCCACAAGTTCACGATCGGGTGGGCCTGGACCTCGGACTACGGCTCGTCGGAGAACGCGGACGAGTTCAAGGCCCTGGTCAAGTACTCGCCGCTGCACAACCTGAAGACTGGCAGCTGCTACCCGGCGACGATGGTCACGACGGCTGACCACGACGACCGCGTTGTGCCTGCGCACAGCTTCAAGTTCGCCGCAGCAGCACAGGCCGCGCAAGCAGCCGGCGGTTCGCCGATCCTGATCCGCATCGACACCAAGGCGGGTCACGGCGCCGGCAAGCCGACCGCGAAGGTAATCGAAGAAGTCGCCGACCGCTGGGGCTTCCTGGCCCGCGCGCTGAAGATGACTGAGCCTGCGAAAGTCGCAGCCCAGTAATCGAAGCCGCAATAGACAAAAAAAGCGCACGGTCGAAAGCCCGTGCGCTTTTTTTATGTTCGATTAGAAGAGTGGGGTAGGGCGGATAAGCGTGGCTGCCGCCGAGGCCGCATCCGCCGCGTTGACGCTTAGGCAATCAGCGATGCACAACCACCAACAACGCCTTCGCCTCCGTCTTCGACGTATTCCGAATCACATGATCCTGGTCCGCCGGATACCGCGCCGTCCCGCCAAGCTTCAACTTGCGCTTGCTTGAACCGACTTCGACCTCCACCGCCCCCTGCGTCACGGTCACATGCTCGCTGGTCCCCGGGTCATGCGCCTGGGACGCCAGCTCGCCCCCCGGCGCCAGCGTAAGCTCATACCACTCATACTTCCCCGCCAGCTCCATCGGCCCGAGTATCCTTAGCACATACCCGGCATGACTTCCCGGAAGGGTGGGCGTCTCATGCGCATCCACCACGCGAATGGTCTCGACCTCGCGCGTCTCCGACGCCAGCAAATCCCCAATCGGCACCCCCAGCGCATTGGCCAGCCGCCAGGTGATGGCGATGGTCGGATTCGCCTTCTCCCGCTCGATCTGCGACAGCATTGACTTTGACACCCCCGCGATCCGCGACAGGTCCTCCAGGGTCAACCCGCGCGCCAGCCGCATGCGCTGCAGGGTGGCGCCAACTTCAGGCGGTTGATTGGTTGTCAATGGTGTGTTCATGGCGGGCGCTTATATATGGTTCAGTTGATGTAAAAGGCTAAACTGCTGCTTGCCAAGTTCAATGTGCTTGGGTATTATCCATTATATTGAATTTCAGTTCGACATACAGGATTCGACGGAGCAGATCGAACTGGTGCAAGATCTGGAACTACGGTACAGCATAGTGCAACCGCCGGTCAAGCAGCCGGCACCCACCACGACGAGGATAGAGATGAGCGACCAAGCGAAAAGCACGTTTTTCAGCGGCCTGCAGCAAAACCTGGACACCCTGCGCGAGCAGGGCCTGTACAAGCCGGAGCGCGTGATCGCTTCGCGCCAGGGTGCGGAAGTGACGGCCGAAGACGGCCGCAAGCTGATCAACATGTGCGCCAATAACTACCTCGGCCTGTCGGGCGACCTGCAGACGCAGCAGGCTTCCATCGAAGCGACCGAAAAGTACGGCTACGGCCTGTCGTCGGTGCGCTTCATCTGCGGCACCCAGACCGTGCACAAGCAGCTGGAAAAGGCGCTGTCCGACTTCCTCGGCACCGAAGACACGATCCTGTACGCGGCGGCCTTCGACGCCAACGGCGGCGTGTTCGAGCCGCTGTTCGACGAAAACGACGCCATCATCTCCGACGCGCTGAACCACGCTTCGATCATCGACGGCATCCGCCTGTGCAAGGCCGCGCGCTACCGCTACGCCCATAACGACATGGCCGACCTCGAAGTTCAGCTGCAGGCCGCAACTGCAGCCGGCAAGCGCCACAAGATCATCGTCACCGACGGCGTATTCTCGATGGACGGCACCATCGCCCAGCTGGACAAGATCTGCGACCTGGCCGACAAGTACGGCGCGCTGACCATGATCGACGAATGCCACGCATCGGGCTTCATGGGCAAGACCGGCCGCGGCACCCACGAGCACCACAACGTCATCGGCCGCATCGACATCATCACCGGCACCCTGGGCAAGGCGCTTGGCGGCGCGATGGGCGGCTTTACCTCGGCGCGCAAGGAAGTGGTCGACACGCTGCGCCAGAAGTCGCGTCCTTACCTGTTCTCGAACACCCTGGCCCCGAACATCGCCGGCGCCTCGCTGTCGGTGCTCGAACGCCTCAGCAAGTCGACCGAACTGCGCGACCGCTTGCACGAAAACACCGCGTTCTTCCGCAGCGAGATCGAACGTATCGGCTTCACCATCAAGCCTGGCACACACCCGGTGGTGCCGGTCATGCTGTTCGAGGCGCCGGTGGCGCAGAAATTCGCGGCACGAATGTATGAACTGGGCGTGCTGCTGTCGGGCTTCTTCTACCCGGTGGTGCCGATGGGCCAGGCGCGCGTGCGCGTCCAGCTGTCCGCCGCACACACCCGCGAGCAGCTCGAGACGGTACTCAAGGCATTCGAACAGGCCGGCCGCGAGCTCGGCATTCTCAAGAACTAAGAATTGGATAACAGGATCATCATGGAACGCATTCTCATCATCGGCGCCAACGGCCAGATCGGTAGTGAACTGGTCGAGGCGCTCGCCGCCCAGCACGGCGCGCAAAACGTCATCGCATCGGACATCGGCGCCACCAACGTGTACAAGGCTGCGCGCTACGCCCAGCTGAACGTGCTGGACAAGGCTGGCCTGGCCAAATTCATCGCCGACGAAGGCGTCACCCAGGTCTACCAGCTGGCCGCGCTGCTGTCGGCCACTGGTGAGAAAGACCCGCTCAAGGCGTGGACCCTGAACATGGATGGCCTGCTGAACATCCTCGAAATCGCCCGCGAACGTGGCGAAGCGGGCAAGCCGCTGCGCATCTTCTGGCCTTCATCGATCGCGGCCTTCGGCCCGAACACCCCGGCCCTGAACACGCCGCAGTACACCGTGATGGACCCGACCACGATCTACGGCATCAGCAAGCTGGCCGGCGAGCGCCTGTGCGAGTACTACTTCACCAAGTACGGCGTCGACGTGCGCAGCATCCGCTACCCGGGCATCATCAGCTTCAAGTCGCCACCGGGCGGCGGCACGACCGACTACGCGATCGCGATCTTCCACTCGGCCCTGAAAGGCGAGCGTTACGACTGCTTCCTCGGTCCTGAGACCACGCTGCCGATGATCTACATGCCCGACGCGATCCGCGCCACCATCGAACTGATGGACGCGCCGGCCGGCGAGGTGAAAATCCGTTCGTCGTACAATGTGGCCGGCCTGTCGTTCAACCCGGTCGAACTGGCTACCGCGATTACCCGCGCGCTCCCTGCGTTCAGCATCGCCTACGCCCCGGACAGCCGCCAGGCGATTGCCGATACCTGGCCGAAGAGCCTGGACGACAGCGCCGCGACCGCCGACTGGGGCTGGAAGGCCAGCATCGGCCTGGACCAAATGGTCGCCGACATGCTCGCGAATATCGACGTCGGCCTGACCAAGGCTGCCTGATCGCCTGATTTACGCGCTTCACCCAAAACTATAAATTAAGAGACAAACAGATGGACATGAGTGTTTTCGACCTGTTCAAGATAGGCATCGGGCCATCGAGCTCCCACACGGTGGGACCGATGGTTGCCGCACGCCGCTTCCTGATCGAATGCGGCCCGCTGGACAAAGCAGTGGGCGTCGAAGCCGCGCTGTATGGCTCGCTCGCGCTGACCGGCGTCGGCCACGCGACCGACAAGGCCGTGATCCTTGGCCTGATGGGCGAAACCCCGCAGGACATCGATCCGGACAGCGTCGACGACAAGCTGGCAGTGGTTGAACTGGACGGCAAGATCCGCCTGCTGGGCACCCACGAAGTGCCGTTCGTCCCGCGCACCGACGTGGTGCTGCACAAACGGGAAACGCTGCCCGAGCACCCGAACGGCATGCGCTTCACCTTGAAACTGGCGAACGGCACGAGCATGTCGCGCGTGTTCTACTCGGTCGGCGGCGGCTTCATACACGCCGAAGGCGAGGCGGAAGGGCGCGCGGCCGCGCCGGCCGCCAAGCCGCTGCCGTACCCGTTCGACACCATGGAACAGTTGCTCGCCCACGGCAAGGAATCTGGCCTCAGCATTCCTGACATGCTGCGCGCGAACGAACGCGTCAACCTCAGCGACGAAGAACTCAACGCCGGCATCGACAAGATCTGGCATGTGATGCGCGACTGCATCGCTCACGGCCTCGTCACCGGCGGCCAGCTGCCGGGCGGCCTGAACGTCAAGCGCCGTGCCGCCACGCTGTGGAAGCAGTCGGCGGAAAGCGTCGACCGCGCCAACGACCTGCCGCACGACGCGCTGCACCACGTCAGCCTGTACGCGATGGCGGTGAACGAGGAAAACGCCGCCGGTGGCCGCGTAGTCACCGCACCGACCAACGGCGCAGCCGGCATCATCCCCGCGGTGCTGCGCTACTACGCCGAGGACTGCCGCCCTACCGATGCGGTCAAGGGCATCCGCGACTTCATGCTGACTTCCGCGGCTATCGGCATGCTGTGCAAGAAGAACGCGTCGATCTCCGGCGCCGAAGTGGGCTGCCAGGGCGAAGTGGGCGTGGCCTGCGCCATGGCCGCTGCGGGACTGGTGGCGGCGCTGGGCGGGACCAACGAGCAGATCGAAAACGCGGCCGAAATCGGCATCGAGCATCACCTCGGCATGACCTGCGACCCGATCGGCGGCCTGGTGCAGATCCCATGCATCGAGCGTAACGGCATGGGGGCGATCAAGGCCATCACGGCCGCATCGCTGGCGTTGAAGGGCGACGGCACCCACTTCGTCAGCCTC
Organism: Massilia cavernae; assembly: GCF_003590855.1. Classification (GTDB taxonomy): domain Bacteria; phylum Pseudomonadota; class Gammaproteobacteria; order Burkholderiales; family Burkholderiaceae_D; genus Telluria_A; species Telluria_A cavernae. The sequence continues at coordinate 44,242 of NZ_QYUP01000123.1, forward strand.
GATTCGGTCATCGAAACGATGCGCCAGACCGGGGCCGACATGCAGGACAAGTACAAGGAAACCTCGCTGGGCGGCTTGGCGATTCACGTCGTAACGGTAAATCACCCGGCCTGTTAACATCGTTAGCTTCAAGACCGTCGTGCCCGGCATTGCCGGACTCGACGGATTAAGCGTCCCGGGCAAAAAATTGGCGCGCTGCGGTAGACCTTTCTTGTCCGGGCTATAATTAACGTTCGATTGCATTCCAGCGTTAGCCAAGAACGGACTTCTCCCATCTATGCACTACGTGTCTACCCGCGCCGCCAAGGCCTCCCAGTCGCAAGAACCCCAGCAATTTTCCGATATCCTGTTAGGCGGTCTGGCCCCTGACGGTGGCCTGTACCTGCCCTCCGAGTACCCGCAGGTGACCGGCGCCGAACTCGATGCATGGCGCAAGCTGCCGTACGCCGAGCTGGCTTTCGAAATCCTGAAGAAGTTCGCGACCGACATTCCCGAAGCGGACCTGAAGGCGCTGACCGCCAAGACTTACACGGCCGATGTCTACCGCAACGCGCGCGAAGGCGAGAAGGCATCCGAGATCACCCCGCTGCGCATCCTCGAACAGGACGGCGGCAAGACCCTGATCCTGCAGGCGCTGTCCAACGGCCCGACGCTGGCCTTCAAGGACATGGCGATGCAGCTGCTCGGCAACCTGTTCGAATACGCGCTGGCGAAGAACAACGCTGAACTGAACATCTTCGGCGCCACCTCGGGCGACACAGGCAGCGCCGCCGAATACGCGATGCGCGGGAAAAAGGGCATCCGCGTCTTCATGCTGTCGCCGCACAAGAAAATGAGCGCCTTCCAGACCGCGCAGATGTTCAGCCTGCAGGACCCGAACATCTTCAACATCGCCGTCGAAGGCGTGTTCGACGACTGCCAGGACATGGTCAAGGCAGTCTCCAACGACCTCGAATACAAGGCGCGCCAGAAGATCGGCACCGTCAACTCGATCAATTGGGCGCGCGTGGTCGCGCAAGTGGTCTACTACTTCCGCGGCTACCTCGCCGCGACGACCAGCAACGACCAGAAGGTATCGTTTACCGTCCCATCAGGTAATTTCGGCAACATCTGCGCGGGCCATATCGCCCGCATGATGGGCCTCCCGATCGACAAGCTGGTGGTCGCCACCAACGAGAACAACGTGCTCGACGAATTCTTCCGCACCGGCGTCTACCGCGTACGCAAGGCGTCCGAGACCTATCACACCAGCAGCCCGTCGATGGACATCTCCAAGGCGTCCAACTTCGAGCGCTTCGTCTACGACCTGGTAGGCCGCGACGCCGCCCGCACCCGCGCGCTGTTCCAGAAAGTGGAAACGGACGGCGGTTTCGACCTGTCGGGCAAGCCTGGCAGCGATGGCGACGAGTTCCAGCGCGTGGCCGAATACGGCTTCCTGTCCGGCTGCTCGACGCATGCCGACCGCCTGGATACGATCCGCGAAGTCCTCGACGACTACGACATCACCATCGACACCCACACCGCCGACGGCATCAAGGTCGCGCGCGAAAACATCGAACCCGGCGTGCCGATGATCGTGCTCGAAACCGCGCTGGCGGCCAAGTTCAACGAAACCATCCTCGAGGCAGTTGGCGTGGATGCGGAACGCCCGGCCGGTTTCGAGGACATCGAATCGCTGCCGCAAAAGTTCATCGTGATGCCGCCGGATGTCGAGAAGATGAAAGCCTACATCGCCGCAAACACGGGCCTGTAATTTGACATCCTCCCCTTCGTAAACGGAAGGGAATTCCCACTGCTGGCGTCTGATGCCCCAGACGGAAGCCGGACTGAAAGTAGCCCAGCTTCTTATTCAATCCGCAGGATATCTCTCGACCTCGCCTAAAGGCGACTGCGGATCGGAAAAAACGGTACAGGTGACTCATGCCCCAGCGCGTAATCGCATACTGAAGCACTTATGAAGTTTGACCATGCCCCGACACCAGAGTTCAAAACATTTTTTCACGTGGACGGCTGCGGGCGCTACGCGCCAGGCTCCTTTCACTCCTCGCCCTGAAGGACGAGGTTTCTCGGAGCAAATCTGATGAACGACGTGGCGAAGAAACCGATGTTGGCAGTGCGCGAAGCACTCGCTTTCTTGATGGCGGCGGCGCGCCCCGTGACGGAAACCGACACCGTGCCGACGCTGGAGGCGAACGGCCGCGTGCTGGCGCAGGACCAGTTGTCCATGCTCGCGGTGCCGTCGGCCGACAACACCCAGATGGATGGCTACGCCGTGCGTACTGCCGACTGCGCCGGCGGCGACGCGGTGCTGACGGTCAGCCAGCGCATCCCGGCCGGCCACGTCGGCCAGCCGTTGGCAGCGGGACAGGCCGCGCGCATCTTCACCGGCGCGATGATCCCGGAAGGCGCGGACGCCGTCGTGATGCAGGAGCAGTGCGAGGCGCAGGCGCCCGACAAGGTCGTCATCCGCCATGCGCCGCAGCCTGGCGAATGGATCCGCCGCACCGGCGAGGACATCAGGGCAGGTTCGGTGATCGTCCCCGCCGGTACGCGCCTGCGCAGCCAGGAGCTTGGCCTTGCCGCATCCGTGGGACTGGCAAACGTGCCGGTGTTCCGCAAGTTGCGCGTGGCGGTGTTTTTCACCGGCGACGAGCTGGCGATGCCCGGCGAGCCGCTCGCTCCCGGCGCCATCTATAACTCCAACCGCTTCACGCTGCGCGCGCTGCTCGAGAATCTGGGCTGCGAGATCACCGATTTCGGCATCGTTCCCGACACGCTGGCAGCCACGCGCGCCACGCTGCGCAGCGCGGCTCACGAGCATGACCTGATCATCACCTCCGGCGGCGTTTCGGTCGGCGAAGAGGATCACATCAAGCCGGCCGTGGAAGCGGAAGGCCGCCTGGACATGTGGCAGATCGCCGTCAAGCCGGGCAAGCCGCTGGCGTTCGGCGAAGTCGACCGCGATGGCGGCAGTGCCTTCTTCCTTGGCCTGCCGGGCAATCCGGTATCGAGCTTCATCACCTTCCTGCTGTTCGTGCGGCCGTTCATTTTGCGCCTGCAGGGGTGAAGGGCGACATCCAGCCGCGTGCCTGGGAGATGCGTGCCGATTTCAGCTGGCCGAAGCCCGACCGCCGCAACGAGTTCCTGCGCGCGAAGGTAAACGGAAAGGGCGGCCTCGACCTGTTCCCCAACCAGGGTTCGGGCGTGCTCACGTCGACCGCATGGGCCGACGGGCTGGTCGACAATCCGCCCGGGCAAGTCATCGGCGCGGGCGACACGGTGCGCTTCATCTCCTTTAGCGAATTACTGAACTAGGAACACGAATGGACATTACGCTGCGATTCTTTGCCAGCGTGCGTGAAGCACTTGGAACCGCACAGGAGCAGTTGACGCTGCCGGCCGGTGTCGCGACGGTAGGCGGGGTGCGCGAACTGCTGGTGGCGCGCGGCGGCGCCTGGGCCGAAGCATTGTCCTCCGAGCGTCCGCTGCGCACGGCATTCAACCACGTGATGTGCAGTCCCGACACCCCGGTCGAACAGGGCGGGGAAGTGGCGTTCTTCCCGCCGGTGACGGGCGGCTAGGCCTACAGCGAGTTCAGGAATCCCCTCAGTACGTCGGTGAACCGTTCCGGCTGGTCGATCATCACATAGTGGCGCGAGCCCGACATTCCCATGATGTCGAGCTTCGGCGTACCTGTCATCAGCTCGCGGTAGTAGGCCACCTTGCTGGCCAGCGTCGCGTTGGGGTCGGCTTCATCGAGCTCGAAGTAGGGCGCGATCACCATCACTGGCGCCGTGATCTTCGATAAGCCGGGGCGCAGGTCGGCCGCGGTGCGCGCGGCGGTGTACTGCACCGCTGCCTCCGGATCGCTGCGCGAGCTCAACTTGGCCAGTTCGTCTGCCCGGCCCATGTCGAGCACACCGGCGCCGCGGAGGTATTGCTGCTGCTGTGCCGCGTACTGCTCAGGCGTCAGCCCGCTGGTGCGGCGCACGATGCCGTCGGCCAGTTGCGCACGCTGTTCCGGCGGCAGCTCTTCGGTGCCTGCCACCACCGGCAGCCCGTCGATGCTCACCACGCCGCCGACCAGGCCCGGAAGGTCCTGGGCCACCGCCAGCGCGATCATGCCGCCAAGCCCATGCCCGACCAGTACCGGCTTTGCCAGCTGGCGCGAGGTCACCAGGTCCCGCAGCGACTGCTGGACCGCTTCCATCATGTTGCCCGGAACGCGAGCGCGTCCGTCGAAGCCGGGCAGCGTGACCACGTACACACTGTGGCTGCCGCGGAATTTGCGGATCGTGTCCTGCCATACCCACGCACCGCCGGCCACGCCGGGAACCAGGATGAGGGGCCGGCCGCGCTGTCCATGGCGTTCCACTTGCAGCACGCCCACGTCGAAGCGTTCCTGCGCCACCTCGGTCGCCGCAAATCGGTTGACGGGCGGCTGCGCCTGCGCGCCGGCAAACGCCGGCGCCGCGGCCAGCAGCAGCGCGAGTATCAGGGAGGCTCGTTTCATGCGCGCTCCGCTCCTTAGGTTGACGATAAGATGCAAAGCATACCTTAACTGAGAGTGGTCCGAATGGGCGACTCGTCCAAGCGGTTTACGCATGAGTATTGATTCGTCGACGCGCGCGCCTTCCAAGCCATCGATGGTCGCCAGGCCTGAGCTGGAACTCGGCTTGCGCGCGAACTGGAAACAGTTCAGCTTGCTTGTGGTGGTCAATGCATTTGTCGGGGCTATGGTTGGTATGGAGCGTAGTATTTTGCCGGCCATCGCGGAACAGGAATTCAGGTTGGTTGCGCATACTGCGATTCTCGCCTTCATCGTCGTATTCGGCGTATCAAAGGCGTTCACCAACTACTTTGCCGGTCGCTTTTCCGACACCTGCGGGCGCAAGATCGTACTGGTTATTGGCTGGCTGATCGCTACGCCCGTGCCGTTTCTGCTGATGTGGGCGCCGTCCTGGAACTGGATCTTGCTGGCGAACGTCTTTCTCGGGGTGAGCCAAGGACTCACCTGGTCAACGACAGTCATCATGAAGATCGATCTTGCCGGGCCGAACAATCGCGGCACCGCATTGGGCATCAATGAATTCGCCGGCTATTTTGCAGCCGGCGCTGCGGCGCTGGCAACCGGCTGGATCGCCAGCGAAGTTGGTCTGCGACCGCAGCCGTTTTACCTGGGCGTGGCCTTCGTACTCATCGGACTTTTGCTATCCGTAATGGTCGTGCGCGAGACAAGAGACTACGCGCGGCTGGAGGCGGCGCGGACGCCAAGCCAGGGAGCGGCGGCGATGCCATCGCAAAGTTCAATCTTTTGGCAGACCAGCGTACGCGACCCTAACCTGTCGTCGCTCAGCCAGGCCGGCCTTGTTAATAACCTAAATGATGGCATGGCGTGGGGCTTGTTCCCCGTTGTGTTCGCTGGCGCAGGCATGACGTTGGCCCAAATCGGCACGCTCGCCGCCATCTACCCCACGGTTTGGGGGCTGTGCCAGTTGTTCACGGGCGCCCTGTCCGATCGTATTGGCCGCAAGGGATTGATTGTCGCCGGAATGTGTGTGCAGGCGCTAGGAATCGCCATCATCGCCATCGCGTCACAGTTTTCCTGGTACGCGGTGGGCGCAGTACTGTTGGGACTTGGTACCGCCATGGTGTATCCAACGCTGCTTGCCGCAATCGGCGATGCGGTCAGTCCCGCCTGGCGAGCGTCGACGGTTGGCGTTTATCGATTCTGGCGCGACCTTGGATACGCAGTGGGCGCGATGCTGTCGGGACTCGTCGCCGACCAGTATGGAGTGGCAAGCGCCGTCTGGCTGGTCGCCGGCATCACATTCCTGTCCGGCATGTTCGTCGCGGTCCGCATGCGATCGGGCACGCAGGCTCGGAAACGCTCGCGAAAATAACCGCAATCCCGGCCGACCTTCTAACTGAGCCGCGTCCAACTCGACTAAAATGTCGATCCTTTCCCCGCACCCGACCGCCACATGCCTTCCAATTCGCCCCGCACCTCACGCGTCGCCGTCATTGGCGGCGGACCGGCCGGCCTGATGGCGGCCGAAGTCCTGAGCCAGGGCGGCGTGCAGGTCGACCTGTATGACGCGATGGCCTCGGTCGGGCGCAAGTTCCTACTGGCCGGGAAGGGCGGCATGAACATCACCCACTCCGAGCCTTACGAAGCTTTCGTGGGGCGCTACAGCGGCCGCGAGGTGGAGGTCGGCGAGTGGCTGCGTCAGTTCGACGCACAGGCGGTGCGCGACTGGATCCACGGCCTCGGCATCGATACCTTCGTCGGCAGCTCGGGCCGCATTTTCCCTACGGAAATGAAAGCCGCCCCCTTGCTGCGCGCCTGGCTGCACCGCCTGCGCGAGGACGGCGTGCGCTTTCACATGCGCCACCGCTGGACCGGCTGGCACGGCGACGCGCTGGCGTTCACGACGCCCGACGGCGACGTCGACGTACAGGCCGACGCCGTCATCCTCGCCTTGGGCGGCGCCAGCTGGGCGAGGCTCGGATCGGACGGCGCCTGGGTGCCGCTGCTGCGCGAGAAATCGGTCGACGTGGCGCCGCTGCGGCCCGCCAATTGCGGCTTCGACGTCGACTGGAGCGAACATTTCAGCAGCCGCTACGCCGGCGAACCCCTGATCACGGTCGCCATCGGTTCGCGCGATGCCGGCGGCCAGCTGGTGCGCAAGCAGGGCCAGTTCGTCGTGACCGCCACCGGCATCGAGGGAAGCCTGGTCTATGCGCAGTCGGCCGCCTTGCGCGACCAGGTCGAAGCGGAGGGCAGCACCACCATCTGGCTCGACCTCTTGCCCGACATGCCGGCGCAACGGGTGGCGGACGAAGTGGCACGCCCGCGTGGCGCCCGCTCGATGTCCAGCCACCTGCAAAGCCGCCTGGGGATCAAGGGCGTCAAGTCCGGCCTGCTGCGCGAGTGCGTCAGCGCGGCGGACTTCGCCGACCCGCAGGCGCTGGCAGCGGCCATCAAGGCGCTGCCCGTGACGTTGACGCGCGCACGCCCGCTCGACGAGGCGATCAGCACGGCGGGCGGGGTGAAGTTCGATGCGATCGACCCGGCCAGCGGCATGCTGCGGGCGCTGCCTGGCGTGTTCGTCGCGGGAGAAATGGTGGACTGGGAAGCGCCGACCGGCGGCTACCTGCTGACCGCATGCTTCGCCAGCGCGCGCGCCGCGGCGAAGGGCGCGCTCGGCTGGCTGGGTTCTAGCGGAAGCTGACGTCGCCCGAACCCGTCTTGCTGATGCTGCGCTGGTTCGGATCGCCGTAGATGCTGACGTTGCCGCTGCCGCGCAGGCTGACGGCGGCGGTTTCGCGGGCCTGCACGATCGAGTTGCCCGAACCGAGCAGCTGGACCTTCGCTTCCTTCGCCGCCAGGTGACGGGCGTTGAGGTCGCCCGAGCCGGTCTGTTCGGCCTTGAATTCATCGCAGGCGCCGACCACGGTCATCTGGCCCGCACCCATCAGCTCGACCGCCACCTTGTCGCTGCTGCCTCCGTTCAGTTCCAGCTCGCCGCTGCCATGCACGCCTGCCAGCACCTTCTTGAAGCGGCCGTTGAACTTGACGTTGCCCGAGCCGTGCAGCTGCACGTCGACCTGGTCGCCACTGAAACCGTTGACCGTGCTGTCGCCGCTGCCGTGGATTTCGACGTTTTCCAGCGCCGGCAACACCAGCGTCACCTGCAGCGGATGGCGGTGGTGCAGCAGCATGCCCTTGGTGGCGATTTCCAGCGAATCGCCGTCCTGGACGGTTTCGACATTGCCCAGCAGGCGCTTCTCGCCGCGCACCGTCAGTGACGGAATCGCGCCCTGGCGCAGGGTCAGGTCGATCGGACCGGAAAGCTCGACGTTGACGATGCGCGCGTCGACCTTGCGCGTTTCGCTGGCGACCACCCGGCCTTCGGGGTTGGACGGTCCCGCGGTGCCCTCGGCCCGCAGCATGCTGTACGACAGGCCGATCAGCGCGAACGCCAGTGCCAGCATGCCGAATCCGACTTTCATCAATGCGCGCATGGCGTCTCCGATCAGGTATCAGCTGCCCTTGAGCAGGGACAGGTTCATTTGAATGTAGCGGCGGATGCCGATGAAGGTATAGCGGGTGATGACCAGGGCGAGCAGGAACAGCACGATCCCGCCCAATACCATCGCCAGTCCGACCGCCGATTGGGTGGCGCGCGAGTCCGAATCCCTGTCGGTGTAGATCTTCACGCCGCGCTCGGCGACCGCTTCGGCGCGGCGGATCACCCGTTCCGAGCGACTGGCGTCGCCGTCGGGATCCCCAGCCGCGAAGGCGGCGGCATCAGCTTCCGCCGATGCTTCCGCCGCGGCTTCTTCGGCGGCCCGCGCCGCGGCTTCCGCACCGGCTGCGGCTTCGGCCGCCGCTTGCGCGGCGACTTCCGCAGCCGCAGCCTCAACCTCGGCGTTCATGGATTCGCGGTCGCCCGCATTTTCGTCGACGTGGACGCCGGTGGCGTCGATCGTCACCTTGGCCTGGCGCGGGATGCCATGATCGTCGCGCCCGTGGATGACGAAGTGCTTCAGCGGGCCGTCCAGTACCAGCTCGGTGGCGCCTGCCAGGCCGCTGGCGGTGACCGCGACGCCACCCAGGTAGAAGCCGAGTGCCGCGCCATACAGCGCCGCCAGCAGCGATGCGTAGACGATCGCTGGCACCACCATGAACAGGTTGAAGATCGCCAGGCCCAGCCCGGAGACCACCAGCCGCACGAAGTTGGCCGGATTGCGTTTTTCTTCGAAGGCGCGCATGTGGGTGCTTGCGCGCAGCGTCATGGCGATCTTCTTCGGATCGCCCAGCTCTTTCGCGATCTCTTCCTCGCTGCGGCCGGCGGCTACGCCGTCGACAAAACGCTGCTCGTAGAATGCCAGTGTCCTGGCCTGCGTTTCAGGCGGCAGGCCCGCCATCGCTCGCTTTAATGCGTCGAGATATTCCAGTTTGCCCATGGCGTACTCCAATTCGTTGCCGTCAGCCGTGGGCAAGGACCACGACGGCTTGATGCGTTTGCGGCGCCATGGCGCCGCCGATCAGTTCAGGTTTGATAATCACGGCTGTACTTACTGCGACAAATGCCACGACGGCCAGCGCGCGAAAGACAAGTGCGGTGCTCATTTTCAACCCCATCACGGATACTCGTTTCGATGATGAAACTGTACCCATTCCACCCGGCGGCCACCACCGGCGTGCGACAGGCTGCACATTTCGCGGGGCAGGCGGCCATATTCAGGCGGTGGTCGCCGCCAGCACGGCGCGCGCGGCGGCGCTGCCGCTGCGCACGGCGCCTTCAAGCGTTGCCGGATAGTCATTTGCCGTGTAGTCCCCGGCCAGGAACAGGCTTGGCAAACCGATATCATTGCCGGGACGAACCAGGCCCGGGGTGCAGGCGAAGGTTGCGCGCTTTTCCGTGATCGCGCGGCTCCATTGCGGTGCGGCAAGCTCCGGCCGGCCAAGCACCGAGGCCACCTGCCGCGCGACCGCCGTGCACAGTTCGTCATGGCCAAGGCTTGCGGCATCGCTGGATGCGCTGATCACCACCGCCAGCAGGCCCGCCTGGGTCGCGTCCAACTGGCCGCGGTCGAACAGGAACTGGCCCCAGTGGCCCGCTTCCCGGTCGTCCTCCAGCGCGTAGAAGGGCAGCGCGAGGCGGGTGTTTTCCGGGTACTGCAGGTAGCAGGTCGTAATCGGTTCGTGGTCGAAGGACGGCAGCGGCTGCGGCAGCTGCGCATCGAGCAGGGCGCCTGCAACGGCGGGCGGCGTTGCCACGACCACGGCGTCGAATTCGTCGCTGCTAGACGCCGTGTGCACGCGCCATGCCGCGCCGCTGCGTTCGACCTTGTCGACCCGCGCACCGCCGCGCACATCGCCGCCGCGCTGGTCGATGAATGCGGCCGCAGCCTGGGGGAACAATGCGCCGAGCGCAAGCCGTGGCACCAGCATGTCGGATGCGTGGCGGCGCGCGCCCAGGCTGTCGCGCAGCACGTTGAGGAACACCTGCGCCGACGCGCGTTCCGGCGGCGTATTCAGCGCCGCCAGGCACAGCGGGCGCCACATCAGCGCCACCAGGCGCGGAGTCTGGTCGAAGCGATCAAGCAGTTCGGTCACGCTGCAGTCGGCGTACAACGTCCAATCCATCCAGCGCGCGCTGGTGGAAAAGCGCGCCAGCGCCATCTTGTCCTCGCGCGCCAGTCCTTTCGCGCGCAGCAGGGCGATGGCGAGGTGGAAGGGCGCAGGCAGGCGCGGCGCGACGAAGTCCATGCCGCTGCCGAGCGGGTAGCGCATCTGCAAGGGCAGGTGCAGCAGCGCGCTGGACGGATCGATGCCGACGCGGCGCAGCAGGCGCAGGGTGTCCTTGTATGCGCCCAACATGATGTGCTGGCCGTTGTCGAGGGTCTTGCCATGGACCTCGACGCTGCGCGCACGCCCGCCGAGGGTGCGCGCGGCTTCGAACAGCGTTACGCGGCAGCCGGCGGCAGCCAGTTCGACCGCGGCAGTGCAGCCCGCCCATCCGGCGCCGATGACGGCGGCGGACGGCAGGCGCTTAGCTGCGGACATAGGTCTTCCACGCCAGCCACAGCTTGCGGATCGGCGTCAGCGAGATGCGCTGGTTCAGCACCTGGTACTTGTCGCGCTCTATCTCATCGAGCACGGTGCGGTAGATCGCCGCCATCATCAGACCGGGACGCTGGGCGCGCCGGTCTTCCTTCGGCAGCAGCGCCATCGCTTCGTCGTACATCTTGTGGGCGCGCTCGACCTGGAAGCGCATCAGCGCCTCGAACTTGTCGCTGTGGCGCGCATTGAGCAGGTCGGCCGCGGTTACGCCGAACTGCTGCAGCTCGTTGATCGGCAGGTAGATGCGGCCCTTGCGCGCATCCTCGCCGACGTCGCGGATGATGTTCGTCAGCTGGAACGCGAGGCCCAGCTTTTCGGCGTATTCCAGGGTCTTCGGATTGGTCACGCCGAAGATGCTGGCCGAGAGGATCCCCACCACGCTGGCCACGTGCCAGCAGTAGTTCTTCAGCGCGGTGTAATCAAGGTAGCGGCTCTGGTTCAGGTCCATCTCCATGCCGTCGATGATCGCCTGCAGGTGCTTCTGTTCCAGGTTGTAGATGGCCAGGTGCGGCTGCAAGGCCTGCATCACCGGATGGGTCGCCGTCCCTGCATACATGGCCTGCACCTCGGTGCGCCACCAGGCCAGCTTGATGCGCGCGACCGATTCGTCGGTGCAGTCGTCTACCGTGTCGTCCACTTCGCGGCAAAACGCGTACAGCGCGGTGATCGCGCGGCGGCGCTCCTGCGGCAGGAACAAAAAGCTGTAGTAGAAGCTGGAACCGCTTTGGACGGTTTTTTGTTGGCAGTATTCGTCGGGAGACATGTATGAATGGCAATGGTGTGCGACAAGAGGCGCTATTCTAGCCGATGGGCAATCCCGGGTCGATCTATTGCGCGGCAAAGCAGTCCTTGCCTTTGACTTTAGTGCGGAGTCTGCTGCTGTTCGATGTACTGCCGAATAACTGCGATGGGTGCGCCGCCGCAACTACCCGCAAAGTAGCTGGGCGACCAAAGCGCGCCGCCCCACAGTTTTTTTCGAATACTCGGATAGTTCTTCTTCCGAATCATGCGGCTGGAACCACCTTTCAGGCTGTTGACTAGATTGGAAACGGCAACCTTGGGCGGGTTGTTCACCAGAAGGTGAACGTGGTCATCCTCGCCTTCAAACCCACCAGTTCCGCTTCAGAGTGCAGACGCTGGCGAACATCGGGCGCAGGTCGTCAAGAATCTCTTTTGTGAAGACTTCACGGCGGTATTTTGTGACAAAGATCAAATGCACATGCATTAGAAAAATACAGTGTCTTCCGTGGCGAATGTCGCTGCTATTACTCATAGACCGAACGATAATCGAAGCATGCAGCGTCTACAAGCCTACAAATACGAACTGATGCCAGATGGCGAGCAGGAGCGCGCTATGCGCCGCTTCGCCGGATCGTGCCGGTTCGTTTATAACAAGGCGTTGGCGCTGCAAAAAGAAAATTACGAAGCGGGTAACAAGTTCATCGGCTATGTGGCGATGGCGAAACACCTTACGGGATGGCGCAATGGTTTTGACACGCCGTGGCTCAAGGACGTGCCTTGTCATCCATTGCAACATGCCTTGAAGGACTTGGAGAAGGGGTACAAAAATTTCTTCGCCAAACGCGCCGATTTCCCGCGCTTCAAGCGCAAGGGCAGCGGCGATGCTTTCCGCTACCCCGACCCGAAACAGATCAAGCTCGATCAGGCCAACAACCGCCTCTTTCTTCCCAAATTGGGCTGGCTGCGCTACCGCAACAGCAGGGACGTGCTCGGCGAACTGCGCAACGTCACCGTGAGCCAGTCGGGAGGCAAGTGGTTCGTGTCGATTCAGACGCGACGCGAGGTCGAGCAGCCCCTGCCCGCAGCGACCACCGCCATCGGCATCGACGTCGGCATCGCTCGGTTCGCCACCATGAGCGACGGGACCTATATCGCCCCACTCAACAGCTTCAAGAAGCACCAACAGCGCCTTGCCCGCTACCAGCGCCGCATGAGCCGCAAGGTCAAGTTCAGCAACAACTGGAAGAAGGCAAAGGCCCGCGTCCAGAAGGTTCACACCCGCATCGCTAACGCCCGCAAGGATTTCCTGCACAAAACCACAACGACGATCAGGCTCGCCGCCCGCGCAAACCACGCGTTCGTATGCATTGAGGATTTGCAGGTACGGAACATGTCCAGGTCTTCCAAAGGCAGCAGCGAACGGCACGGCAAGATGGTGAAACAGAAGTCCGGCCTGAACCGCGCCATTCTCGATCAGGGATGGGGTGAATTCAGGCGACAACAGGATTACAAGCTGGCGTGGAACGGCGGCATACTGTTGGCCGTTCCGCCGCACCATACCAGCCGGACGTGCCCGTGCTGCGGCCACGCATCGAATGACAATCGGCAAACCCAAGCGAAATTCTTATGCGTCGATTGCGGTTACGAAAATCACGCCGATGTGGTCGGTGCGATCAATGTTTTAGCGCGAGGACATCGCGTTCTAGCCTGTGGAGAGCCGGTGCAGTCAGGCCGCTCGGCGAAGCGTGAGCGCATGCGCTCACCCCACTGAAGCGACTGTGCAAATCGCCGCGTAGCGCCGTAGGAATCCTCTTCCTTCAGAGGGTGTCGCAAAACGTTTTTCTGCGATCACATCAGGCCCGGGCGATGTTGTGGTTGAGGACGCAAGCCAAAAAAACGCGGCATGCGGCCGAAAAAACGTATGCGCCCCTCTGAGAGCGTATGGAACGGCGTAAAAGTAGAAAAACAGCGCTCTCAGCAGGGCAACCGCTCTGGACAAGTTGTACGCCATGACATGTAAGGCAAATTCGCGCTTGACCGCCTGTAGCCCACGTCGGCGAAAGCGATCCAGGCCCTGCTGACCGCGCAGGCTGCTGAACACTGGTTCGACGATCGCCTTGCGCTGGCTGAAAATGTAGCGCGCCTGGCGATGCTGCATCACGAGACGAAGCGCGTCCCGTTGTTCATCCTCGGGGTAGCGTTTGATGCGCCGCCCCTGCGCGGCCTTCGTACAGTTCGCACGCAGGCGGCAAGCTGTGCAGCTTGATGCCGCATACACGCTCACTGCCCGCGTGCGCGGTGTTTCTCCGCATTTGGAAATGAGGACCAAGGTTTGGCCGGCAGGGCATCGGTAAGTGTCGGTATGCGCGTCGTAGGTGAATGCGCTCTTGTGGTACAGCCCCTCCTCTTTGGTCTTGGCAGGCCACTGGCCCTCCGGACACAACAAGCTGATATCGCGTGTGAGCGTCGCGTCAATCACTTCATCATCGAAGTAGCCGGCGTCGAGCAGCAATTCCCTGACATCTTCTCCAGTCACGCGTGCACTTTGATCGAGCATCGGTGCGATCACCTTCGTCTCGCTCGATGGATCGATTTCGAAGGCTGTGATGATTCTGTCTGGATTTGCCAGTACCGATGGTTTGTACGACGCCGCAAACCCGTGTCCACGTTTCAGGCGCTGTACCATGGCCTCCGGTTCGCTGCCGCTGATACGCAAGGTCTCGACATTCTTGCCATTGCTGCGGCGCGCAGTCTGGCGCTGCTCGAAGAGTTCCTGGCATCGCGCACTGCGTTCCTGTTCCTGCTGCGCCGCCCGATTCTCCGGTGTGCGTTCTACGGCCTGGTGCGCCGCTGTTGCGCGCGCCTTGACGGCCTCTTCCTTGAGCAGATTGTAGTGCGAGCAAGCCGCTTCAATAACGGTGCCGTCACCGGCCAACCGAGCGCTGCCAGAACCCGTCGCTTTCAAAATCGACCCGGTCAGCGATTCAAAGAAATCCCGGGTCAGCGACGCTTCATGCTGGACGATGAAGCGTCCGATGTTGGCATGGTCCGGCGCGATGCCGCCGGTCACCCACATGCATCCGAGATCGAGTCGCGCCAGCCGTTCCAATTCGCGCAGGGAATGCACCCCTTGCATCACGCCGTACAGGATCAGGCCGACCATCAGTTGCGGCGCATAGGGAGCGCGGCCAGTTGCAGCGTAGCGCCGCTCAAACGCTTGCCAGTCTTGTGCTCCGAGCAGACGGGCCACGGTAAATGGAGCATGCTGGCCAGAACGCTTCAGATGTTCTTCCAGACGCATCGTCCCCAGGAAAATGGCGTTGGCATCGCCCGTCACGAAACGCCGACCGCTATGGACCGCCGTTTGCAGAGCCGGCGCATCCGAACCTGCCGGCACGCCGCCAAACAAATCGTACTGCGGATCGTCGGGCGAAGGTAATTTGCGGGTGCTGCTCATTGTCGGTTCCTGGCGTTTCATTCTGAGCAATATTTTATCGCGCAGAGGGCTTTTGCGACACCCTCTTCAGGGAGGGGAGGATGTCAAAATTCGTTACATTTTAAGGGCGCGCCAGCCCAGTACCAGCCAGTCGAAGGCATTCAGCTTGGGGCGGCGGCTAAACACGTCGTAGCCGACCTGCTCGATCTTGTCGAGGATGCGCAGGCCACCCTGGACCACCAGCCGCAGCTCCCAGCCGATGCGTCCCGGCAGGCGGCGCGCCAGCGGAGCGCCGGACAGCATCAGCGCGCGGGTGCGTTCCACTTCGAAGGCCATCAGCGCGCGCCAGTTGGCGTCCACCAGCTGGCGGTCGAGCTGCCCGGGCGCGACGCCGTGGGCGGCAAGGTCGTCCAGCGGTATATAGATGCGGTCCTTCTGGCGGTCGATGGCAACGTCCTGTAGAAAATTGATGAGCTGCAGGGCGGAGCAGATCGCGTCCGAATCGCGGACGTTGCGCTCATCGGCCGCCCCGTACAGCGACAGCATCAGGTAGCCGACCGGGTTGGCGGAGCGCCGGCAATAGTCGAGCAATTCTTCTAATTTTTGGTAACGGGTCGTGACAATATCCTGCCTGAAAGCCGACAGCAGGTCGCGGAAGGGTTGCAGCGGCAGCCCGAATTGCGCGATCACCGCCGCCAGCCGCCGGAACATCGGATCGGTCTGAAGCTCGCCCCTTTCGATGCCATCCAGCGCCGCTTCATAGGAGGAAAGTGCCGCCAGTCGCTCTGCCGGGGCGGCGTTGCCTTCGTCGGCGAGGTCGTCGGCGCTGCGCGCGAACGCGTAAATCGCTTCGACCGCAGGCACCAGGCGTTTCGGCAACAGCACTGACGCGACGGGAAAGTTTTCGTAGTGGTCAACAGGCATTGGAAATAAATGACGCAAAAGTCATTTGTTTTAAAAATCTTTGCACTTTATAATTACTTACTGGCAAGTCAGTAACAAAAACCCGGCCGGACGAGAGTAGAATCTTGTCGCTTAAGCAATCGGGGCGCGTCGCGCCACCGCATAGTAAAGGAAAACAACGTGTTCGCCCTGAAAAACCTGCGCCCGGCGGTTACCGCTCCCCTCGGCACGACGCTCGCGGCCTCCCTGTTACTGCTGCTCGGAGCCTGCTCGAAGGAAGCGCCAAAAACAGAAGAAGTGCGCCCGGTGCGGGCCATTGTGGCCGGCAGCAGCGACATCGACCTCAGCTCGGAATTCGCGGGCGAGGTGCGTCCCCGCGTGGAATCGCGGCTCGGCTTCCGGGTGGGCGGCAAGATCACCGCGCGCAAGGTCGACGTGGGCGCGACCGTCAAGCGCGGGCAGGTGCTGATGCAGCTCGATCCGCAGGATCTCCAGTTGACCAGGGCCCAGGCCGCAGCGTCCTTGCGCGCGGCTGAAACGCAGCGCGACCTGGCACGCGCCGACCTCAAGCGCTTTGAGGAACTGCGCGCCACCAATTTCGTCAGCCAGGCGACGCTCGATGCGCGCCGCACCGCGTTCACCGCGGCGCAGGCCAATGTGGAAGCGGCCAGGGCCGGCTTCTCGGCGCAGTCGAACCAGGCCGGCTATACCACGCTGACGTCAGATATCGACGGCGTCGTCACCTTGGTCAGCGCGGAAGTAGGGCAGGTCGTCGCGCCCGGGACGCCGGTGGTGCAGGTCGCCAATCCAAACGAAAAGGAAGTCGTGATCGCTCTGCCTGAAGACAAGGTCGATGCAATGCGCAAGGTCGGCAACGTCACCGTGCGCCTGTGGTCGAACCCGGACCTTGCGCTGCAGGGCAAGATCCGCGAGGTGTCGCCGGTGGCCGATCCGGCCACGCGCACCTACCAGGTCCGGGTAGCGATCCCGGGCGCGGGACCGGAGGTGCGGCTCGGGATGACCGCGCGCGTGCAGTTCGCCTCGAAAGCCGGTACGCAACAGATCCGCCTGCCGCTGACGGCGCTGTTCCATGATAAATCGTCGAGCGCCGTGTGGGTGGTCGACAAGGGCGCCGTCAAGCTGGTGCCGGTGCAGGTTGGCGGCACCACGGGCAACGAGATCGTTGTCGCCGGCGGGCTGCAGCCTGGCCAGACCGTGGTCACGGCCGGTGTGCACCTGCTCAAGAACGGCCAGAAAGTCCGCATCCTCGGCGCCGACGCGCCCGTGGCCGGCGCCGCCCCTGCCGGCGGGGCAGCCAAATGAAAGGGTTCAACCTCTCCCGCTGGGCCCTCGAGCATGTCCCGCTGATCCGCTACCTGATCGGCGCCTTGCTGATCGGCGGCATCCTCAGCTACACCAACCTGGGCCAGGACGAAGACCCGCCGTTCACCTTCCGCGTGATGGTGGTGCGCGCCATCTGGCCGGGCGCGACTGCCGTGCAGATGGCGGAACAGGTCACCGACAAGCTCGAACGCAAGCTGCAGGAGACGCCCCATATTGACAAGATCCGCAGCTACTCCAAGCCGGGCGAAACGCTGATCATCCTGCAGCTGCGCGAATCGGCGCCACCGTCGGAGATCGCCGATTCCTGGTACCAGGTGCGCAAGAAAATCGGCGATATCCGCGGCACCCTGCCGGCCGGCGTGATCGGTCCGTTCTTCAACGACGAATTCGGCGATACCTACGGTTCCATCTTCGCCCTCAGCGGCGACGGTTTTACCTATGCCGAGATGAAGGACTATGCCGACTTCGTGCGCCAGCAGCTGCTGCGCGTGCCGCTGGTGTCCAAGGTCGAACAGTTCGGCGTGCAGGACGAGAAGATCAACATCATTTTCTCGCACAAGAAATTCGCCCAGCTGGGCGTGCCGTTCGAGGCCATCGTCAACCAGATCGCCACCCAGAACGTGGTGGAATCGACCGGCACCGTCGTTACGCCGACCGACAACCTGCAGGTGCGCGTGACCGGCGCGCTGCAGACCGTGAAGGACCTCGAGAACCTGCGCCTGCGCGCGAACGGCACCAGCTTCCGGCTTGGCGACTTCGCGAAGATCACCCGCGAGTACAAGGATCCGCCGCAGGACAAGATGCGCTACAACGGCAAGGAAGTGATCGGCCTTGGCGTGTCGATGGAAAAGGGCGGCAACATCATCACGATGGGCGAGGGGCTGGAGCAGACTGTCGCCAACGTCAAGTCCAAGCTGCCGGTCGGTATCGAGCTCGAACGCGTGTCCGACCAGCCGCGCGCCGTCACCGCGTCGGTCGGCGAATTCACGACCACCCTGGTCGAGGCGATCCTGATCGTGCTGGCCGTGAGCTTCGTCGCGCTCGGCCTGCACACCAAACCGCTTCGGATCGACTTCCGTCCCGGCATGGTGGTGGCGCTGACGATTCCGCTGGTGCTGGCGATTACCTTCCTGCTGATGCGGATGCTCGACATCGACCTGCACAAGATCTCGCTCGGCGCGCTGATCATCGCGCTCGGCCTGCTGGTGGACGACGCGATCATCGCGGTGGAGATGATGGTGCGGAAGATGGAGGAGGGCATGTCGCGCTTCGACGCCGCCACCTTCGCCTACACCTCGACCGCGATGCCGATGCTGACCGGTACCCTGATTACCGCCGCCGGCTTCCTGCCGATCGGGCTGGCCAAGTCGCAGGCGGGCGAATACACCTTCTCGATGTTCTCGGTGAACGCGATCGCCCTGATGGTGTCGTGGCTGGTGGCGGTGGTGTTCACGCCGTACATCGGCTTCCTGCTGCTGCGCGTGAAACCGCACACCACGTCGCCGGGCGAAAGCGAGCATAACGTCTACGATTCGGCTGGCTACCAGCGCTTCCGGCGCATCGTCGCCACCTGCGTGGAGTGGCGCAAGGCCACGATCGCGCTGACCCTTGGCATATTCATGCTTGGCCTGCTTGGCTTCAACTTCATCGAGAAGCAGTTCTTCCCCGATTCGAGCCGGCCGGAACTGATGGTCGAAATGTGGTCGCCGGAAGGCACCAGCTTCGCCGCCAACGAGGCGCAGGTGAAGAAGTTCGAAGCCTGGGTCGGCAAGCAGGCGAACGTGGAAAGCGTCACCAGTTATGTCGGTACAGGCAGCCCGCGCTTCTACCTGCCGCTGGACCAGATTTTCCCGCAGTCGAACGTGTCACAGGTCGTGGTGCTGCCGAAGGACCTGCACGCGCGCGAGGAGCTGCGCCTGAAGATCATCGACATCTTCAAGACCGACTTCCCGGAAGTGCGCGGGCGGGTCAAGCTGCTGCCTAACGGGCCGCCGGTGCCGTATCCGGTGCAGTTCCGCGTGGCCGGGCCGGAGATCGCGCCAGTGCGCGCGCTGGCCGACCAGGTCAAGGAAATCATGCGCGCCAATCCGAACGCGGTGGGCGTCAACGACAACTGGAACGAGTCGGTCAAGGTGCTGCGCCTCGACCTGGACCAGGACAAGATGCGCGCCCTCGGCGTGACTTCGCAGGCCGTGATGCGGGTGGCGAACACCATCCTGTCCGGCACGCCGGTCGGCCAATTCAGAGAAGACAACAAGCTGATCGACATCGTGATCCGCCAGCCGGTCGAGGAGAGGGCGACCATTTCGGCCCTCAACGACAGCAACGTCGCGACCGCGTCGGGCCGTTCGGTGCCGATCTCGCAGCTGGCGCGCGTGGCGTTCGTGTGGGAGCCGGGCGTGGTGTGGCGCGAAGGGCGCGAATGGGCGATCACCGTGCAGTCGGACATCGTCGACGGCATCCAGGGGCCGACCGTGTCCGACCAGGTGCTCAAGTCGCTGGAAGCGATGCGCGCGAAGCTGCCGGCCGGTTACACAATTTCCCTGGCTGGGGCCGCGGCCGACAGCGCGGCGGCGGAAGCGTCGATCGCGGTCAATGTGCCGCTGGTGCTGTTTATCGTGTTCACGCTGCTGATGCTCCAGCTGCACAGCTTCTCGCGTTCGGTGATGGTGTTCCTCACCGGGCCACTGGGCGTGGCCGGCGCCGCGATGGCGCTGCTGATCCTGGACCGTCCGTTCGGCTTCGTCGCCAACCTTGGCGTGATCGCGCTGTTCGGCATGATCATCCGGAACTCGGTGATCCTGGTCGACCAGATCGAGAAGGACATCGCCAACGGCGCCGACGCATGGAATGCCGTGATCGACGCGGCAGTGCGGCGCGCACGGCCGATCGTGCTGACCGCCGCCGCCGCGGCGCTGGCGATGATCCCGCTGTCGCGCTCCGTGTTCTGGGGGCCGATGGCAGTGGCGATCATGGGCGGGCTGGTGGTGGCGACCGCGCTGACCCTGTTGTTCCTGCCGGCGCTGTATGCGGCGTGGTTCCGGGTCAAGAAGCCGGCGCAGGCATAGTACGCATGGCGGGTTGCGCTGATCGCTTCACCCACCCTACAGTTGACATTTCGTAGGGTGGGTGAAGCGCAGCGCAAGCTGCCATCTCCGCACGATTTCAAAATTCGCCCGCTAGTATCAGAAAATCCAGTAAAATACCGGGTTGATGTTGTAGCCCCTAACAAAGGCAGTGCAGGGCGGCCGGTTTCATCGTCGGACGCCCTTTGTTTTTGTCCGAGCGGCCAACGATCCCGCGAGGATGGCGAAATTGGTAGACGCACCAGGTTTAGGTCCTGACGCCAGCAATGGTGTGGGGGTTCGAGTCCCCCTCCTCGCACCATACGAATAATTATTTTTTGGACGATTTTAACAATGGCAACTGCAGTCGAAACCCTGGGTAAACTCGAACGTCGCATGACGATCTCTTTTCCGCTGACTGACGTCCGTACGGAAGTTGAAAAGCGCTTGAAGAAGCAGGCCAAGACGGCCAAGGCTCCTGGCTTCCGTCCAGGTAAGGTTCCGATGAAGATGGTCGCCCAGCAGTATGGCTACCAGATCGAATCCGACGTGCTGAACGACAAAGTCGGCCGCGCCTTCGCCCAGGCCGCCGATGATAATGCGCTGAAGGTTGCCGGCTATCCTAAAATCGAGCCAAAGGACGACAGCCCGGAAGGCGTGCTGACCTTCGACGCTACGTTCGAAGTGTTCCCGGAAGTCGTCGTTGGCGACCTGGCCGGCGTTGAAGTCGACACCATCAAATCCGACGTGACCGACGCGGAAATCGACAAGACCATCGAAATCCTGCGCAAGCAGCGCGTGCACTTCCACACCAAGGGCGAAGCTGGCCCGCACGGCGACGGCGGCACCGCTGTCGCTGAAAACGGCGACCGCGTGACCGTCGACTTCGTCGGCAAGATCGACGGCGTCGAATTCCCAGGCGGTAAAGCCGAGGACTACACCTTTGTGCTCGGCGAAGGCCGCATGCTGCCGGAATTCGAAGCGGCGACCGTCGGCCTGAAAGCTGGCGAAAGCAAGACCTTCCCACTGGCATTCCCAGAGGACTACCACGGCAAGGACGTGGCCGGCAAGACCGCCGAGTTCACCATCACCCTGAAGCGCCTGGAATGGGCACACCTGCCGGAAGTCGACGCGGAATTCGCGAAGTCGCTGGGCATGGAAGACGGCGACCTGGAAAAAATGCGCGCCGACATCAAGGTCAACCTGGAGCGTGAAGTCGCAGGCCGCATCAAGGCACGCAACAAGGAAGCCGTCATGGACGCGCTGCTGAAGGTTACCGAGCTGGAAGTGCCGAAAGTCATGATCGCCCAGGACGCAGAGCGCCTGGCCGAAATGACCCGCCAGGACATGGCGCAGCGCGGCATGGACGTCAAGAACATGCCATTCCCGACCGAACTGTTCGCCGACAAGGCCGAGCGCCGCGTCAAGCTGGGCCTGATCCTGTCGCAGCTGGTGGGCGACAACGACCTGCAAGCCAAGCCTGAACAGGTGAAGGGCCAGATCGAAGATTTCGCACAGAGCTACGAAGATCCGAAGGAAGTACTGAAGTACTACTACAGCGATCGCCGCCGCCTGGCCGACATCGAAGCTCTTGTATTGGAAGAAAACGTCGTTAACTATGTACTTGGCAAAGCCAAAGTCGCCACCAAGGATGTCGCTTTCGACGAATTGATGGGCAGCAACGCACAAGCTTAAAGATCGTTTTAAGCTCCTTCACAAAGGAAAAGACAGGTTTGACATCCTCCCCTTCGTGAACGAAAGGGGATTCCCACTGCTGGCGTCTGATGCCCCAGACGGAAGCCGGACTGAAAGAGCCCAGCTTCTTATTCAATCCGCAGGATATCTCTCGACCTCGCCTAAGGCGACTGCGGATTGGAAAAAGCGGTACTGGTAAATCATGCCCCAGCGCGTAATCGCATGCTGAAGCACTTATGGAGTTTGACCGTGGACCAACACCAAAGTTCAAAACATTCTTTCACTTGGATGGCTGTGGGCGCTACGCGCCCGGCTCCTTTCACTCCCTGCCCTGAAGTACAGGGTTTCTCGGAGCAATTCTGATGAACCATAATCCGGCATTGGACACACAAGCACTCGGCCTCGTACCGATGGTGGTGGAACAGAGCGGCCGCGGCGAACGCGCCTACGACATCTACTCGCGCCTGCTGAAGGAGCGTGTGATTTTCCTGGTCGGCCCTGTCAACGACCAGATGGCGAACCTAATCGTG
>NZ_QYUP01000124.1 GCF_003590855.1 Massilia cavernae
GCGGTCAGGGCCGGATTGCGGCGCAGGCTGCGCACGCCGAGAAGGAAGTAGTACGAGAACATGGGATCTCCTCAGGCCACGTGTTCGCTCTTGGACGCGACCAGGGTCGGCGCCTTGCGCACCAGGTCGGACACCTGGCCGTCGATGATGTGCACATTGCGCTGCGAGCGCACCGCCAGTTCCGGGTCGTGGGTGACCATCAGGATGGTGGTGCCTTGCGCGTTGATCTCTTCCAGCAGTTCCATCACGCCGCGCGCCATCTGGGTATCGAGGTTGCCGGTCGGTTCATCGGCCAGCAGCAGCTTGGGCGAACCGGCCAGCGCGCGCGCGATCGCCACGCGCTGCTGCTGGCCGCCGGACAGTTCGGCCGGGTAGTGCTTCATGCGCGATGCCAGGCCCACCTTGGCCAGCGCGTCCTCGATGCGCTCCTTGCGCTCGGCCGCGTTGAAGCCGCGGTAGCGCAGCGGCACGTCGACGTTGTCGAACAGGGACAGGTCGGGAATCAGGTTGAAGCCCTGGAAAATGAAACCCAGCTTTTCGTTGCGCAGGCGCGAGCGCGCGTTGTCGTCCATGCCCTTGACGTTGATGCCGTCCAGGACGTACTCGCCATCGGTGAAGTCTTCCAGCAGGCCGGCGATGTTCAGGAAGCTGGTCTTGCCCGAGCCCGAAGGGCCGGTGACGGTGACGAACTCGCCCTGCTTGACGTCGATCTCGAAGCCGCGCAGCGCGTGGGTT
This sequence comes from Massilia cavernae, assembly GCF_003590855.1. Classification (GTDB taxonomy): domain Bacteria; phylum Pseudomonadota; class Gammaproteobacteria; order Burkholderiales; family Burkholderiaceae_D; genus Telluria_A; species Telluria_A cavernae. Next base: position 736 of record NZ_QYUP01000124.1, read on the forward strand.
TCGATCATGTGGGTGCGGTACACCTTGCTCAGGTTTTTCATGCGCAGCATGGGATGTCCTTTCGGGTTCGAAGTAGTGTTCAGTTAATCGAAACGCGTGCGGCGTTCTTGAATTCGTCGGTGCCGGAGATGACCACCTTGTCGCCTGCCTTCAGGCCGGACAGGATCTCCACCGAATTGATGCTGGTGGCGCCCATCGAGATCGGCTTGCGCACGGCGACGCCGCCGTCCATCACGTAGGCGAAGCGTCCGCCCTCGCTTTCGACGAAGGGGCCGCGCGGCACGATCAGCACGTTCGGTTTTTCCTCGATCAGCAGGCGCGCTGTCAGGCGCTGGCTCTGGCGCAGGCCTTTCGGCTGTTCGCCGTCGAAGCGCACGCGCGCCAGCACCTGGTTGCGCACCACTTCCGGCGACAGCGCCGACAGCTTGCCGGTGGCGGTGCCGGTCGGCAGCTGGATTTCGGCAGTCATGCCCAGGCCCATGTCCTGCACGTAGGTCTCGGGCACCTCGAGTTCGACTTCGAGGCGCGACAGGTCGACCAGCGTCATGAGGGGAGCGTTGGCGGCGACCACCATGCGGTTCTGCACCGACAGCGTGCCGATGAAGCCATCGACCGGCGCGCGCACGGTCAGTTCGTCGACGCGGCGCTGGGCGTTGGCCAGCGACAGGCGCTGGCGGTCCAGTTCATTGACCTTGGTTTTCAGCGCGAGCGAGACGTCGTCGCCTTCGAGCAGGGCGGCGTCGGCCGCGTGGCGGGCGCGGATCTGCGCGGACTTCAGTGCGTCCTTGGCCTTCTGGTAGTCGATCTTGGCGATGATGCCTTCGTTGGCGACGCCCTCGTAGCGTTCCAGCGTGCGCTGGGCTGACAGGCGGTCGATCTCCGCAGTGTCGGCCTCGCGCTGGGCCAGCAGCTTCTGCTTGCGCGCCAAAATCTTCTGGCGCGCGACTTCTGCTTCGAGCTGGAGGTAGCTGGACTGCTCGCGCTTGAGTTCATCGGACAGGTCTGGCGATTCAAGGATCGCCAGCACCTGGCCTTTCTTGACAGTGTCGCCCGCCGCGACCTTGAGGTTGACGGTCGACGCGGAAGTGGAATACAGGGTCGGGCTGACGGCGGCGACCACGCGGCCGTTGACCGAGGCGTCGCGCACCAAGGTGCCGCGCGCGACTTCGGCGATGCGCACGCGCGCGGCGCTGACCGAGTGTTCGCTCTTGCCCCAGGCCGAAAAAAGGAAGACGCCGGTGGCGATGATTGCGACGGTGGCGGCGCCGACCAGCGCGCGGCGCTTGTTGTTGTGGCCCTTTGGCGGGGCGATGACTGAATCCTGGTGTGATGTGTCGCGAATCATGGCAGCGGTGTTTGTTGAAACGATGTAAATATCGTTACGCACGAACCGTGCCAAGCGTTAAGAGATTGATTTCATGGGCGTTTCATTGCGCGGATGGTGTCCGCCGTGTCCGGTCGGGCACTGGTGGACGCCGCGCCGGACAGCTTTCGGGCGCCGCGGCTTACTATCGCTCCCGCTTCAGCGGAGTTCCCTTGTCGATCACCTCACGGCAGTCGCCCTTGAACTTCGCATTGTCGTAATTGCTCCAGCCGTAGCTGTCGACATAGCGTTTGTGTTCGGCGAAGGCGCGGTTCACGAAGCTCCATTCAAGCCGCTCGCCCGGATAGCGGATGTCGGCCATGTCGAGCAGGGTGTGGAACATGTTCTCGGTCGCCAGCCTCGATGTGCGGTGGCGCGCCAGTTGCTGCACCTTGTGCGGGTAGCGCTCGCGGTACAGGTCCGAGTACCAGACGAAGGCCGGAACGTGGAAATCGTATTGCGTATTGTGGCCATGGAAGCCCAGCTTGCAGCTGCCGTCGTACAGCGACTGGCCGTGGTCGGCAATGTACACCATCGACGTGCGCTGCCCGGACGCCTTCAGCTTGCCGATCACCTGCGCCAGGAACCAGTCTGTATACAAGATGCTGCTGTCGTAGCTGTTGTTCAGGTGCGCCTTCAGTTTCAGGTCGGTGTAGACCGGCTTGTCGATGCCGTGCAGCGAGGGCTGCCATTTGTCGAAGGCCTTCGGGTAGCGGTGGCCGTAGTTCCAGTGGCTGCCCAGCGAGTGCAGCACGATCAGCTTCTTGGGCGCGGCGTCGGACAGGGCGATACGCAGCGGGTCGAACAGGATTTCGTCGAAGTTGGAATTGTTGGTAAAGCCGCCAAGGTTCAGGAACTGCACCACGTCGGCCTCCCTGGCGAACACCGATATCGGGGTGTCGAACTCGCCGAAGGAGATCTGGTTGGACAGCCAGTAGGTCTTGAAGCCGGCTTCCTTGTACGCGGTCAGGAAGGATTTTTCGGCGAAGCCGTCCTTCAGGCTTTTCATCGACGGCTTGCGCGAAATGATCACCGGGACCGACAGGCGGGTGGCCGACACGGCGGTGATCACGTCCGGCAGCGCGACCAGGTTGGCTTCCTGGCGCAGCAGGGGATTGGTGTCGCGCGCGTAGCCGTTCAGGCTCCAGCGGTCGAAGCGCGACGATTCGCCCAGTACCAGCACCACGACCTCGGGCGCGGCGTCCGGTTTGGCCTGGCGCGCGTGGAAGCGGAACCTGGTGCTGCGCTCGCTCAGTTGGGCGAGGTACTCGCGCTCTTTATAGAAGTCGACGCCGCGCGCCAGCAGGCCGAATGGCCACGACTGCGAGAAGGCGTCGAATTCGAAGGGCAGGCTTGCCCAGTGCGGCAACGGCGCCAGCGCCAGGCCGGTGTGGCCGGCGCCGGGAATGCCGCCTGGCGGGCGTGCCGCAGCGGCAGGGCTGGCCTTTGCGAGGTGCGCCAGCGGCGGCAAGGCGCGCGCCGGCGCAGCGGCCACCTGTTTTGGGGCGATGCCGAATTCGTGGCTGTAGGCGCCGACAGCCGCGCTCACGGCGAGGGCGGCCAGCGCGACCCAGCGCGAGCTGTCGTTCCAGTCGAAGGCGCGGGTGGCGCGGGCGATGCGCAAGGTGCCGGCCCACCAGGCCAGCACCGCGGCGACCGCGGCCAGCATCAGCCACACCGTGTTGCCAAGGAATTCCAGCGCCTCCATCGGGCTGGTCTCCGCGATGATGCCGAGGTGGTGGGTGGAAATGCCCTGGCCGTAATAAGTCAGCAGGTAGATTTCGGTCGGCAGCGCCAGGAAGGCGGGCAGCAGCAGCCAGTGGAAGCGAGCCGGGCGCTTGAACACGGCCCAGGCCGCCACCCAGGCGAACAGTTCGATGCCGAACACCTGCCAGGGGCGTGCCAGCGGCCGGCCCAGCAGCGCGGGCGCGAAAGGCACGAGCGACACGGCCAGGTAAGTCAGCAGCAGGATCAGGTTGGCAGGGCGGAGCAGCGGGCGCATGGTTGGACGAACGGGAAAAGTCGTCTATTATCATGGCGTTCCCAACCGTGGGGGGGAAATTTTGATCCGGAACGCGCCGCCGTTGCCCCACCGATTGTCGCCAGATAACGACGAATCCCGGCAGTTTACCGCCGATTCCACCCGGGCAAGACCGTAAACCGGTTGACCGTGCCTCGTCACAAGCATATACTCGCGAGTTCTCGAATTTATTCTGCACACCGTGTGCGTAGCTCAGCCGCTCCTTCGCGAGTGGCTTTTGTCGCCTCCGCTGTCAGTCCAAACCGGGACTCAGTTTTAGTCCCCGGGCATCAGCCCGGGTTATTCACGTTGTATCTTTGTTGGATTAATAACGATGCCAACCATCAATCAACTGATTCGCAAACCACGCGTCGCTACGATCGTGAAGAGCAAATCGCCGGCGCTGGAAAATTGCCCGCAAAAACGTGGTGTCTGCACCCGTGTGTACACGACGACCCCAAAGAAGCCTAACTCGGCTCTGCGTAAAGTCGCCAAAGTTCGCCTGACCAACGGTTTCGAAGTCATTTCGTACATCGGCGGTGAAGGCCACAATCTGCAAGAACACAGTGTCGTGCTGCTGCGCGGCGGCCGTGTTAAAGACTTGCCGGGTGTGCGTTACCACATGGTTCGCGGTGCACTGGATACCCAGGGCGTTAAAGACCGTAAGCAAGCTCGCTCGAAGTACGGTGCGAAGCGCGCTAAAGCAGGCAAGAAGTAATATTTTTGCCCCACAATTGAGTTGAACCGACCGCAAGGTCGAGTAAGTGGATGGCTATGATGGCCTCCGCGAGTGCGCCAGGCGCGCTCAACTGAAGACTGAAAGGAATTGAAATGCCACGTCGTCGTGAAGTACCCAAGCGCGAGATCCTGCCTGATCCAAAATTCGGCAATACCGATGTCGCCAAGTTCGTCAACATTCTGATGCTGTCCGGTAAAAAATCGGTCGCTGAGAACATCATCTACGGTGCGTTCGAGCACATCAAGCAAAAGTCCGGCAAGGACCCGCTTGAAGTCTTCGCTGCAGCGATCAACAACGCCAAGCCAATGGTCGAGGTTAAGTCCCGCCGTGTCGGCGGCGCCAACTACCAGGTGCCAGTTGAAGTTCGCCCAGTTCGCCGTATGGCGCTGTCCATGCGTTGGTTGCGCGAAGCCGCAAACAAGCGCAGCGAAAATCCATGCCACAACGCCTTGGCGGTGAGCTGATGGAAGCGGCTGAAATGCGCGGCGGCGCAATGAAGAAGCGTGACGAAGTTCACCGTATGGCTGAAGCGAACAAGGCGTTCTCGCACTTCCGCTTCTAATCCAATGGCCAGACCCTGCGAGGGGCGCGGCCATGCATCCGTTGTTCGAGGCCGGGCTCATTTTGTCGAAAAAATGTTGCTCGGTTTTGTCCATTAAAAGATTTAGGAATAATTATGGCACGCAAGACCCCCATTGAGCGCTACCGCAATATCGGTATCTCCGCTCACATCGATGCTGGTAAGACCACCACCACCGAGCGCGTCCTGTTCTACACGGGCGTGAACCACAAGATCGGCGAAGTGCATGATGGCGCGGCCACCATGGACTGGATGGAGCAGGAGCAGGAACGCGGTATCACGATTACCTCGGCTGCGACCACCTGCTTCTGGAAGGGTATGGCTAACAACTTCCCTGAGCACCACATCAACATCATCGACACGCCGGGCCACGTCGACTTCACCATTGAAGTCGAACGCTCGATGCGCGTGCTCGACGGCGCCTGCATGGTTTACTGCGCAGTCGGCGGCGTTCAGCCACAGTCGGAAACCGTATGGCGCCAGGCCAACAAGTACAAGGTTCCACGTCTCGCGTTCGTCAACAAGATGGACCGTACCGGCGCGAACTTCTTCAAGGTCTACGAGCAGATGCGCGCTCGCCTGAAGGCAAACCCGATCCCGCTGCAGATTCCTATCGGCGCTGAAGAAAACTTCAAGGGCGTGGTCGACCTGGTCAAGATGAAAGCCATCTACTGGGACGACGCGTCGCAGGGCATGAAGTTCGACTACCGCGACATTCCTGCGGAACTGGTCGACCAGGCCAACGAATGGCGTGAGAAGCTGGTCGAGACCGCTGCTGAAGCGTCGGAAGACCTGATGAACAAGTACCTGGAAGAAGGCGACCTCTCGGAAGAAGAGATCAAGGCCGCTCTGCGCCAGCGCACCATCGCTTCGGAAATCGTTCCGATGATGTGCGGTACCGCGTTCAAGAACAAGGGCGTACAGGCCATGCTGGACGGCGTCATCGAATACCTGCCGTCGCCAGTGGACATCCCGCCAGTGACCGGTACCGACGAAGACGACGAGCCGACCAGCCGCCGCGCTGCCGACGACGAAAAGTTCGCCGCACTCGCGTTCAAGATCATGACCGACCCGTTCGTCGGCCAGCTGATCTTCTTCCGCGTGTACTCCGGAACGATCAACTCGGGCGACACCGTGTTCAACCCGATCAAGAACAAGAAAGAGCGTCTTGGCCGTATTCTGCAGATGCACGCCAACCAGCGTGAAGAAATCAAGGAAGTCCGCGCCGGCGACATCGCCGCTGCTGTCGGCCTGAAAGATGCGACCACGGGCGAAACCCTGTGCGACCCTGCAGCTGTCATCACGCTGGAGAAGATGATCTTCCCTGAGCCGGTGATTTCGCAGGCAGTCGAGCCTAAGACCAAGGCCGACCAGGAAAAAATGGGCTTGGCGCTGAACCGCCTGGCACAGGAAGATCCTTCGTTCCGCGTCAAGACCGACGAAGAGTCGGGCCAGACCATCATCGGTGGTATGGGCGAGCTGCACCTGGAAATTATCGTCGACCGCATGAAGCGCGAATTCGGCGTGGAAGCAACCGTCGGCAAGCCACAGGTTGCATACCGCGAAACGATCCGCAAGACCTGCGAAGAATCCGAAGGCAAGTTCGTCAAGCAGTCGGGCGGCCGCGGCCAGTACGGCCACGTGGTCCTGAAGATCGAACCGCAAGAGCCGGGCAAGGGCTTCGAGTTCGTCGACGCGATCAAGGGCGGTACGGTTCCACGCGAATACATCCCTGCAGTTGAAAAGGGTGTGCGCGGTACGCTGAACACCGGCGTGCTGGCAGGTTACCCAGTGGTCGACGTCAAGGTCACGCTGTTCTTCGGTTCGTACCACGATGTGGACTCGAACGAAAACGCGTTCCAGATGGCAGCTTCGATGGCGTTCAAGGACGGTTGCCGTCGCGCCGCTCCGGTTATCCTCGAGCCGATGATGTCGGTTGAAGTGGAAACCCCGGAAGACTACGCCGGTTCCGTGATGGGCGACCTGTCGTCCCGCCGCGGCATGGTGCAGGGCATGGACGAAATCCAGGGTGGTGGCGGCAAGATCATCAAAGCCGAAGTACCACTGTCGGAAATGTTCGGTTACTCGACCTCGCTGCGTTCCGCAACGCAAGGCCGTGCTACCTACACGATGGAATTCAAGCACTACTCCGAAGCGCCTAAGCACGTTACCGACGCAATCGTTACTGCTAAAGCTAAGTAATTCAAAGTTAGTTGAGGACAGGGCAAGGATAAACCCTTGCTCTGTCCCGCAAAAAATAATCGCTCTTAAAGGAAGATCAAAATGGCAAAAGGTAAATTCGAACGGACCAAGCCGCACGTCAACGTCGGCACTATCGGCCACGTCGACCACGGCAAGACCACCCTGACCGCAGCAATCGCTACCGTCCTGTCGAAGAAATTCGGCGGCGAAGCTAAAGCTTACGACCAGATCGATGCAGCACCAGAAGAAAAAGCACGCGGCATCACCATCAACACCGCACACGTCGAGTACGAGACCGCAAACCGTCACTACGCTCACGTTGACTGCCCAGGCCACGCCGACTACATCAAGAACATGATTACCGGTGCAGCGCAGATGGACGGCGCGATCCTGGTTTGCTCCGCAGCTGACGGCCCAATGCCACAGACCCGCGAGCACATCCTGCTGGCACGCCAGGTTGGCGTTCCATACATCATCGTGTTCCTGAACAAGTGCGACCTGGTCGACGACGCAGAACTGCTGGAACTGGTTGAAATGGAAGTGCGCGAGCTTCTGTCGAAGTACGAATTCCCAGGCGACGACCTGCCAATCATCAAGGGTTCGGCACGTATGGCGCTGGACGGCGACACCGGCCCAATGGGCGAGCAGGCAATCCTGGCGCTGGCCGAAGCACTGGACACCTACATCCCTGAGCCAGAGCGCGCAGTTGACGGCGCATTCCTGATGCCAGTGGAAGACGTGTTCTCGATCTCGGGCCGCGGTACCGTGGTTACCGGTCGTGTCGAGCGCGGCATCATCAAAGTCGGCGAAGAAATCGAAATCGTCGGCATCAAGGATACCGTCAAGACCACCTGCACCGGCGTGGAAATGTTCCGCAAGCTGCTGGACCAGGGTCAAGCTGGCGACAACGTCGGCCTGCTGCTGCGCGGTACCAAGCGTGAAGACGTGGAGCGTGGCCAGGTTCTGGCCAAGCCAGGTTCGATCAAGCCGCACAACCACTTCACCGGCGAGATCTATGTTCTGTCGAAGGATGAAGGCGGCCGTCACACCCCGTTCTTCAACAACTACCGTCCACAGTTCTACTTCCGTACCACCGACGTGACCGGCTCGATCGAGCTGCCAGCGGACAAGGAAATGGTTATGCCAGGCGATAACGTGTCGATCACCGTCAAGCTGATCAACCCGATCGCGATGGAAGAAGGCCTGCGTTTCGCAATCCGCGAAGGCGGCCGTACCGTAGGCGCAGGCGTTGTTGCTAAGATCCTGAGCGAAGGCAAGTAATTGCTTTTGCAGCCGGGGAGGGCGTCAGTCCGCCCCGCCTGACTCGGTATTGCAACAGGGAGGGGCTTTCGGGTTCCTCCCTGTGATTTCGTAGTACAATCTCGGTCCCCTATATATTGCCGTGCGCAAGCGCGGTTCGCTCTTTAAAGGAATTACCATGTCCGCACCAAACCAGAAAATCCGCATTCGCCTGAAAGCGTTCGATTACAAGCTGATCGACCAGTCCGCACTGGAAATCGTTGACACCGCGAAGCGCACCGGCGCCGTTGTCAAGGGTCCAGTCCCACTGCCAACCCGCATTCAGCGTTTCGACGTCCTGCGTTCGCCGCACGTCAACAAGACCTCGCGCGACCAGTTCGAAATCCGTACGCACCAGCGTCTGATGGACATCGTCGACCCAACGGACAAGACCGTTGACGCGCTGATGAAGCTGGACCTGCCAGCAGGTGTAGACGTAGAAATCAAACTGCAATAATCATTGCGAGTTGATGCCGGCGGGGTGATCCCCGCCGGCTGAATCGGGGCCGGGCAAGTCCGCTGTTTAGCGGATGAACCCGGCCCCGATGCCATTGTGCGCGCGCTACGCGTGCCCGAGGAGCAGGCGACGCCAGTCCGGCGGTTGTGCAGGAAAGGATTGCCCTGCATAATATTGCCACCTTCTCATCACTTCAATCCATGCAAATTCCCACCGTCTCACCGATTGCCGATCCCGATCTTTCCGCGCGGCTCGAACGCGCCATTGCCAACAAAACCAAACCGCCGGGCAGCCTGGGTGCGTTGGAAACGATTGCCCACCAGATTGGCCTGATCCAGCAAACGGTTGAGCCGGCATTGCGGCGACCGGCAATCATCGTGTTCGCCGCCGACCATGGCGTGGTCGCGGAAGGCATTTCCGCCTATCCGCAGAGCGTGACGTGGCAGATGGTTGAAAATTTCCTGGCCGAGGGCGCCGCAATCAATGTGTTTGCGCGCGCCAGCGGCTGCGCGCTGCAGGTAGTCGATGCGGGCGTCAACCACGACTTCGGCCCGCGTGCGGGACTGGTCGACCGCAAGGTCGGGCACGGCACCGCCAACTTTGCGCAGCAACCGGCCATGAGTGCAGCCGACTGCGCGGCCGCGATTGCGCACGGGGTGGCGCTCGCGGCCGGCCTGGAAGGCAATCTGGTCGGCTTCGGCGAAATGGGTATCGGTAACACCACGGCCGCCGCCGCCCTGATGCACAAGCTGACCGGCGTGCCGGTCGCCGAGTGCGTGGGCGCCGGTACCGGCCTGACGCCCGACGGCATCCTGCACAAGCAGCGCGTGATTGAAGCGGCTGTCGAACGGCATGCTTCGGCATGCGAACCCCTCGACATCCTCGCGGCGTTCGGAGGTTACGAAATCGCCATGATCGCCGGGGCGATGCTGGGTGCGGCCGAGCGCCGCATGGTACTGCTGATCGACGGCTTCATCGTCACCAGCGCGCTGCTGGTGGCAGCCCGGCTGCAACCGGCGATTCTCGACTACTGCGTGTTCTCGCACTGCTCCGACGAGCATGGCCACCGCCGCATGCTTGCCTATCTTGAGGCGCGGCCGCTGCTCAACCTGGGGCTGCGCCTCGGCGAAGGAACCGGCTGTGCGCTGGCCGTGCCGCTGCTGCACGCCGCCGTCGATTTCCTGCGCGAGATGGCGACGTTCGAGTCGGCGCAGGTCAGCGACAAGTCGGCCTAGCGCCATGCCGGCAGTCCTTCACCAGTTCCGCCTGTTCTTCATCGCGCTGCAATTCTTCACCCGCATTCCGATTCCGCGCTGGGTCGGATTCCAGCCTGAGTGGCTGCATCACGCGTCGCGCTATTTTCCGATGGTCGGTATCGTGGTCGCCGCGGTTGCGGGCGCCGTGTACTTCGCGGCGGCGCACATCTGGCCCGCCCCGGTTGCGGTCCTGCTATCGACGGCAGCAGGGATCTACCTGACCGGCGCTTTCCACGAGGACGGCTTTGCCGACATGTGCGACGGTTTCGGCGGCGGCACGACGCGCGAGCGTGTCATGGACATCATGAAGGATTCGCGCATCGGCACCTATGGTGCGGTCGGCGCCGGCTTGCTGGTGGCGCTCAAGTGCGCGCTGCTTTCCATGCTCGCGCCAACCAGCGTGATCGTCGCGCTGTTCATCGCTCACCCGCTGTCGCGGCTCGCCGCTACGGCCTTGATCTGGAACCTGAAGTACGCACGCGACGAAGGCAAGGCCAAGCCGCTGGCCCAGCAAATGACGAATGCGGAATTCGCAATCGCGGCCGCCTGCGCGCTTGTTCCCTCCGTCATTCTCGGCGCGCTGGGATACCTCTCGTGGCTTGTCATCGCCGGCTGCATTGCGGGTGCCGCCGCTGTCGCGCTCTGGCTGAGCGCAAAGTTCGTGCGCCGTATCGGCGGCTACACTGGCGACTGCCTGGGCGCCGTACAGCAGGTCAGCGAGGTCGTGATCTACCTGTGCCTGCTGGCCAGCCTGCAGCAGGGCGCCTGGAACTGACGATGCGTGTCCACCTGGTGCGCCACTTTGCGCCGATGGTCGCTGCGGGAATTTGCTATGGCCGCAGCGATCTCTCTGTCGATCCGGAACTGCATGCGCGCTCGCTGCCGGCATTGCGCGCCCAACTTCCAGCCGGCGCCCCGATAATTTCAAGTCCGCTGCGGCGCTGCGCGACGCTGGCCGTGGATCTGGGTGGCGAGGTACGTTTCGATGCGCGCCTGGCCGAACTCGATTTCGGCCGCTGGGAGATGCGACACTGGGACGACATACCGCGCGCCGAGGTCGATGCATGGGCTGCCGATGTTGCTCGATACCGGCCGGGCGGCGGCGAAAGCGTGCTCGATATGGCGCAGCGCGTGTCGGACTTCTACGCGGGCCTGATGCGGGAACCGGTGTCCTCGGCGGTGGTGGTCTGCCACGCCGGCGCGATACGCCTGCTGGCAGCCCGCCAGCGCGGACTCTCCCCATTGGAAATGGCGTACGAGGCGGCGCAACGGCCCCACGCAATCGGCTACGGCGAAGTAATAGTCCTCGACTGTGTATAATTGCGGGCGTTATGGTGCCCGCATACATGTCCATGTGTGCAGTTAAACGGGAAACACGAAGCCTCCACGGCCCGCGTGTGCTGCCCCCGCAACGGTAAGCAAGTGTCGTTCTTCGAACGACGAGCCGCCTCAAAAGACCACTGTGCGTTTTTGCATGGGAAGGTGAGACGGCCGCACTTGCCAGCCCGGATACCGGCCATGACAGGTGGAAGTGTGCGAACGGGGATGTTCGCGGCGCGGCCGGGCCTTGCCTCATTCCCAGTCGGTCGATCCTCATCTTCAGTTCACGCATTTCTTTTCAACCTGGCCAACGGGGAACTCGGCCGGTTGCTTGCCAACTGAAGATTCATCATGACCTTTCCTGTTTCACGCCGTGCGGCCTTATCGTCGCTCGCGCTAGCCATTACCTCGACTTTCGCTCAAGCCGAAAACACCAGCCAGGCTGCCGTGACGGCCGTCCTTGTCACCGCAACGCGCGCCCCGCAGGCGGCCGTCGATGTCCTGAGCGACCATATCGTGCTGTCGTCCGAGGACATCCTCCGCTCCGGCGCCGGCAATGTGGTCGACCTGCTGCAAAAACAGCGCGGCATTGAAGTTACCCGCAACGGCGGACCGGGCACGACTGCCTCGGTATTCATGCGCGGCGGCGACTCCAAACAGACCGTGGTACTGGTCGACGGCGTTCGCATCGGCTCGTCCACCACCGGCGTCGCCAACTGGGCTGCCCTGCCGCTGGCAAACATCGATCGCATCGAAATTATCTACGGTCCACTCGCGACCATGTACGGCGCCGACGCCATCGGCGGCGTGGTGCAGCTGTTCACGAAGCGCGGCGCCGGCGCGCCAGCCATGAAGGCGGCGATCGGCGCCGGCAGCGAAAAGGCCCGCCGCGCGGAAGCGGCCGTCGCCGGAAGCACCGGAGGCGTAAGTTACGCATTTGCGGCCGCGCGCGAACAAGACGACGGCTTCTCTTCAACGCTGCCCGCCAGCTCCTCATTTAACGCCGACAAGGACGGCTACCGGAAGGAGAGTGCCAGCAGCCAGCTGGCGGTCTCCCTGGCCAGCGGCCATGAAGCGGGCCTGCTGTTTTTGCACAGCCGCCTGAATGCGCAGTACGATGCGGGAAGGGCGAGCTACGACGTGCGTACCGTGCAAAGCCTGGACAACATCGCGCTCTACTCGAAGCACCAGCTCACGCCGGGCTGGCAGCTCAAACTTCAGGCGTCGCAGGCGGACGACAAGTCGGCCAACTTCAGCAACGCGACGGCGACCGGTACCAGCAGCATCGATACCAGGCAAACCGCGTTCAGCGCGCAAAGCGACGTGGCCCTCGGCGCCGGCCTGCTGCAGATGTTGCTTGAGCGCCGCGAGGAGGAAGTCGTGTCCAGTTCCACCGCCGCGCTGACCACCGGCCGCACGACCAACTCGGCGGCGCTGGCGTATTCGCTCAAGCGCGATGCCCACCTCGCCACGGCCAGTACGCGCATCGACGACAGCTCGCAGTACGGCTCAAAGGTCACCGGCGGTATCGGTTATGGCTACCGGATCACCCGCACGCTGCGCGCCAATGCAAGCGCCGGCACCAGCTTCCGGGCGCCAACCTTCAATGAACTCTACTTCCCCGGATTCGGGGTCGCAGGCAACCAGCCGGAACACGGGAAGAACGTGGAAGCCGGCCTGGCTTTCAACGACGGCGCCACCGAGGCGACCGCGGTCTACTATCGCAACCGAATCACCGACCTGCTGGTCAATACGACCCCTTGTCCGGTCGAGGTGGCGACCCATCCTTTCGGCTGCGCCTACAACGTCAACCGTGCGATGTTGACCGGACTGTCGGTGGGTGCGCGTACCCGCCTCGGCGACTTCGACCTGCGCGGCGCGTTCGACCTGCAGGATCCGCGCGACGACACCACCGGGAAACAGCTGGTACGCCGCTCCAGACGCCACGCCAATTTTTCGGTAGAGTACCGCACCGGCCCGCTGGTTGCAGGCGCCGGCGTGCACCTGTCCGGCAAGCGCTTCGACGACACCGCCAACCGCAACGTCCTTGGCGGCTACGGCCTGCTGAACCTGTTTGCGTCGTATCGCTTCGCGCCTGACTGGTCGGCCATCGTCCGCTGGAACAATGCAACGGACAAGCGCTACCAGCTGGCCCGCAACTACGCAACCGCCGGTTCCCAGGTGTTTGCCGGTGTTCGCTACGGTATGAACTAGGAGCAGTCAAGTGCATCTGTCTTTCCGCAACATGCGCCACCGCGCCAGCGTCGTCATCACGGCGTTGTCGATGCTGGCCATCGCCAGCCTTGTACTGTCCGGCATGACCGGTTCCGTTCCGGTTCCGCTCGCCGAAATACCGGGTGCGCTGACGGAGCTTGCGAGCGGAACTGCCGGATCGCTGCCGGCGACCTTGCTCGACCTGCGCCTGTCGCGCGCCTTGGTGGCGTTCGTCACCGGGGCCGCGCTCGCGCTGGCGGGTGTCATGATGCAGGCCTTGCTGCGCAATCCCCTGGCCGACCCGTATGTCCTCGGCATCTCCGCCGGGGCGTCGGTCGGCGCGCTGGCGGCGCTGCTGTTCATGTGCGCGATGTGGGTGGTAGACGCATCCGCGTTCCTGGGCGCGGTCGCGGTCTCGATGATGCTGTTCCTGTTTGCGCAGCGCGACCTGCGCGGCGGAACAGCGGCCGAGGGCGGTGCTTCGCTGCTGCTCCTGACCGGGGTCATCCTGTCGTCGGCTTGCATGGCGATCGTGACCCTGATGCTGTCGATCGCTCCCGAAAGCCGGCTGCGCAGCATGATCTTCTGGATGATCGGCGACCTTGCCGGCGCGCCGCTGCGCGCCATTCCCTGGATCGTGCTGGCTGGCGCTCTCCTGTTCGCCCTGCGCAGCGCCCGTTCGCTCAACGTGCTGGCGCTGCACGCCGAAGCCGCCGCAACCCTGGGTATCCGGGTCGGAGCCCTGCGCAAGGGGCTGTTCTTTTGCTCGGCGCTGCTCACGGCAAGCGCAGTCACAAGCGCCGGCAGCATTGGGTTCGTCGGCCTGATCGTGCCGCATGCCTGCCGCTTTGCCTGCGGCCCCGATCATCGTGTGCTGATCCCGGTGGCGACGCTCGCGGGCGGCGCCTTCCTGGTGCTGGCCGATACGCTTGCGCGTACCGTGCTCGCGCCGCAGCAGCTCCCTGTCGGCGTCGTTACCGCACTGATCGGCGCTCCCGTCTTCCTGTATCAACTTCACAGGCTGCATCGACAATGATCGAGACGCAAAAACTGACACTCAGGGCCGGAACCCGCACGCTGGTCGACAAGCTGGACTGGCATGTCCGCGCCGGCGAATGCTGGTGCATCATCGGCCGCAACGGCGCCGGCAAGAGCACGCTGATGCGCACGCTGGCCGGCCTGCGCGGCCCGGATGACGGCGTGGTCTCGATGCAGGGCCGCCCGCTGTCGCAATGGCCGCTGCCAGAACTGGCTCGCAGGCGCGCCTTCCTGCCTCAATCGCGCAGCGACGCGTTTGCCTACCGCGCCATAGAAACGGTGCTGGCGGCGCGCCATCCCTACCACGCCAACCGCTACTGGGAAGGCAGCGACGACCACGTCATCGCACGCGCCGCGCTGGAATCGATGGAAGTGCTCGACCTGGCCGATCGCGACGTACGCACCTTGTCCGGCGGCGAGCGCCAGCGGGTGGCGATCGCCGCCATGCTGGCGCAGGATACGCCGCTGCTGCTGCTCGACGAACCGGCCAACGCGCTCGACCTTGCACACCAGTCGAGCGTCATGCGCCTGCTCGCCCGCCTGTGCCGCGAACAGGGCAAGACGGCGGTCATGATCGGACACGACCTGGGCCATGCGCACCAGGCGTCGACCCACGCACTGCTGCTGATGGGCGATGGAGAATGGCAGGCCGGCACCGTCGCCGACATGATGCAGGCTTCCGTCCTGAGCCGCTGCCTTGGCCACCCGATCGAAGTCGTCAGCCATGGAACACGCCGTATTTTCATCCCCACAGAGGAATTCGCATGAACGATATCAACCAGCGTCACCGCGTCCGCATGGAACGCAAGAAGGCCGTCATCGACCAGAAGATCGCGGCGGCGCAGAAGGACATCGGCATCATCATCGTCAATACCGGAAACGGCAAGGGCAAGAGCTCCAGCGGTTTTGGCATGGTGGTCCGGGCGATGGGGCACGGAATGAAAGTCGCCGTCATCCAGTTCATCAAAGGCGCGATGTCGACGGGCGAAGAGAAATTCCTGCGCCGTTTCCCGGACGAGGTGAGCTTCCACGCCATGGGAGAAGGTTATACGTGGGAGACCCAGGACCGCGAACGCGACATTTCAAAAGCGCAGCAGGCATGGGCGCTGGCCAAGACCTACCTGTCCGATCCGTCGATCGGATTGGTGCTGTTCGACGAGCTCAATATCGCCCTCAAGTATCGTTATCTCGACCTCGACACCGTGATCGCCGACCTGCTCGACCGCCCCGACATGCAGCACGTCGTCATCACAGGGCGCGGCGCACCGGATGAACTGATCGCGATCGCCGATACGGTAACCGAGATGGCCGTCGTCAAGCATGCCTTCAAGGCAGGTATCGCGGCCCAGGCGGGAACGGAATGGTAACGGCGGCCCACGCCGACGTGCGTGTACTGCTGGTCTCCGCGGTCGCATCGGGCCAGGGGAAGACCACCGTGACCGCTGCACTGGCGCGCTCACTGGCCAGGCGCGGCCTGCGCGTCAGGGTGTTCAAGTGCGGTCCGGATTTCATCGATCCCATGCTGCTCGAACGGGCCAGCGGCGCAGCGGTCGGTTCACTCGACCTGTGGATGGTCGGCATCGACCAATGCCGCAGCCAGCTGGCGCAAGCGGCCACAGAGGCGGATGTGATCCTGATCGAAGGCGTGATGGGCTTGTACGACGGCACGCCATCGTCGGCCGACCTGGCGCGCGCCTTTGGCGTACCGGTCATGGCGGTCATCGACGCATCGGCGATGGCACAGACTGCGGGTGCGCTGGTACATGGCCTGCGCGACTATGGGCCGGTCGAGATGGCGGGCGTGATCGCCAACCGCGTCGCCAGTACTGGCCATGCCGCGATGGTTGCGGCGTCGATGCGCGGCATTCCGCTTTTTGCGACCCTGTCACGCCTGCCAAAGGCGCTGCCGGAACGCCACCTCGGGCTAGTGCTGCCGTCTGAACTGGAAGATATCGATGCCCTGCTTGATGACGCGGCTGCGCAGCTTTCAATCGACCAGGCGGCGTGGGATGCCTTGCGCCCCACACGCATCGACCTCTTGGCCTTGCCCGAGCCAGTCCCGCCGCTGCTGGCCGGCGTGACCATCGCCATCGCGCGCGACGCCGCTTTTGCCTTCCTGTATCCGGCAAACCTGCATACCCTGCGCGAGCTGGGCGCAACGCTCACGTACTTCTCCCCGCTGGCGGACGAGCCGGTGCCGGCCGAAGCCGATGCCGTGTACCTGCCGGGCGGATACCCGGAGCTGCACGCGCAGGCCTTGTCCGAGGCGACCGGCTGGAAGGCTTCGATGCTTGCCGTGCATGCCCAGGGCGTCCCTGTCGTTGCCGAATGTGGCGGCATGATGGCGCTGGCCGAAACGCTTGTGGACCAGGCAGGAAGCACCTGGCCGATGGCGGGCCTGCTGCCGGGACGAGCCGCCATGCAGGCTCGCCTCGCGGGCCTCGGTTCGCAAGGCATGAATACGCCGCACGGTGTCCTGCGCGGCCACGCCTTCCACTATTCGCAGCTCGACACCGCGCTGGCGCCGCGCACCCACACCGTCAAGCACCCGAGCGGTGCCGCCGGTGAAGCCGTGTACCGTGTGGGTTCGCTGACCGCGTCCTACTTCCACGCCTACTTCCCGTCCTGTCCCGCTGCAGTGGCGGCGATGTTCTCGCGGAGCCCGGCATGACGGCCACGCTGATTCTGGGCGGCGCACGCTCTGGCAAGAGCGCCCATGCCGAAAGGCTGGCCGTGCAATCCGGGCGCGAAATCGTGTACATCGCAACCGCGCGCGCCGGGGATGGCGAAATGGCGGCGCGCATAGCGCACCATCGCGACGCCAGGCCCGCCCACTGGACCACCGTCGAGGAACCCTTGCGGCTTGGCGACGCGATAGTGCGCCATTCCGGTGCGACGCGCCTGGTCCTGGTCGACTGCCTGACACTGTGGCTGTCAAACCTGATGTTCTCCGATGGCCGCGACTATCCGGATGTCGGAACGATTGCGCTGCCGCCGCTGTTCCACGAGCAGCGCGCTGAACTGCTGGCCGCCTTGCAGCACGCCGGCGGCGATGTCGTGCTGGTGTCGAATGAGGTCGGGATGGGAATCGTGCCATACGGCGCAGTGTCGCGCAGCTTTGCCGACGAAGCGGGACGCCTCAACCAGGCGGTTGCCGCATTGTGCGATCGGGTAGTATTCATCGCTGCCGGCTTGCCACTCGCGCTGAAAGGGACGCCATGCTGACGGGCCTGACGATGCCTGAGCTGGCATTCCTTATTGTGTGCGGCGTGCTGCTGGACTATCTGCTCGGCGAGACACGCCGCTGGCACCCGCTGGTTGGCTTCGGCAACCTGGCCACGCTGATAGAGCGCAGATTCAACAAGGGTGGCGCGCGATTCCTGCGCGGCGCAGCCGCATGGACGATGGCCGTGGCGCCGCTGACCGCGCTCGGCTCCTGGCTGACCGGCTCCGCGGGCCTGATCGCGCATGCCGTGCTGCTTTATCTTTGTCTTGGATTGCGCAGCCTGCGTGACCACAACCTGCCGATCGCGCACGCGCTGCAGCGCGGCGAACTAGCGCAGGCACGCCTGCTGACCGCGCGTATCGTCAGCCGGGATACCGCCGGCGCGGACGAAGGCGATTTGGCGAAGGCGAGCGCAGAATCGCTGCTGGAAAATGGTAACGATGCGGTGTTCGGCACATTGTTCTGGTTCCTTGTGGCGGGCGGCCCTGGTGCACTGCTATTCAGGCTGGCGAACACGCTCGACGCGATGTGGGGCTATCGCAACAGCCGATTCCTGTCGTTTGGCTGCACTGCCGCCCGCATCGACGACGCACTCAATTACGTCCCGGCGCGGCTGACTGCACTTTCATACGTGCTGTTGGCGGACAACCGGAAGCGCGCATGGAACTGCTGGCGCCTTCAAACGCCGCATTGGCCCAGCCCGAATGCCGGACCTGTGATGGCCAGCGGCGCCGGTGCGCTTGGCCTCGCGCTCGGCGGCAGCGCGACCTACGACGGCGTTTCCGAACAGCGGCCGCCGCTGGGCAGGGGCCGCCCCGCCCAGGCCGGCGACATCCACCGTGCGTGGAAGCTGGTTAAGGCGACTACCGTGCTGTGGCTCGCCCTTGCCTGCGCCGCCGGCGCCGGCGTGTATGCATGGGGAGCGCCGCATGCTTGAACATGGCGGAAACCTGCGCGAAGCCGCAGTGCGTTTCGGCCGCGATTACGCCGACTGGATCGACCTGTCGACCGGACTCAATCCGCAAGGATATCCGGCGCCGGCGCTCGCTCCTGATGCATGGCACCGATTGCCCGAAACCGATCCCGCACTGGCGCAAGCCGCGGCCAGGTATTACCGCGCGCCGTCCATGCTGGCCGTAGCGGGCACCCAGGCTGCCATCCAGGCGCTGCCGCAATTGCGATCGCCATCGCGGGTGGTGGTCGCGGCGCCATCGTACGCCGAGCACGCGCACCACTGGGCCATGCACGGCCACCGGATGCGCGAGGTGGCGTATGCCGGCATCGAGGCCGCGCTCCCCGAATGCGAAGTCATGGTGCTCTGCAATCCCAACAACCCGACCGGGGCGATTGTGGCGCCAGGACGCCTGCTCGACTGGTCCTTGCAGCTGGCCGCGCGCGGCGGATGGCTGGTGGTCGACGAAGCGTTCGCCGACACCACGCCCGAGACCAGCGTTGCGCCATGGTGCAATCGTCCTGGCCTGATCGTGCTGCGCTCGCTCGGAAAATTCTTCGGACTGGCGGGCGCGCGGGTCGGCTTCGTCGGCGCACAACCCGGCCTGCTCGCCATGCTGGCCGATGCGCTCGGCCCCTGGACAGTGAGCGGGCCGGCGCAGGAGATATCGCATGCCGCACTGATCGACGAGGACTGGCAGGAGCGCAGCCGCGCGCGCCTGGATGCCGATGGCGCGCGACTGCGCCTGCTGCTCGCATCGAATGGCATCGCATCGAACGGCAGCGCACTGTATCAATGGTGGCCGGAAGCGCGGCCAACGGAATTCTGGCAGCACATGGCCGAGCGTGGGATCTGGGTGCGCCTCTTCGCCAGTGCCGCGCGGGGAATCAGGATCGGCCTCCCGCCGGACGAGAGCGCGTGGCAGCGGCTGGACGCCGCCTTGAAAGAATGGAACCAGGAGCAACCATGAAGAACTTCATCCTCGCTGTCGCGAGCTCAATCGCGGTCAATGCCAGCGCTGCCATTACCGTCAACGATGACGGCGGCAACCCGGTGACGCTGCAAAAACCAGCGTTGCGCGTGATCGCGATGGCGCCGCACGTGACTGAACTACTGTTTGCGGCCGGTGGCGGCGACCGCGTCATCGCCGCCGTCGATTACAGCGATTATCCGGAAGCCGCGAAACGCCTTCCCCGCGTCGGCAGCAACCGCCAGATCGACATGGAAAGGGTCGCCGCGTTAAAGCCGGACCTGATCGTCGTCTGGCTGCACGGCAGCTCGGAGCGCCAGATCGAACAGATCCGGGCGCTGGGCATTCCGATGTTCCACAGTGAGCCGAGGAAGCTGGACGATATTGCGAGCAGCCTTACCCGACTGGGCAAATTGATGGGGACGGAAGCGGTGGCCGACGCCGCCGCTGTCGACGTGCGCAAGAAGTTGGCGACGCTGTCAAGCCAGTATGGCGGCCGTTCGCCGGTGCGCATGTTCTACCAGGTGTGGGACAAGCCGCTCTACACGCTTAACGGAGGCCATATCGTCAGCGATGCGGTTCGCCTGTGCGGCGGCGAGAACATCTTCGCAAGCATGAGGGTCACGGCGCCAGTTGTGAGCGTCGAAGCGGTATTGCAGGAAGATCCGGAAGCGATTTTCAGCAGCGCTGAGCGCGGTCCGGGCGACGGCGGCGTCGCTATCTGGAAGTCCTTCGCCAGCATGACCGCGGTGCGCCGCGCAAACTTGTTCCGGATCGATGGCAATCTGCTCAACCGCTCGGGCCCGCGCATGGTCGCCGGCACCGCTGCATTGTGCGAAAAACTCGAGCTGGCACGCCAGCGCAGGAAGGCGCCATGAGCTTCCCATGGCATACGCTGATGGTTCAGGGCACCACGTCCGATGCCGGCAAGAGCACCGTGGTCGCCGCCCTGTGCCGCCTCCTGAAAGACAAGGGGGTACGGGTGGCGCCCTTCAAGCCGCAGAACATGGCCTTGAACAGCGCGGTGACGGCCGACGGCGGCGAGATCGGCCGCGCCCAGGCACTGCAGGCGATTGCGGCAGGGCTGGCGCCGCACACGGACATGAATCCGGTGCTGCTCAAGCCGTCCAGCGACATCGGCGCGCAGGTTGTCATCCACGGCAAGGTGCGCGCCGAAATGGACGCGCGGGACTACCACCACTACAAGACAATCGCGATGGGGGCCGTGCTCGAGTCGTATGGCCGCCTGCGCCAGCAGTACGACGCGATCATCGTCGAGGGCGCGGGCAGTCCGGCCGAGATCAACCTGCGCGATCGCGACATTGCGAACATGGGCTTTGCCGAAGCCGTCGACTGTCCAGTCATCCTGGTGGCGGACATCGACCGGGGCGGCGTGTTCGCCCATATCGTCGGCACCTTGTCCTGCCTGTCGCAGAGCGAGCGCGATCGCATCGTCGGTTTTGTCATCAACCGGTTTCGCGGCGATATCTCGCTGCTCGAACCGGGACTGGAATGGCTGGAACAGCAAACCGGAAAGCCCGTGCTGGCCGTGCTTCCGTACTTGCAGGGCTTGTTCCTTGACGCCGAGGACGCGGTGCAAGCGGTGCAGGCCTCGAGCGGCGCATTCAAGATCGTGGTGCCGTCGGTGCCCCGCATGAGCAACCACACCGACTTCGACGCGCTGCGCGTGCATCCGGACGTGGACCTGAAGTTCGTGCGCCAGGGCGAAGCGAAGCCGCCGTGCGACCTGCTGATTCTCCCCGGCAGCAAGAACACGCGCGGCGACCTCGCATGGCTGCTGGCGCAGGGATGGGGCGAATACATCGCACGGCATGTGCGCTACGGCGGCAAGGTGATCGGGATCTGCGGCGGGTTCCAGATGCTCGGCGCAACGGTGGGCGATCCCCACGGCGTGGAAGGCGATGCAGGGCAATCCCGTGCACTTGGCCTGCTCGACATGCACACCGAGCTCACGCGCGACAAGCGCCTGGCACAGGTCACCGGGCATTGCGAATTTGCCGATGCCAGTGTTGCGGGTTACGAAATCCATATGGGAATCTCGACCGGCGCTGCAATGGAGCGCCCCGCATTCCGGATCGGCGGGCGCGGCGAAGGCGCGCGTTCGGGGGATGACCAGATCCTCGGCAGCTACCTGCATGGCATGTTCGACACCCCGCAGGCATGCGCGGCTCTGCTGCGCTGGGCCGGCCTGGAGAGTTGCACCGGCGTGAATACAGCGCAGCTACGCGAGAACAGCCTGGACCGAATCGCCGAAGCCGCGCTCCCGCTATACCAGGCACTATGCCGTTCACTTCATCGAACTGCATTTCCACGGTAGCGCTGAGAGGCCTCGCGCGACCAGTTCGAAATCCGTACGCACCAGCGCCTGATGGACATCGTCGACCCAGCGGACAAGACCGTTGACGCGCTGATTTCGATGAATGCTCACATCGCAGCCGTTTCGGTAGATTGTTGACCAGCACGTAGTATTCCTTGCCTTGGAGAAGTGGCTGTGAGCTTGGACAAGTCGCCGGTTTGCGGCGTGCCACCTTCCGAAGTACACTCACCTTGCAACGTCAGCAGGGAGACTCAATGAACTTTGACCCTTCGACATACCGGACGCTCGCGGACGCGGTCCTGGTTCTGCATCTCGGCGTAGTAGTGTTTATTGTCGGCGGCCTGGTAGTGATTCTCTCCGGCGCGCGCCTGAACTGGATGTGGGTGAGGGATATGCGGTTCCGCGTCCTTCACCTCGCAGCGATCGGATACGTGGTGGTAACGACGTGGTTCGGCATCGAATGCGGACTTACCACGCTTGAGCAATCGCTGCGTGTCAGGTCGGGACAGCTGTCATTCGAAGGCGATTTCATCGCCCATTGGATATCCCGGATCATGTTCTACGAAGCGCCACCTTGGGTGTTCGCCGCGGTATATACGGCATTTGGCCTACTGGTAGCGTGGAGTTGGCTCAGCGTACCCCCGCACCGGTTGCGAAGGCGAATACCTCATGCGAACTGATGATCCAGCCATTCGTCCCGGCCAGTGTTTGGCTCGTGCGGCGACGAAGCAGTTCCCGATCGCGCCTTTGATGCCGGCGAACCTACGGTGGGCGGGGTGGGGCGCCCTGAACCGCTGATTGGCCGACTCCGCGTGGAAGGTCCGCGCAACTACGGCGTCAAGCCAACAGCGAGCATGCGCTCGGCGTCAGAATTGTTCACACGCATTCGTAGCGGCGCTGCGCGGCACCATAGCCGTTGCTACCAGTTTGTTCTTACCCCGAGTAGAAATCGCGGCACGCGTTGCCGGCACTGGGTGCGAGTTGGATCCACCGCTGGATGGCGGAATTCCACGCCAATCGCCTGGGCCACCGTGCGTGCGTGATCCTGCATGCTTTCGGAGGCAGTAGCAGCCTGCTCGACCAGCGCAGCATTCTGCTGCGTCATCTGGTCCATTTGAGTGATCGCCTGATTGATCTGGCCGATCCCGTCGCTTCGCTCCTGGCTGGCAGCCGTAATTTCGCTCATGATGTCGGGCGACCTGCTTAACCGAGCGGACGACCAGTTGCATTGTCTGTTCCAGATGCAGGACATTGGGTGAATTATGAAGCCGCAGGGTGGCTCAATCCGAATGCTCCGATTGGAGGCGCGGACGTCGCAGCTACCGGCATCCGCCGGTAGCGCGTCTGATCACGTCACGGTTTTAGTAGCTGAGTGGTCACCTTGGCGCTGCCCGTAAGACCGGTGTCGGCCGCATCGGTGCTTACCGAGACAGCGTACTCGCCGGCCGCGATGCGCCAGCCATGCGCAACACTATCGAAGTTCGCCAGGAGGCGCGGGTCGGCCGCCAGGGAGATACGCTTCTGTTCGCCCGGAGCCAGCTCGACCTTGTCGAAACCGATCAGACGCGTCAGTGGCTTGCCAGCCGCCGAGCGCAGATAGACTTGGGGCACGTGGGCGCCAGTTCGTTCGCCGGTATTCTTTACCGTGAAGCTGACCATCAGGGTCTTGCCTCCCTTCACCTTCAGATCCGACATAGCGAAACTGGTGTACGACAGGCCGTGACCGAACGCGAACAGCGGCTTCGCACCGGTCCTGGCGAACCAGCGGTAACCCACATCCGATCCTTCCGGGAACTGGATCTCATAGCTGCTGTCCGGTGGCAGTCCGAAGCCCGGCAGTTGTGGGCGAGGTAGTTGGCTCTCAGAAACCGGGAAGGACACAGGCAGGCGGCCCGACGGGTTGACACGGCCGAAGAGCACGTCAGCGATCGCGGCCGCGCCATGCTGCCCCGGGTACCAGGACTCCAGCACCGCCGCTGTCTGCTCAAGCCAAGGCATGGCCACCGCGTTGCCAGTCTCGAGCACAACCACGGTACGCGGATTGGCCGCCGCCACCGCAGCGATCAGCGCATCCTGGCCTTGCGGCAAACTGATGTCCGGCGTGTCTTCATTCTCGCCATTCCATTGGGTGCCGAACACGATCGCCACGTCGGCGTTGCGCGCCAGCTCGGCTGCGGCGGCAGGATAACGCCCGTCATCAAAGACGACCTCGGTCTTGTCTGCCAATGTTCGGATCGCTTCCAGCGGACCGGGGCCGAACCATACCGCGCGGCGGAAGAACTGGTCCATTGGCCTATTGCCCCCCAGGTTGACGACGTACTGGGCTCCCGCAGGAGTCACCTGCGACGAGCCGCCGCCCGACAGCACCCCCATGCTGGCGTTGCCGCCGATGACGGCGATGCGCTTCAGCGTGGGGGATAGCGGCAGCAGCTTGTCCTGGTTGCGTAACAGGACGATGCCTTCGGCCGCAACGCGCTGAGCTACCGCACCATGCGCCGCCAGATCGATCGGCGCGGGGCCGGCCGGATGGTCGAACAAGCCATTGGCGAACATCGAGCGCAGCACGCGCGTGACCATGTCCGAGATGCGCTCTTTGGAAACCGCACCTGACGCGACCGCGTCACGTAAGGGGGCACCGAACCACACCTGCTTGTCCAGTTGTTCGCCAGACTGGTGGTCCAGCACCTTCGCGGCATCGACCGACTTAACAGCCCCCCAGTCCGACATCACCCAGCCCTTGTAGCCCCAGTCACCTTTCAGCACTTTACCCAGCAGGTATTCGCTGTGACAAGCCTGGGCGCCGTTGACGACATTATAGGCACACATGACCGAGCCCGGTTGGCCGCGTTCGATTGCCAGCTGGAAGGCCAAACCGTCGCTTTCGCGGAACGGCGCGTCCGCGATGACGGCGTTGTAGGTATTGCGGCTGATTTCGTAGTTGTTCAAGGCAAAGTGCTTGACGGTCGAGACCACGTGCGCGCTCTGGACGCCGGCGATTGAAGCGCCGGCCATGACGCCGGTGAGCCAGGGGTCTTCACTCAGATATTCGAAGTTGCGGCCGCCGCGCGGGTCGCGTGCCAGATTTGCACCGCCGGCCAGCAGCACATTAAAGCCCTTGGCGTGCGACTCCTGGCCGATGGCGGCACCAGCGGCGCGTGCCAGCGCCGGGTTCCACGTGGCCGCCAGCGCCTGGCCGGACGGCATTGCGGTGGCGTGGTCGCCCGGACGCAAGCCAAGCGGGTTCACGACGCCCAGGCTGGCATCGCTTTGCGCCAGCGCTGGGATACCCAAGCGCGCGATACCGGCAACGTAGCCGGCGGTGAACGGGGCGCCCTGCGGGCGCTGGAAAGGCCCCATGTCGAGCGACATCGGACTGTGCACCAGGCTAAAGCGCTCATCCATCGTGAGCTCGCGCTCGAGCAAGTGTGCGCGCTCGTCGGGCGAGAGCGTAGTGTTCATCCATGCCGGCTCGGCGGTGGCGGAATTCACGACGGCCAGTGCGCAGCAAGCCAGCACGGCGCGGTACAGCGCGCCAATGGAGTTCGGAATCGGGTGGGTTTTCTTCATTGTAAGTTCCATGTGTCGTTTGTTGTTGCGAAAATTGGAAGAGTCAGAGCATGAACGTGTTGAACGAATCTGCCGGCAGAGCCACTGCGAACACGCGGTCACGAATAGCAAACCGAATCGGCAGGTCTTGCCGCAAATTAGAAACCGACGTCCACACGAACGCCGGCGGTACGCGGCGCGCCAAGCCCTGCCCTGCGAACCGAGTAAGACGTTAATACGGTCTGGTCCTCGATGTTTCGGATATAGCCTTGCACATACCAGTTGCCCGTAGCCGAAAAATAGGTCAACGTCGCGTCGCTCTTATGGAATCCGCCCTGGCGGTACTGCGTTCTGGTGTCGAAGTCGCTAATGAAGTAGGCGCTCGTATAACGGGTGCCTACATGAGCGCTGAGTTCGGCGCCGCTTTCCATCGCCCAACGGTGGTCGTAGCCCAGTCCCAGCGTGGCGCGTGGCGATTTGTCGAGGCGGAGGCCAGACCAGTCGATGTTCTGGGCTGGCATATAATCCGCATAGTGTGCATCCAGGTAGGTGGCCGAAAAATTGATGCGACCATTGCTGGTCACGGCATACTTGCCTTCGAGCTCCAGGCCGGCAATCTTCGCCTTGGCGGCGTTGCGAGTCTGACTGGTCACACCGCCGTTGATAGGATCCTCTACGATCGACGTCAGCTGCAGATCGCGGTAGTTGTAGCCGAACAGAGCGGCGCTCGTCTGCAGCCGACCGTTGAGCATGCGTCCCTTGATACCCACCTCGATTGCCGTCAAATGTTCGGGAGCGTAGGTCAGGAAAGGGTTGGTGGCGCGCGTCCCGTCGTTGAAGCCGCCGGCCTTATAGCCGGTCGATGCAGTAACGTAGGCCATGATGTTCTTTGCCAAGGCATAGTCTACGCTGAGTTTACCGGTGGTCTGGGCATAGTTGACGGCCGCATCGTTGACCCCGCGCGCGATTACGGGATCGCCGATGATCGTGTAACCTTGCCGCGACTTCTCGTCCTTGGTACGGCGCAAACCCAGAGTCAAATGCAGGTCTCCGCTCAGATCAATAGTGAGGTCGCCGAACGCCGCCTTCGACGCCGACACGGTCGGATCCTGGATAAAGGCCAGGCGGCCCAGGCCGGGATAATTGACGAACTCGACATCGATGTGCGAGCTTTCACGGAACCAGTACAAACCGAGAATCGACTTGAGCGCGCCATGCTTTGACGCCAGCCGCAGCTCGTGCGAGTTTTGCGTATAGCCTGCCAGCGATGAGCCGAAGGGCGCCGGGTTGCTCAGGCCAAACCCAAGCGGCGTTATCTCGTCGCGGTCGAAGCTTCGATGCGCCCCCTGATAGGTCAAGGTTCCGACGTCGAGCGTCGCGTTCAGTTCAGCGCTGTATCCGTTGGCCTTGTTATCGATCCGCCCTTGGACGGTTGGCGTCGCGGTGCGCTGGGCGTCACCGCTCTGCGTTTGAAAAGTTTCCATGGGCACGTTACCTGGACCGGCGCCCCTGGTCTTGCTGGTATCGGCGCTCAGCAGCAAAGTGACATCGGGAGCAAACTTGAAAAGTGCATGTACGCGCCCGGAAAGTGAGTCTTGGTCATCATAGTTGCGCGCCAAGCCCTGCGTCGAGCGCAGATAGCCATCGTGCTTGCTGCTTGACACTGCAGCACGCAGTGCGAGCGTCTCGTTGACAGGGACGTTCAGCATCGCGTCAACGATGCGGGTGTCGTAGTTCCCCATCTGAAGCGCTACGTTGCCTTCGAATCGACTGCCGGGTTTGTTTGTGATCAGGTTGACGGCGCCAGCCGTGGCGTTGCGGCCATACAGCGTGCCTTGCGGGCCGCGCAACACCTCTATCCGCTCCAGGTCGTAGAACGCAATGCCGGCTGACTGTGGCCGGGCCAAGTTCACGCCATCGATATTGAAGGAGGCCGAGGGATCGCCTTTTTCCGTGTTGTCGGCGCTGCTGACGCCGCGAATTGCAATTTCCATCGCGCCACCGTTGTTTGCAATCTGTACGTTGGGTACGAGATCGGTCAGGCTGGCGGCATTCATCGCGCCTGCGTTTTTCAGGTCGTCCCCCGACACCACGCTGAGCGCCAACGGAGTCTTCGACGCCGGTTGCGCGACACGCTGCGCGGTGACAATAACCTCTTGGATGGCGCCTGCAGAGGCGTCGGATTGCTCCTGGCCAGCGGCCTGGGTGGGCGCCATTACCGCGCCGGCAAGGAAGATCGCCACGGCCGAGGCGATGGTGTGTCGTTTGAATCCGGTATGCTCCAACATAAAGTGTCCCTTCGCAAATATCGTTATATAAATGTGCCGCTATGGGCGTGTAAGCAAACGGATCGGCGTACCGCCGGTCCGCTGTAATCAAAGCCACGGATAGTGCCTGGAGGTGGACGCCACGGCCTTGTGGGCATTGGCGCGGCCGCGAAAATCTATGCGGTGCCGTAGTCGCGCGGGTACAGCGCCCTGTACTTCAGACCATAAAACAGGATGAAGGCGTAACAGGCCAGCGGTACCAGGAAAGAACTGCGGAGGCCGGCATTGTCAGCGACAGCCCCCTGCAGGAAAGGCAGTACGGCGCCGCCGACGATCGCCATGCACAACAGGCCCGCTCCTTCGCCGCTACGCTGACCGAGGCCGTGCAGCGCCATGGCGAAGATCGTGGGGAACATGATGGCGTTGCAAAGTCCAACGGCAAGGAGCGACCACATCGCCACTGCGCCGCGACTGCCGATGGCGCACGCGATCAGGAGCATGGCGCCGACAGCACTGCATGCCAGTACCTTGCCTGGGCTGACATTGCGCATCACGGCGAAGCCGATCAAGCGACCGACCATGGCGCCGCCCCAGTAAATACTGACATAGCCGGCGGCCGTCGCAGGCCCCAGTGATGCGACCTCGTGATCGCCAAGAAAACTGATCAGGAAGCTGCCGATACTGACTTCGCCGCCGACGTACAGGAAAATGGCCAACACACCGTATAGCAGCGGACGATGGGCCAGCAGCGGCGCCCCTTTCTCTTTCCCGATGGAGGCGGGGCTGGCGTGCTTCAGTTGCGGCAGCTTGATCAGGGCGAACATCAGTGCCAGCGCCAATAGCAAGAGCGCCAGTATCAGGTAAGGACCTTCCACGGCTTGCGCCTGGTGCAGGCGGTAAGCAACCCGGTCCGCTTCCGCCAGGTGTGTCACGCGCTCCGGCGATTGGACCACGTCGGACAGGATCAATATGCCTCCCAACGTCGGCGCGACTGCCGTTCCGAGCGCGTTGAACGCTTGCGTGAAGTTCAGGCGACTGGACGCGGTTTCCGGCCTGCCAAGTGCGGCAACGAAGGGATTGGCTGCGACCTGCAGGATAGTGATGCCGGAAGCCAGCACGAAAAACGCGAACAGGAACATGGCGTAAGTGCTGCGCGCGGCCGGATAGAACAAGGCGCAACCGAGTGCGGCGGTCAGGAGGCCGGCCACCGCGCCGCGCTGATAGCCTATGCGGCGCACCAATATGCCCGCTGGCAGGGAGACGAAAAAATAGGCGCCGAAAAAGCAGAACTGCACCAGCATGGCTTGCACGTAGCTGAGTGTGTAGACCGATTTCAGGTGAGGAATGAGGACATCATTCAGAGAAGTCAACAGACCCCACATGAAGAACAGTAGCGTAATAATCGAAAGCGGGCCGTGGCTGGTCGCTTGGGCAGATTTTAAGTGAATCGATGACGTCGTTGGCATGCGGTCTCCTGTTTTTTGATCCCGGCATCCGGGCAATTTGGCGGACATTAACATAACGAAAATCCTTGCGCCATGCATCCTATTTTTTTGAACAAATTTACTAAGTAATTGGTTATAAAGGATTTATTTTTTCTAGACCATCTTCTATGTAACATATGTTTACAATCCGCCGCCCGCTCGCCGGTCCGTTTACACTATGTCGCACAGCTGGTTCTTGCAGCTTTTCCTGACTCTGGCGGTTGTAACAAAACGCAATAAAACAATCACCTTTGTTGCTTGCATTTGTACTCGATTCGCAACGTTTTCGGGATCTGCCGTGGTATTTGCTGTATAGTCAGAATTCTGAAAAATTCATTTCCTAAGGATGTCGTACTAACTAGTTGGATCGATATTTATGCGAGGACAGAACTGTTTGCACCGTATAGCCGTTGCGGTGTCACCATGGGCCTGGGTATTGGTATCAAATTTCTGCCTGCCTCTGACAGTTGCTGCCCAGGCGCAGGAGCTGCGCGTTCTGCACTGGTGGCGATCGCCGGGAGAGCGCCTTGCTTCGGATATGCTGGCGGCCGAGGCGCGCCGGGCACAGATCGGATGGCGCGAAATCGACGTTGGGGACGGCTTTGGCGCGGGCATCGTCCTGCGCAGCAGGATCCTGTCGGGCGACCTTCCCGACGTGGTGCAAGTGAACAGCTTGAGCGTACCCAGCTGGGCGCTGCTGGGGCAGATCGTCGCACTCAACGATGTGGCTGAATCGAGCAATTGGAACGCCACGCTATTGCCGGCCGTTTCACGCATGATGCGGATGGACGGCCAGATGCGCGCCGCCCCTCTCGGCGTCCACCGGGTTAACACACTGTTCTATAACCGCAGGCTACTGGCGAGACTGCGCCTCCGCACGCCCCACACCTGGGATGAATTCGAACGCGTCGCCGAACGCCTGCGGCGCGCCGGCGTCGTACCGCTGGCGCAGAGTAGTGAGCCATGGCAGATCGTCCTTCTGTTTGAAAACCTGTTGCTGGCGCAGGCTGGGGCCGGGTTTCATGGCAGAGTTTTTCTTGGCGCCGACGAATCCGCGTTGGCCGATCCAGACATGGCCCGGGCACTGTTGCAACTGCGCCGGCTGAAACGGTGGATGCCTCAGCCGGTTCCCGAACTCGACTGGCCAACCGTAACGCGGCAACTGGCCGCTGGCGGTGCCGCCATGATGCTGTCGGGCGACTGGGCCAAGGGTGAGCTGAATGCCGCCGGCCTGGTCACCGATCGTGAATTTGGCTGCACGGCGGCTCCCGGTACCGCTGCCATTCACCTGTACGATCTCGACGCCCTGGTCATGCTGCGTTCGCGGCAGCCGGTGCGAGATGCACAGCGCAAGCTGGCACAGATCGTCCTCTCGTCGACATTGCAGAATCGCTACAATCAGCTCAAGGGATCGGTTCCGGTGTTGCGGAGGCCGGACCGCGCTTCAATGGACAGCTGCGCCCGTGCCTCTTGGGACCTGTTGGCGCAGCCGAACGCCGTACTGGTGCCAAGCTACACGGCAGGCACGTCGGGCAATGAGGCCATGCGCAGCGTACTCATCGACGAGCTGCACCGCTTTTTTATGGACGACCAGATCGACGTCCTGGATACCCAACGCCGGCTGATCAAAGCCTGCAGTGCCATCAAGAAGGCCCGCCTGCCATGAAGCGCAAGATTCTCGTCGTCGACGACGACCAAAAAATCCGCACACTGCTCAAGACCTACCTCGAAAAAAACCAATTCGAAGTCATCCTTGCTCACGACGGTTCGTCTTTTCGCAACATGTTCGAGCGCGAAAACGACGAACTTTCGCTGATTGTCCTGGATGTCATGCTGCCGGATACCGACGGCTTCAGTCTGTGCCGCTTCGTTCGCCAGAGCTCGAATATTCCTATCATCATGTTGACCGCAAGTTCGGGCGAGACCGACTGCGTGGTCGGCCTCGAGCTGGGGGCCGACGACTACATGGGGAAACCCTGCAGTCCGCGCGAGCTACTTGCCCGTATCAAGGCAATCCAGCGCCGGGTCGGGATCGAATCCGCCGCCGCGCCGCGCTACTTCCGCTTCGCAGGCTATACACTCGACATCATCGAACGCACCTTGTGCGACTTCGAAAACGCATTGGTGCCGCTGACCGGATTGGACTTCCAGCTATTGAAATGCTTCGTCGAGCGGCCAGGTGATGTCCTTGAGCGCAACCAGCTGCACGAGGCCACGCGCGGGCGCGACGCCGGCCCCCATGACCGGTCGCTCGATGTACAGATCAGCCGCCTGCGTACGCGCCTGAACGACGATGGTCGTGACATACCGCTGATCAAGTCCGTGCGTGGCATCGGCTATGTGTTCTCGGCCGACGTGCGCAGCACCGATGCCTAGCCGCTGGCCCCGGCGGCTGGATGCCGCACTGCCGCAGACCTTGCTTGGACGGCTGACCGCTGCGCTGGTGGCGGCGGTCCTGTTGAGCCAGGTTGTCGGCAATCTGATTTGGAGCACGCAGAGCACCGTGAAGGCCGAGGCCGAAACCCGGGGCGCCGCCCAGTCGATCGCGTACAGTGCCGCCGGTGCTATACGCTTTTTCCTGAGTCTATCGCCCAGCTACCATCAAATCATCATTCAACAGTTCCGTGAAATGGGCGGCACCCGTTTGTTCGCCACGATCAACCGTGCACCGATCAACATCGCCGCAATCGACGAGCAACCGCTGGCCAGCCTTGCCATCCGTCAGGTCAGCGCGACGCTGACCACGGCATTGCCGAGTGTCCGCAGGATTCATGTCGCCTTTGCCTGGCCAAGGCAACTTCAGGTCAGCGATGCCGGTACAATGATCGCCGATCTCCCTGACAGCTGGGTACAGCACATCGTATTATCCAAAACCGAGCCTGCACCGATCCTGGTGATCCAGGTGGAGCTGGCGCGGGATCGCTGGTTGTACCTAGCGACACTGATGCCAAATCCATACTTCCTGGGCAATGGGAATCTGCTCACCAGTGAGCGACTGATATTGCAGGGCATGACATTGATGTTCGTGTTGGCGGTAACGATCTTTGTCGTTCGCAGGTCCATCTATCCGCTGGCCGAATTGTCGACTGCGGCGGAAGCATTCGCGCGAGGCGAGCCTGTGCCGCTTTTGCCGCAGTGCGGCAGCAAGGAGTTCGTCAGCACAGCGCGCGCCTTCAGCGCAATGCGCGAACATATTCAAGGCTATATCGAAGACCGGGAACGGCTGTTCGTAGGGATTTCGCATGATCTGCGTACCCCCATCATGCGTTTGAGGCTGCGTGCAGAGCTACTCAACGATGACGACGCGCGTGTAGAATTCCACGAGGATCTCGACGAACTGGACATGATGCTCAAGGCCGCCCTGCAGCACGTTCAGGATAGTAATATTCACGAGAACATGACTAATATCAGGCTTGATGTACTGCTGGCCCGGATGGTGCGCGACGCCAGACTGGCCGGACACGTCGTGGCTTATGGCGGCACGGAACTAAGCGTGACGGCGAAGCCGCTCGCTCTCAAGCGCGCGATCGGCAACCTGCTGGACAACGCACTGCACTACGGTTCCCGGGTGGAGATTGTAGCGCGCGGATCAGAGGGCGATATCTCTATCGAGATCCGCGACCACGGCCCGGGCGTTCCGACCGAAGCCCTGGAGGCACTGTTTGACCCGTACGTTCGACTCGATCATGGCCGCCAAAGAAACAGTGGCGGCATGGGACTGGGCCTCGGCATTGCACGCCGGCTGGTTCAAGGCATGAGTGGAAAGCTCGTGCTGGTGAATCATCCGGCGGGAGGACTATCTGCCACCATCGTGCTCGCGGCCGGCACGGCGGATGCGTGACCCGGCTGCCGGATGACATTAATTGGATGGTTGTGGAAGCTCAGTGCAAAGATTTCAGTGTGCGCAATATGCGTTCGACCCGACGACCATACGGCGGTTGAAAGGCACTGAATGAATTCCAGCGAGACTGGATAAACACGGGCTTCTCCTTGCTGAAACTGAGAAAACCGTATTCGCCATGATAGCTGCCCATGCCGCTGGCGCCCACGCCCCCAAATGGCAGGTCCTCGTGCGTCACATGCCAGCGCTTCATCCAGCGTGTCGTACGCCATCACGGGCAACAGTGGACCGAAAATCTCTTCTCGCATCAAATCCATGTCGTTGTTCGCGTTGATGACCATCACAGGTGATAGCTTGCGATCACTAGCCCCTTGGCCCTCTTGCCGGGAAAGTGGCACGATCTCTCCTCCTTTTTCTTTGGCGTCACTCAACAATCGAAGCAGACGGTCATAGTGACGAGGAGAGACAATGCTTGTGTAATCCGGGTTCCCGCAATCGAAGGATACAAAGTGGCAACAGCGTTCTGCATGGCCTGCGCGAACTGATGCACGTGCTCACGCGGCACAAGCACGTAATCAGGGGCCGCACAAGTCTGGCCGGCGTTGGGCTTGCTATCTGCCGCCTTTCCTTGCGCAACCCAGGCCGGCGCAGATATAATGCCGCTCCCCGGGCGGTTAGTTCAGCTGGTTAGAATACTTGGTCGACATCCAAGGGGTCGCAGATTCGAATTCTGCACCGCCCACCAGATTTCCACGCAGGCGCCGTCCTGCAGTCGTTCCCCGCAGCATCGTCGATGCGCCCAATGCGCAACAACCCGACATACCCCAAACATTCTCGTTGCGTCAAGCCCCTTATCGCGCTATAC
This sequence comes from Massilia cavernae, assembly GCF_003590855.1. GTDB lineage: Bacteria > Pseudomonadota > Gammaproteobacteria > Burkholderiales > Burkholderiaceae_D > Telluria_A > Telluria_A cavernae. Next base: position 34,713 of record NZ_QYUP01000124.1, read on the forward strand.
TAGCCGGCTTCGGTATGGGTTCGTCTTTTTTGAATCTGTGCTTTTACTTGGTAGTTAAACATCAGCCCCGCCCAATCGCAGGTGGGAATGGAGAAAAAATGAGCCTAGGCCTTCTCGGTCGCAAGGTTGGCATGATGCGCATCTTCACGGATGACGGGGATTCGATCCCAGTCACCGTGCTCGACGTATCGAACAACCGTGTTGCGCAAATCAAAACTCCTGAAACGGACGGTTACTCCGCTGTTCAGGTTGCATTCGGTCAACGTCGCGCTTCCCGCGTGACCAAGGCAGTTGCAGGTCACCACGCTAAAGCTGGCGTTGAAGCCGGTACGATGCTGAAGGAATTCCGCGTCGATGCCGCTAAGGCCGCTGAAATGAAGACTGGCGACATCGTCGCAGCTTCCCTGTTCGAAGTTGGCCAGAAAATCGACGTGCAAGGCACCTCGATCGGTAAAGGCTACGCCGGTACCATCAAGCGTCACAACTTCGCATCCGGTCGTCAAACCCACGGTAACTCGCGTTCGCACAACGTTCCAGGTTCCATCGGTATGGCGCAGGATCCGGGCCGCGTTTTCCCAGGCAAGCGCATGACCGGCCACATGGGTGACGTCACCGTGACCACCCAGAACCTCGAAATCGCTCGTATCGATGCCGACCGTCAGCTGCTGCTGGTCAAGGGCGCGGTACCAGGCGCGAAAAATGGCCAGGTAGTGGTATCGCCTGCGGTCAAAGTTAAAGCACAGAAGGGAGCTTAAACGATGGAACTCAAGCTTCTGAATGAGCAAGGTAAAGAAGGCGCCAACGTAGCCGCAGCCGACACCGTTTTCGGCCGTGAATACAATGAAGCCCTGATCCACCAGATCGTGGTTGCTTACGCTGCAAACGCACGTAGCGGTAACCGCAAGCAGAAGGATCGTGAAGAAGTTCACCACACGACCAAGAAGCCTTGGCGCCAGAAGGGCACCGGCCGCGCCCGTGCCGGTATGTCGTCGTCGCCTCTGTGGCGCGGTGGTGGCCGTATCTTCCCGAACTCGCCTGACGAGAACTTCAGCCACAAAGTCAACAAGAAGATGTATCGCGCAGGTATCTGCTCGATCCTGTCCCAGCTGGCCCGTGAAGGTCGCCTGAGCGTCATCGAAAACCTGAGCATCGAAGCTCCAAAGACCAAGCTGCTGTCGCAAAAACTGCAGTCGATGGGCCTGGAATCGGTTCTGGTTATCACCGACACGCTCGAGGAAAACCTGCTGCTGGCATCGCGCAACCTGCCGAACGTGCTGGTTGTCGAGCCGCGTCACGCTGACCCGATGTCGCTGGTGTTCTACAAAAAAGTTCTGGTCACCAAAGCAGCGCTGGCCAAGCTTGAGGAGATGTTCGCATGAGCGGCGTAATGAAATTCAGCGAAGAGCGCCTGATGAAGGTGCTCCAGGCTCCGGTCATTTCCGAGAAGGCCACCATGGTCGCGGAAAAGAACGAGCAGATCGTTTTCCGCGTTCTGCCGGATGCGACCAAGCCTGAAATCAAGGCAGCCGTTGAACTGTTGTTCAAGGTTGAAGTCCTGTCGGTCCAGACAGCCAATCGCGAAGGTAAGCAAAAGCGTTCGGGCCGTTTCAATGGCCGTCGCAACCATACCAAGCGTGCTTTCGTGTGCCTGAAGCCTGGCCAGGAAATCAATTTTGTCGAGGAGGCTAAATAATGGCACTCGTTAAGATGAAGCCAACCTCCCCAGGCCGTCGCGGCATGGTGAAGGTTGTCAACGCCGACCTGTACAAGGGTCGTCCGTTCGCAGCCCTGGTTGAAAAGAAATCGAAGACTGCTGGCCGTAACAACAACGGTCACATCACCACCCGCCACATCGGCGGTGGCCACAAGCAGCACTATCGCCTGATCGACTTCAAGCGTCAGAAGGATGGCATCCCGGCGAAGGTCGAGCGTATCGAATACGACCCGAACCGTACCGCGAACATCGCACTGCTGTGCTATGCAGACGGCGAGCGCCAGTACATCATCGCTACCAAGGGCATGGCCGTTGGCGACAGCGTGATGAACGGCTCGGAAGCGCCTATCAAGTCGGGCAACTGCCTGCCGATCCGCAACATTCCGGTCGGTACCGTGATGCACTGCGTCGAAATGCTGCCAGGTAAAGGTGCCCAGATGGCACGTACCGCCGGCGCCGGCGTCGTGCTGATGGCGCGCGAAGGCACCTACGCCCAGGTTCGCCTGCGCTCGGGTGAAGTTCGCCGCGTGCATATCGAGTGCCGCGCAACCGTGGGCGAAGTCGGCAACGCCGAACACAGCCTGCGCAAGATCGGTAAAGCTGGTGCGATGCGCTGGCGCGGTGTTCGTCCTACCGTTCGCGGTGTGGTCATGAACCCGATCGATCACCCGCACGGTGGTGGTGAAGGTCGTACGGCAGCTGGTCGTCATCCAGTGTCGCCATGGGGTCAACAGACGAAGGGTAAGAAGACGCGTTCGAACAAGCGCACTTCTTCGATGATCGTTTCGCGCCGCGGCAAGAAATAAGGGATAAGAAATGACACGTTCATTGAAAAAAGGGCCGTTTATCGATGCCCACCTGGTGAAAAAAGTCGAAGCCGCGCAAGCGAACAAAGACAAAAAGCCAGTCAAAACCTGGTCGCGCCGTTCGACGATCTCGCCTGACTTCATCGGCCTGACGATCGCGGTTCATAACGGCAAGCTGCACGTGCCGGTATATGTTTCCGAAAACATGGTCGGCCACAAGCTTGGCGAATTCGCACTGACCCGTACGTTCAAGGGCCATGCCGCTGACAAGAAGGCGAAGAAATAATGGAAACCAAAGCTATCCTCAAAGGTGTGCGCCTGTCGGACCAAAAGGGCCGTCTGGTCGCCGATCTGATCCGTGGCAAGAAAGTTGACGCAGCACTCAACATCCTGCAATTCAGCCCGAAGAAAGGTGCAACCATCATCAAGAAAGTGCTGGAGTCCGCAATCGCGAACGCCGAGCACAATGATGGCGCCGACATCGACGAACTGAAGGTCGTTCAGATCTACGTTGAAAAGGGCCCGATCCTGAAGCGCTTCACTGCACGCGCTAAAGGCCGGGGTGATCGTATCTCGAAACAATCCTGTCACATCTACGTGACTGTCGGCAACTAAGGGGTCACGATGGGACAGAAGATTCATCCAACAGGCTTCCGCCTGTCAGTAACCCGTAACTGGGCTTCGCGCTGGTATGCAGGCAATGGCAACTTTGCCTCGATGCTGAACGAAGACCTCAAGGCACGCGCGTTCCTGAAAAAGAAACTGAAGAACGCTTCGGTTGGCCGCATCGTCATCGAGCGTCCTGCAAAGAACGCACGCTTCACGATCTACAGCTCGCGCCCAGGCGTGGTCATTGGTAAAAAAGGCGAAGACATCGAAGTACTGAAGTCGTCGCTGACCAAGATCATGGGCGTGCCTGTGCACGTGAACATCGAAGAGATCCGCAAGCCGGAAATCGACTCGCAGCTGATCGCCGACTCGATCTCGCAGCAGCTGGAAAAGCGCATCATGTTCCGCCGCGCAATGAAGCGCGCAATGCAAAACGCAATGCGCCTCGGTGCCCTCGGTATCAAGATCATGTCTTCCGGCCGCCTGAACGGTATCGAAATCGCCCGTACCGAGTGGTATCGCGAAGGTCGTGTGCCTCTGCACACCCTGCGCGCCGATATCGACTATGGCACCAGCGAAGCTTCGACCACCTACGGCATCATCGGTGTCAAGGTCTGGGTTTACAAAGGTGACCGTTCGGCCACCGGCGAAGCTCCGGTCATCGAGACGCCTGCTGACGAGAAGAAGACCCGCGGTCCGCGCCGTGACGATGGTAAGCCAGCCGGCCGTCCACGTCCTGCCGGTGCCAAAACCCCAGCTGCGCCTGGCGTCCGTGCCCGTCCTGCCGTCAAGGTAGCGCCGGCTGCCGCTGCACCAGCTGAGAAAGCAGGAGAATAATCATGCTGCAACCAGCACGCAGAAAATACCGTAAAGAGCAGAAAGGCCGTAACACCGGCATTTCGCACACCGCCGGCACTTCCGTGTCGTTCGGCGAATTCGGCCTGAAGGCAGTTGCCCGCGGCCGTATCACCGCGCGCCAGATCGAGTCCGCACGTCGCGCCATGACCCGTCACATCAAGCGTGGCGGCCGTATCTGGATTCGTGTGTTCCCGGACAAGCCGATCTCGAACAAGCCTGCCGAAGTCCGTATGGGTAACGGTAAGGGCAACCCGGAGTACTACGTTGCGGAAATCCGCCCGGGCAAGGTCCTGTACGAGATGGACGGTGTTGCAGAAGAACTGGCACGCGAAGCGTTCCGCCTGGCTGCTGCCAAACTGCCACTGGCAACGACTTTCGTCGTGCGCCAGGTCGGCCAATAAAAGGAGTTGTCAATGAATGCAAAAGAACTCCGCGGCAAAGACCAGGAAGCTCTGCAAAAAGAGCTGAATGAGTTGTTGAAGGCCCAGTTCGGCCTGCGCATGCAAATCGCTACGCAGCAGCTGAGCAACACTTCCCAGCTCAAGAAGGTACGCCGCGATATCGCGCGTGTGAAGACCGTTATGAACTCGAAGGAAGCCTAATGAACGACACTACCAAACTTGCGCTGAAGCGTACGCTGGTCGGTAAAGTGGTTTCCGACAAGATGGACAAGACTGTCACCGTCCTGATCGAGCGTCACGTCAAGCACCCGCTGTACGGCAAGATCATCATGCGTTCGAACAAGTATCACGCGCATGACGAGACCAACTCGGCCAAGACCGGTGACACGGTTGAAATCCAGGAAGGTCGCCCGATCTCGAAGACCAAGGCATGGACCGTCACCAAGGTTGTACAAGTAGCCCAGGTGCTGTAAATGCCTTACCCCGGAAGTGCGGAAGCGTCTGACGCTTTCGTGCAACCGGTATAAATTGTTCTTGCGGGCCCGCCAGTATTCTGCGATACTAGCGGGCTTCGTTCATGTATTGCCGCATTTTTAGTCACCCCGGTGTAAGCGGCCTGAACCGAAACGTTACTGGAAAGTCCATCACCCAATCAGCAGCTCCAGCAGGAGTTACTGGCGGGACCAAGACTGACCGCAGGCCCACGCTGTGGGGTTTCTTCGGCTTAAGTTGGGAAAGAGAATACTATGATTCAAACTGAAAGCCGGCTCGAAGTGGCCGACAATACTGGTGCCAAAGAAGTCATGTGCATCAAGGTATTGGGCGGTTCCAAGCGCCGTTATGCTGGCATTGGCGACGTGATCAAGGTAACCATCAAGGTTGCTGCGCCACGCGGCCGTGTCAAAAAAGGTGAAATTTATAACGCCGTGGTTGTGCGTACCGCTAAAGGTGTGCGCCGCCAAGACGGTTCGCTGGTGAAGTTCGACGGCAACGCCGCCGTTCTGCTGAACGCCAAGCTCGAACCGATCGGTACCCGTATTTTTGGACCAGTCACGCGCGAACTGCGTACTGAGAAGTTCATGAAGATCGTGTCCCTGGCACCTGAAGTTCTGTAAGGAGTCGTAATGGATAAGATTCGTAAAAACGACGAAGTCATCGTTCTGACCGGCAAAGACAAGGGCAAGCGTGGCGTGGTTCAGAAGCGTGTAGACGCTGAACACGTCGTGGTTGAAGGCGTCAACGTCGCTAAAAAAGCGACCAAGCCTAACCCAATGACCGGCGTAACTGGTGGTATCGTCGATAAGACTATGCCGATTCACGTGTCCAACGTTGCCCTGTTCAATGCAGCGACTGGCAAGGCAGACCGCGTAGGCTTCAAAGACGTAGACGGCAAGAAAGTCCGCGTTTACAAGTCCTCCGGCGAAGTAGTGAAGGTTTAATCATGGCCCGTCTCCAGCAAATCTACAAAGACAAGGTTGTTGCCGACCTGGTAGCCAAGTTCGGCTACAAATCGGCAATGGAAGTGCCGCGCCTGACCAAGATCACCCTGAACATGGGTCTCTCGGAAGCCGTCGCCGACAAGAAGATCATTGAGCACGCAGTGGGCGACCTGACCAAGATCGCCGGCCAGAAGCCAGTGATCACCAAGGCGCGCAAGGCAATCGCAGGTTTCAAGATCCGCGAAGGCTACCCGATCGGTACCATGGTCACCCTGCGTGGCGCTCGCATGTACGAGTTCCTGGATCGTCTGATCACCGTGGCCCTGCCGCGCGTGCGTGACTTCCGTGGTGTCAATGGCAAATCGTTCGACGGTCGTGGCAACTACAACATCGGCGTCAAGGAACAGATCATCTTCCCTGAAATCGAGTACGACAAGATCGACGCGCTGCGTGGCATGAACATCTCGATCACCACCACCGCGAAGACCGACGACGAAGCGAAAGCTCTGCTCGCCGCCTTTAAATTCCCGTTCAGGAACTAATAGATCATGGCAAAACTCGCACTGATTAACCGTGAACAGAAGCGTGCAGACCTGGTGGAGAAATTCGCCGCAAAGCGTGCCGCTCTGAAGGCCATCATCGATGACCAGTCCAAGTCGGAAGAAGAGCGTTATGAAGCTCGTCTGAAGTTGCAGGCCCTGCCGCGCAACTCGGCCCCGACCCGCCAGCGTAACCGCTGCGCAGTGACCGGCCGTCCACGTGGCACGTTCCGTAAATTCGGTCTGGCCCGTATCAAGCTCCGTGAATTTGCCATGCGTGGCGAGATTCCGGGTATGACTAAAGCAAGCTGGTAATAGGAGAATATGCAATGAGTATGAGCGATCCTATCGCCGATATGCTGACCCGCATCCGCAATGCGCAAGGTGTTCAGAAGACGACCGTGGCCATGCCATCGTCGAAAGTGAAGATTGCAATTGCCAACGTCCTCAAGGACGAGGGTTACATTGAAGATTTCGCCGTCACCGAAGAAGGTGGCAAAGCGGAACTGAAGATCGGTTTGAAGTATTACGTAGGCCGTCCGGTCATCGAGCGCCTCGAGCGCGTTTCCCGTCCAGGGCTGCGCGTCTACAAGGGCAAAGATGAAATCCCGAGCGTCATGAATGGCTTGGGCGTGGCGATCGTGTCGACCCCGCAAGGCGTCATGACGGACCGCAAAGCGCGCGCCACCGGTGTCGGCGGCGAAGTGATTTGCTACGTGGCTTAAGGAGTAGACGATGTCTCGAGTAGCTAAGATGCCAATCGCTGTCCCAGCTGGCGCCGAAGTGGCGATCACTGCAGCAGCGATCACGGTCAAGGGCCCGCTGGGCACCCTGACCCAGAGCCTGAATGGCCTGGTAAAAGTAGAAAACAAAGACAACACGCTGACCTTCGACGTCGTCGACGACAGCCGTGAGTCGAATGCGATGTCCGGCACCTTGCGTGCCCTGGTCAACAATATGGTGACCGGCGTGACCAAAGGCTTCGAGAAGAAGCTGTCCCTGGTGGGCGTGGGCTACAAGGCCCAGGCTGCCGGCGACAAGCTGAACCTCTCGCTGGGTTTCTCGCATCCAGTTGCACACGCGATGCCGGAAGGCGTCACCGCAACCACCCCAACCCCGACCGAAATCATCATCAAGGGTATCGATCGTCAAAAGGTTGGCCAGGTTGCCGCTGAAGTGCGTGCTTACCGCTCCCCTGAGCCTTACAAGGGCAAGGGCGTCCGCTATGTGGACGAAGTGGTTAAGCTTAAAGAAACCAAGAAGAAATAATAGGGCCGACCATGGACAAGAAAGAATCACGTCTGCGTCGTGGACGCCAGACCCGCATCAAGATCGCCCAGCTTGGCGTGAACCGCCTGTCGGTACACCGCACCAACCTGCACATCTATGCGAACCTGATCTCCCCGGACGCGAAAGTGCTCGTTTCGGCTTCGACCCTCGAAGCCGAAGTGCGCGCCGAGCTGGCTGGCCAGTCGGGCAAGGGCGGCAATGCCGCCGCTGCCGCCCTGGTAGGCAAGCGCGTTGCGGAAAAAGCACTGAAAGCCGGAATCACCGAAGTAGCGTTCGACCGCTCGGGTTTCCGTTACCACGGCCGTGTGAAGGCGCTGGCGGAAGCCGCGCGTGAAGCCGGTCTGAAGTTCTAAGGAAGAATCGTCATGGCAAAAATGCAAGCGAAAATGCAAAGCGACAAGCCGGATGATGGCATGCGCGAAAAAATGATCGCGATCAACCGCGTGACCAAAGTGGTCAAGGGTGGTCGTATCATGGGTTTTGCGGCACTGACCGTAGTTGGTGACGGCGATGGCCGCATCGGCATGGGCAAGGGCAAGTCGAAGGAAGTACCGGTCGGTGTGCAGAAGGCAATGGAAGAAGCCCGCCGCAACCTGATCAAGGTACCGCTCAAGAACGGCACCCTGCACCACACCGTTTCGGGCCGCCACGGCGCCTCGAAGGTGATGATGTCCCCGGCCAAGCCAGGTACTGGCGTGATCGCCGGCGGTGCAATGCGCGCTATCTTCGAAGTGATGGGCGTAACCGATGTGGTCGCGAAGTCCACCGGTTCGTCGAATCCTTACAACCTCGTCCGCGCGACGCTGGATGGCCTGTCGAAGATGAGCACCGCTTCCGACATCGCCGCCAAGCGTGGCAAGTCGGTCGAAGACATCCTGGGCTAAGGTGAAGACAATGGCAAACACCATCAAAGTACAACTGGTCAAGGGCCTGATCGGCACCAAGCAGGATCACCGCGCCACCGTGCGTGGCCTGGGCCTGCGTCGTGTCAACTCGGTCTCCGAGCTGCAGGACACCCCATCCGTGCGCGGCATGATCAACAAAGTCTCGTACCTCGTGAAAGTTGTCTCTTAAGCGCCTGTCGCTGACGAGAACGGAGAAAACAATGGAATTGAACACAATCCAACCAGCCGAAGGCGCCAAGCACTACAAGCGCCGCGTCGGCCGCGGTATCGGTTCGGGCCTGGGCAAGACCGCGGGTCGCGGCCACAAGGGCCAGAAGTCGCGTTCGGGCGGCTTCCACAAGGTCGGCTTCGAAGGCGGTCAGATGCCTCTGCAGCGCCGTCTGCCTAAGCGCGGTTTCAAGTCGCTCAACGCCACCTTCAAAGCTGAAGTGCGCCTGTCCGACCTGAACAACCTGCCTGTCGGCGACGTCGACATCCTGGTTCTGAAGCAAGCAGGCATCCTGCCAGTGCTGGCGCGCGACGTGCGCGTCATCCTGTCCGGCGAAGTCACCAAGGCGGTGAACCTCAAGGGCCTGAAGGCAACGGCGGGCGCGAAAGCGGCAATCGAAGCAGCCGGCGGCTCGGTCGCTTAAGTTGCAGCCTAACAGCTTGATCGGAGCATAAAGTGGCGACTAATTCACAACTCGGTAAAAGTGCAGCGTCTGGTTTCCCTTGGGGCCGGCTGTGGTTTTTGCTTGGCGCATTGGTCGTGTACCGCATCGGTGCCCATGTCCCCGTACCGGGCATCGACCCGGTACAGCTGGCATCGCTGTTCAAGCAGAACGAGGGCGGCATCCTGGGCATGTTCAACATGTTCTCGGGTGGCGCGCTGGAACGCTTCACGGTTTTTGCGCTCGGCATCATGCCGTACATTTCGGCCTCGATCATCATGCAGCTGGCGTCCATCGTGTCGCCCCAGCTGGAAGCACTGAAGAAAGAGGGCGAGGCAGGACGCCGCAAGATCACCCAGTACACCCGCTACTTCACGGTGGCGCTGGCACTGTTCCAGGCCTTCGGCATCGCCGTCGCGCTTGAGTCGCAGGCCGGACTGGTCATCGATCCTGGCATGGCATTCCGCTTCGTGACCGTGGTCACCCTGTTGACGGGTACCATGTTCCTGATGTGGCTCGGCGAGCAGATCACTGAGCGTGGTTTGGGCAACGGTATCTCGATCATCATTTTTGCCGGTATCGCAGCAGGTCTGCCGTCGGCGCTGGGTGGCTTGTTCTCCCTGGTGTCCACCGGTTCGATCTCGAGCCTGGCAGCGATCTTCATCGTGGTGCTGGTGGCTTTGGTTACTTACCTTGTCGTGTTCGTCGAACGCGGCCAGCGCAAGATCCTGGTCAACTATGCGAAACGCCAGGTCGGCAACAAGGTGTACGGCGGCCAAACCAGCCACCTGCCCCTGAAGCTGAACATGGCAGGCGTGATCCCGCCGATCTTTGCATCGTCGATCATCCTGTTCCCGGCGACCATCGTGGACTGGTTCACGCGCGGCAAGGATTCGACTTCGCCGGTGATCGGCTTCCTGAAGGACCTGGCGGCTTCGCTGGGACCTGGCGAACCGATCCATGCGTTGCTGTATGCGGTAGCCATCGTATTCTTCTGTTTCTTCTACACCGCGCTGGTATTCAACAGCAAGGAAACAGCGGACAACTTGAAGAAGAGCGGCGCCTTCGTTCCCGGGATCCGTCCTGGCGAGCAGACCGCGCGCTACATCGACAAGATCCTGATGCGCCTGACCTTGGCTGGTGCCGTCTACATTACGGCCGTCTGCTTGTTGCCTGAATTTATGCAAGCCCAATGGAAAGTGCCATTCTACTTTGGCGGTACTTCCCTGTTGATTATTGTGGTTGTCACCATGGACTTCATGGCGCAAGTACAGAACTACGTCATGTCGCAGCAATATGAATCGCTGCTGCGCAAGGCAAATTTCAAGGGCGGAATCCCGACGCGATAAGCAATTGCTTACCGCGAACCAGGAGTGCACAAACCGAATGGCAAAAGACGACGTCATCCAAATGCAGGGCGAGATTCTCGAGAATCTGCCGAATGCAACGTTTCGAGTGAAGCTGGAAAACGGGCACGTGGTGCTCGGACACATCTCGGGTAAAATGCGGATGAACTATATCCGCATTCTCCCCGGCGACAAAGTAACGGTGGAGTTGACGCCTTACGACCTGTCCCGGGCCCGCATTGTGTTCCGGACCAAGTAAACAATTTAAGTAACTGAACCAATCCAAAGAGAGTGCAAAAATGAAAGTTCTCGCATCAGTCAAGCGGATCTGCCGCAACTGCAAAGTTATCAAGCGCAAAGGTGTGGTCCGCGTAATCTGCGTCGAACCGCGTCACAAGCAGCGTCAAGGTTAATTAACGTTATTTATTGAGGAATAACGAATGGCACGTATTGCAGGGGTTAATATCCCAAATCATCAGCACACCGTAATCGGCCTTACCGCCATCTACGGTATCGGCCGTCCTCGCTCGCAGAAGATCTGCGCCGAGACCGGTGTACCGACCAACAAGAAGGTCAAGGACCTGGACGACTCCGAACTGGAAAAGCTGCGTGACGCAGTTGGCTCGTTCGTAGTTGAAGGCGATCTGCGCCGTGAGCTCTCCATGAACATCAAGCGTTTGATGGACCTGGGTTGCTACCGCGGCATGCGTCACCGCAAGGGCCTGCCAGTGCGCGGTCAGCGTACCCGCACCAATGCTCGTACTCGCAAGGGTCCGCGCAAGGCCGCACAATCGCTCAAGAAATAATCTAGGAAACGACCATGGCTAAGCAACAAAGCAGCGCCGCAGCAGCGCGCGTACGCAAAAAAGTTAAGAAGAACGTCGCCGAAGGTATCGCACACGTGCACGCTTCGTTCAACAACACCATCATCACGATCACCGATCGCCAGGGCAATGCCCTGTCGTGGGCGACGTCCGGCGGTGCTGGCTTCAAGGGTTCGCGCAAATCGACCCCGTTCGCAGCGCAGGTTGCGGCTGAAGCGGCAGGCAAGGTCGCTGTCGAGTGCGGCGTGAAGAACCTGGAAGTGCGTATCAAGGGCCCAGGCCCAGGTCGCGAATCCGCGGTTCGCGCTTTGAACAACCTGGGTATCAAGATCACCGAGATCCAGGACGTGACGCCAGTTCCGCACAACGGCTGCCGTCCACCGAAGCGTCGTCGCATCTAAATAACGGTTGGCGAGGTTCGCTTCGTCGCCTGTTGTTTAATGGCCGCGCAATACGGCTGTTCGTTGAAGAAGATCGCCGGTGCAGTGTCCGAATAGGATATACTGCCCGGCTATTGTCGCCTGCCGTGCACATGCACGCGGGCTTTAAGCCACGTCCGGCCCGCAGGGAATCGGACTAGCGCCTGTCGCCATGATGGTGTCGGGGCGTCATAATTTATAAAGGAAGTATTGTGGCACGTTATATCGGACCAAAAGCAAAACTGTCCCGCCGCGAAGGCACGGACCTGTTCCTCAAGAGCGCACGCCGCTCCCTCGATTCGAAGTGCAAGCTGGACGTCAAGCCAGGCCAGCACGGTGTCAAGTCGGGTGCCCGCACCTCGGACTACGGCAACCAGCTGCGCGAAAAGCAGAAGGTCAAGCGCATGTACGGCATCCTCGAGCGCCAGTTCCGCCGCTACTTCGCTGAAGCGAACCGCCGCAAGGGCAACACCGGCGAAACGCTGCTGCGCCTGCTGGAATCGCGTCTCGACAACGTCTGCTACCGCATGGGCTTTGGCTCGACCCGCGCCGAAGCGCGCCAGCTGGTCAGCCACAAGGCATTCACCGTGAACGGTAACGTCGTCAACATCGCTTCCTACGCAGTCAAGACCGGCGACGTCATCGCCGTGCGCGAAAAGGCCAAGAAGCAGGTTCGTATCGTCGAAGCACTGTCGCTGGCTGAACAGGGCGGCATGCCAAGCTGGGTGTCGGTCGACAGCAAGAAGATGGAAGGTACCTTCCGTTCGTTCCCAGAGCGTAACGAGATCGCTAACGACGTCAACGAAGCGCTGATCGTCGAACTGTACTCGCGTTAATAGCAGTATAAGCACCTTCGTGTTGTTCCTCCCATTGGTCGGAACAACCTCCGCCCGCTCCAACAAGGAGCGGGCGTTTTCACTAATGCCATCAGCCTTATCGGTGTAATGAGCCGAGGGTATTGAAAAGGACATTTCATGCAAAACAGTTTGTTGAAGCCACGTATTATCGATGTCGAGGCACTCGCTGCCGGTCACGCCAAAGTCGTGATGGAGCCGTTTGAACGTGGCTATGGCCACACCTTGGGTAACGCGTTGCGCCGCGTACTGCTGTCGTCGATGGTCGGCTATGCGCCAACCGAAGTGACGATCGCCGGCGTGGTCCATGAGTACTCGTCGCTGGACGGCGTACAGGAAGACGTCGTCGACCTGCTGCTGAACCTCAAGGGCGTGGTATTCAAGGTGCACAACCGCGATTCCGTCACGCTGACCCTGAAGAAGGAAGGCGAAGGCGCGATCCTGGCATCGGACATCGACCTGCCGCATGACGTCGAACTGATCAACCCGGACCACGTGATCGCTCACCTGACCGCCGGTGGCAAGCTGGACATGCAGATCAAGGTCGAGAAGGGCCGTGGCTACGTTCCTGGCAATGTGCGCCGCCTGTCGGAAGACACCAACAAGACCATCGGCCGCATCATCCTGGACGCATCGTTCTCGCCAGTGCGCCGCGTGTCGTACGCAGTGGAATCGGCCCGTGTCGAACAGCGTACCGACCTGGACAAGCTGATCATCAACATCGAGACCAACGGCGTCATCACCCCGGAAGAAGCGATCCGCCAGTCGGCACGCGTGCTGGTTGACCAGCTCAACGTGTTCGCTGCGCTGGAAGGCACCGAAGCGGCCGCCGAAGCACCATCGCGTGCTCCGCTGGTCGATCCGATCCTGCTGCGCCCGGTCGACGACCTGGAACTGACCGTGCGTTCGGCCAACTGCCTGAAAGCAGAAAACATCTACTACATCGGCGACCTGATCCAGCGTTCGGAAAACGAACTGCTGAAGACGCCGAACCTGGGCCGCAAGTCCCTGAACGAGATCAAGGAAGTGCTGGCATCGCGCGGCCTGACCCTCGGCATGAAGCTGGAAAACTGGCCGCCTGCTGGCCTGGAAAAGTAATAGTATTCACCCGAAAGTACAACCCTACTTTCGGGTGCGTTCAGCCAATAAGGACTGGCAAAGCCAGATCCTTTTTGGATGACAAAACCGTAGTAAACCACCCATATTCAACCGGCCCGCGCGCAAGCGATCGAAGAGCTGGATTTAAACAAACCGAAAGGAACTACCATGCGTCACCGTCACGGCCTTCGCAAGCTGAATCGTACTTCGTCCCACCGCCTGGCTATGCTGCGCAACATGACCGTTTCCCTGCTGCGTCATGAAGCCATCAAAACCACCGTGCCAAAAGCTAAGGAACTGCGCCGCGTTATCGAGCCGATCCTGACCCTGGGCAAGACCGACACCCTGGCGAACAAGCGTCTGGCATTCTCCCGCCTGCGCGATCGCGAAATGGTTCTGAAGCTGTTCGCTGAACTCGGCCCACGCTACGCAAACCGCAACGGCGGCTACCTGCGTATCCTGAAAATGGGTTTCCGCGTTGGCGACAATGCACCGATGGCATACGTCGAACTGCTGGACCGTCCAGAAGTTACCGATGCTGAAGAAGCACCAACCGCTGAGTAATCAGCCGGTTAGAAAAAAAGCCAGGCCTAGCCTGGCTTTTTTTTTCGCCCGTTTTTCCGGGCTGACCCCGGTCTTTGCAATTGTAGATAAGCAGCCCTTAAGCACGTTCTCGTTCCCCCGGTGTACTATTCTGGTGCGCCGAAGCGCGCCTGTCGAACACAGAACAAAAGGAAGTTATGCACCGTCTGCCGTCCCTCCGCCTGCTGGCCATCCAGGCCGCCGCACTGCTGTTGCTGGCTCTGTCCGTGCTGCTTGGCGCCGCAAGCGCCCGCGCGGAAGAGGAGTTCCTCGATCCCGCTGACGCCTTCCGCTTTACGGCCCGCATGGCCGATCCGCAGACCATCGCCGTGACCTGGGAAATCGCCGACAAGTACTACATGTACCGCGAACGCTTCAAGTTCACCGCCACTGGCGCTACCCTGGGCGAGCCGCAGTTCCCGCCCGGTAAGGTCAAATACGACGAAACCTTCCAGAAGGACGTCGAAATGTACCGAAACGTAGTCACGATCATGATCCCGGTGCAGGCCGCGGGCATGTTCACCCTGAACGCCACCAGCCAGGGCTGCGCCGACGCCGGCCTGTGCTACTCGCCGCAGGACACCAGCGCGCGCCTCGTGGCCACGGGATCCGGTGGCGGCGGCATGAGCGTACCGGGCGCGCCGGCACCACTCGCTCCCGCAGCGGCAATCGCCGACGCGCAGCCCGCCTCCGAGCTGTCCGGCATCGTCTCCGTGCTGGGCGGC
Source organism: Massilia cavernae (assembly GCF_003590855.1). Classification (GTDB taxonomy): domain Bacteria; phylum Pseudomonadota; class Gammaproteobacteria; order Burkholderiales; family Burkholderiaceae_D; genus Telluria_A; species Telluria_A cavernae. Next base: position 49,772 of record NZ_QYUP01000124.1, read on the forward strand.
GGCAAGCTGCTGGTCATCGTTCCTGCCTTCATCCTGCTTGGCCTCGGCCTCGCATTCACGCCCTGCGTGCTGCCGATGGTGCCTATCCTGTCCTCGATCATCGTGGGCGAGGGCGCGCAGGCGAAGCGCTCGCGCGGCTTCATCCTGTCGCTGGCGTATTCGCTCGGCATGGCGATTGTCTACACCGCGCTGGGCGTCGCCGCCGGGCTGATCGGGGAGGGTCTTGCGGCCGCCCTGCAGAACCCTTGGGTGCTGGGCGCCTTCGGTTTGCTGATGGTGGCGATGGCACTGTCGATGTTCGGCGTGTACGACCTGCAACTGCCTGCCGCGCTGCAGACCCGGCTGGCAGGCGCATCCGGCCGCCGCTCGTCCGGCAAACTGGCCGGCGTGTTCGCCATGGGTGCGATCTCGGCCCTGATCGTCGGCCCCTGCGTCGCCGCGCCGCTGGCCGGCGCGCTGGTCTACATCAGCCAGACCCGCGATGTGCTGATCGGCGGCGCCGCGCTGTTTGCGATGGCGGTCGGCATGAGCATCCCGCTGCTGCTGGTCGGCGTATCCGCAGGATCGCTGCTGCCGCGCGCCGGCGCATGGATGGAAGCGGTCAAGAAATTCTTCGGCGTGCTGATGCTGGCGATGGCCCTGTGGCTGGTGTCGCCGGTGCTGCCGCCGGTGGCGCAGATGCTCGGCTGGACCGCGCTGCTGCTCGGCTACGGCTTCTACCTGCTGCGTTCCACCCGCCACTTTGGCGCGATGGCCATGGGCGCGGCTTTCGCCATCCTGGGCGCGATCCAGCTGGTTGGCGTAGTCTCCGGCGCGCGCGACCCGCTCGCCCCGCTGGCGCACCTTAATGGCGGTGCAGCGCATGGCCTGACCTTCAAGCGCATCAAGACCGTTGCCGACCTTGACGCTGCGCTGGCGAATGCCGGCGGCAAGACCGTCATGCTCGACTTCTACGCCGACTGGTGCGTTTCGTGCAAGGAAATGGAAAAGCTGACCTTCGTCGACGAGCGCGTGCAGGCCCGCCTCGAAAACACGCTGCTGCTGCAAGTTGACGTCACCGCCAACGATGCGGCCGACAAAGCCATGCTGAAGCGCTTCACGCTGTTCGGCCCGCCAGCGATCATCCTGTTCGACAAGCAGGGCCAGGAAATCGCCGACAGCCGCGTGATCGGCTACCAGGATCCCGGCAAGTTCCTGGGATCTCTGAGCCGGCTCAACTAAATAAGAAAAGGCAACGGTCAGCTTGCCTTGCCGTGCTCCATGCCATGGCCACCATGCCCATCGTGCCCATGGTGCATGCCGCGATGCCTCATGCCGTGGCGGCCGCCGTGCTTGCTGTTCTCGTCGAACAGCTTCTGCTGCTCAGGCGACAGCGCCGCGAACAGCTGCCGTGTGGCAGCCAGGCGCGCTTCCATGCGCGCGATGCGCTGCTTGGCCATCTCGATGCGCCTTTCCATGTGCTGCGGAGTGGACAGCGCCTTCCAGTCGCCACGCTCACCGCGTGCCTGCGGCGTGCCGGCCGGCTTAATTGCCGCCTGGTAAGCGGCCCACGCAGGTTCCTGCGCGGCGCTCAGTTTGAGCGCATCATGCAGCTTGGCTTGGTGCCTGGCGCAATGCGCGGCGCGCTTGGCTTGCCATTCGGCACGTTTGGCATCCCGTTCCTGCTGCGTCATGGCGTGGCCCTGGCGGCCTTCCTCGGCGGCGAACGATGGCAGCACAGCGCTGCCCAGTCCAAGGACGGTGAGACCGATTACGATACTCTTGCGAAGTGCGTTCATGTTGTTTGCTTCCTTCAGGTTGGGGTTGGACTACGGGATCCATCATGGCCCTGGGATGTAACGACGCAGTGTCCGCTGCCCGAGAGTTTGTATCTGTTTGTATCGCTTCCCTGTCAATATACACAGCGATACAAATAGGCCGTGCAGGCTGTCCTTAAGTCAGGATAATTGCGGTTATGGATACTCCCTCTACTATTCTCATCGTCGACGACGACCGCGACATCCGTTCACTGCTGGCCGACTACCTCGAGGCCAACGGCTACCGCGCCCTGGTTGCGCCCGACGGCGCCGGCATGTGGAAGGCGCTCGACGACGCGCGCCCCGACCTGATCGTGCTCGACCTGAACATGCCGGGCGACGACGGCCTGACCCTGTGCCGCAAGCTGCGCGCCACCTCGACCATGCCGGTGATCATGCTCACCGCGCGCAGCGAACCGCTCGACCGCATCCTCGGCCTCGAGATGGGCGCCGACGACTACCTGCCCAAGCCGTTCGAACCGCGCGAGCTGCTGGCCCGCATCCGCAGCGTGCTGCGGCGCAGCCACGCGATGCCGTCGAACACCCCGTTCGACAACGCCCAGCGCATGCGCTTCTCCGGCTGGACGCTCGACCTCACCGCGCGCCACCTGATCAACCCGGACGGCCTGGTGATCATGCTGTCGGGCGCCGAGTTCCGCCTGCTGCGCGTGTTCCTCGAGCACCCGAACCGCGTGCTCAACCGCGACCAGCTGCTGAACCTCACGCAGGGCCGCGACGCCGACCCGTTCGACCGCTCGATCGACATCCAGATCAGCCGCCTGCGCCAGAAGCTGGGCGAGGACGCGCGCCTGCCGCAGATCATCAAGACGGTGCGCAACGGCGGCTACGTGCTGGCGGGGCAAGTTACCGTGGAGCCAGGCGCATGAGGGCGTTCTTCGGATCGATGACCGGGCGCGTGTTCCTGACCCTGCTGCTCGGTACCGTATTCTCGGCTGCGCTGACCCAGCTGCTGGCCGAGGCCGAGCGCCAGCGCGTGATCTCGGATTTCCGCAGCATCCATGCGCTCGACCGCGCCGAGCAGCTGATCACGGCCGCCGAAATCGTGCCCGCCTCGGCGCGCCTGGCCTACCTGGGCGTCGCCAACCGCCCCGGCATACGGCTGGAAGAAGTGACCGGCGCGCTGCCGGTGGCGCCGCAGCACTCCGAATTCACCGCCGCGCTGGCCCAGCGCATGGGCAAGGGTTACCAGTTCGCGACCATTGCCGCGCGCCCGAAGGAATGCGATATCCCGCGCCCCCAGTCCAGCATCTTCGGGCCGAAGGAAGCGCTGTGGAAGGGCGCCTGCGAAAGCATCGACGTGAACCTGCCCGACGGCGGACGGCTGCGCCTGCAGATCCTGCCGCCGCCGCCATCGGTACTGGCCACCGAGACCGACTACCGCCTGATCATCGCGCTGTTCCTGGGCAGTATCGCGGTCCTGGCCTACCTGGTCGCGCGCATGACCACGCGCCCGCTCAAGCAGCTGGCGCAGGCGGCGAAAGATCTCGGCAACGACATCAACCACCCGCCGCTGGTGCTCGAAGGCGCCAGCGAGATTCGCCAGGCCAGCGCCGCCTTCAATGCCATGCAGGCGCGCATCCGCCAGTACATCGCGCAGCGCACCCAGATGCTGGCCGCGATCACCCACGACCTGCAGACCCCGCTGACGCGCATGCGCCTGCGGCTGGAAAAGGTCGGCGACCACGATCTGCAGGAGCGCCTGATCGGCGACCTGTCGGCGATGCAGCAAATGGTGCGCGAAGGCCTGGACCTGGCGCGCAGCACCGACAATACCGAAGCGATGCAGGCGCTCGACCTCGACTCGCTGCTCGACAGCGTGTGCTCGGACGCCACCGACGCCAGCCAGCGGGTGGCGCTGCACGGGCGCGCCGGCATGGCCGTCATGGGCCGCCCGCTGGCCTTGCGGCGCTGCCTCGCCAACCTGATCGACAACGCGGTCAAGTACGGCAACCAGGCCGAACTGACCGTCGAGCGCGCGGCCGGCGCCGCGCGCATCCGCATCCGCGACCGCGGTCCCGGCATCGCCCGCGACGAGCAGGCGCGCGTGTTCGAGCCGTTCTACCGCGTCGAAAGCTCGCGTTCGCGCGAGTCGGGCGGCACCGGCCTTGGCCTGCCGATCGCACGCAATATCGCGGAGCAGCACGGCGGCAGCGTCACGCTGGCCAACCACCTCGACGGCGGGCTGGAAGTGACCCTTGTGCTGCCCCAGGCTTATCCCGGTAAATAAACGCGGCGTGATCGCCTTGCCTTATCCATAAATAACTGACGAAGAGCCGCCCGCGAGCGGCCAGGACATCAAATGAAGCAGAAGAACATCGTACTCGCCGTCGGCGTGATCGCCATTGTCGGCACGGCCGCCTGGTACATGAACCGCGACGTCAACGGCGCGTCGGCGCCTGCGGGCGGCAAGGGCGGCCCGGCGGCGCCCAGCCGCCGGTGGTGGTCAACGTGGTGGCGCCGGTGCGCCGCGACGTGCCGGTCCCCCGATACTAACTGCAGGCGCTAACGGGCACGTCACGCCGGTCGCACCGTCGACCCGCATCTCGCCGACACCACACGATCCGCAAGGTTCACATCAAGGAAGGCCAGTTCGTCAAACGGGGCGAACCTGAGTGTTCTCGGCTCGACGAACCCGCAACGCGCGCGCCACATGTCGACAAGGCCCAGGCCCAGCTGGCGCGTGACCGCGCCCCCTGGCCGACCTCGAGCGCCAATACCAGCGCAACCAAGAGCTGGTGGCGCAGAAGTTCATCGGCACAGCGCGGTCGACACCCTGCGCAGCCAAGTCGAGGCGGCGGGCGCGCCGCGGTCGCGGTCCAACCAGGCGCGCTTGCAGGCGAGCGCGTGGAGCGCCAGCTAGGCACCATCGTCCGCGCGCCGATGTCGGGCCGGGTCGGCGCCATTGACGTCCACCCGGGCAGCCTGGTGCAGCTGTCCACCTCGCTTACGACGATCACCCAGGTCGACCCGGTCAACGTCGCCTTCACGCTGCCGGAATCGGCGCTGTCCGACCTGCTCGCGGCCCAGCGCGCCGGCACGGTGGACGTGGTGGCCGAAACCGCGGGCGGCGAGCCGGCCGTCGGCAAGCTGAACTTCATCGACAACACGGTCGACCCGAAGGCCGGCACCATCCGGGTCAAGGCGCAATTCGACAACCGCGATTCGAAGCTGTGGCCGGGCCAGTACGTGTCCACCCGCGTGACCTTGCGCACGCTGAAGGACGCTACCGTCGTCCCGCAGAATGCCCTCATCATTAATACGCGTGGTACCTTCGTATACGTGGTCGGCGAAGGCCAGGCCGCGCAGGAAGTACCGGTGCAGCGGGTCCACGCCTTCGGCACCGACGCGGTCGTCACCGGCCTGTCGGGCAGCGAAAAAGTCATCACCGAGGGCAAGCAGAACCTGCGCCCGGGCGGCAAGGTACGCCTCGCGGACGAAGCCCCGAAGGGTGACGGCGGCAAGCGCGGCGGCGCCCGTCGCGACGGCGCACCGCCGGCACAGAAGGAAGCAACGACATGAGCATCTCCGAAATCTGCATCCGCCGTCCGGTGATGGTGGTGCTGTTGTCGATCAGCCTGGTGCTGGTTGGTATCCTCGCCTACATCAACATTCCGGTCGCGGCGCTGCCGAGCTATAACACCCCGGTCATCAACGTCAACGCCAACCTGCCCGGCGCCAGCCCGGAGACCATGGCTTCGTCGGTGGCGCTGCCGCTCGAGAAGCAGTTCTCGACGATTTCCGGCATCAAGATCATCACCTCCACCAGCACCCAGGGCAACACCAGCCTGACCCTGGAATTCGACCCGAAAATCGACGTCAACGAAGCCGCAGTCGACGTGCAGGCGGCGCTGCTCGGCGCCCAGCGCGCGCTGCCGCAGGAGATGACGGACCTGCCGTCGTACCGCAAGGTCAACCCGGCCGACGCGCCGGTGCTGTTCATGGCGATGACCTCGCCGTCGATGAGCCTGTCCGACCTGAACGACTACGCCGAAAACCTGATCGCGCCCAGCCTGTCGACCCTGCCGGGCGTGGCGCAGGTGACGGTCAATGGCCAGAAGCGCTTTGCCGTGCGCGTGCGCACCAAGGCCGACCTGATGAACGCGCGCGACATCTCGCTCGACGAGCTGGCCGCCGCGCTGCGCGCCGCCAATTCGAATTCGCCGCTGGGCGTGCTCGATGGCCCCAACCAGACCCTGACCATCCAGGGCAATGCCCAGCTGATGAAGGCGTCCGAGTTCGCCGAGATCATCGTCGCCACTCGCAACGGCCAGCCGGTGCGCCTGCGCGACGTCGCCACCGTCGAGGACAGCTTCCAGTCGGTCAAGGCCGCCGGCAGCTTCAACGGCGAACGCTCGATCGTGCTGATGGTGCAGCGCCAGCCGAACGCGAACACGGTGCAGGTGGTCGACGCGGTGCGCGCGCTGCTGCCGCGCTTCCAGGCCCAGGTGCCGGCATCGATCAAGCTCAGCCTCGTCAACGACGGCTCGGTCTCGATCCGCGAGGCGATCCATGACGTCGAGCTGACGCTGGCGTTCACGGTGGTGCTGGTGATCCTGGTGATCTTCCTGTTCCTGCACCGTGCCTCCGCCACCTTCATCCCGGCGGTTACGATGCCGATCTCGCTGCTCGGCGCGGTGGGCCTGCTGTACTGGCTCGGCTACAGCCTCGACAACGTGTCCCTGCTCGGCATTACGCTGGCGGTCGGGTTGGTGGTCGACGACGCCATCGTGGTGCTGGAAAACATCGTGCGGCATATCGAAATGGGCAAGCGCCCGCTGGCCGCCGCCCTGATCGGTTCGAAGGAGATGGGCTTCACCATCATCTCGATCTCGATCTCGCTGGTGGCGGTGTTCATCCCGATCTTCTTCATGCCTGGCGTGATCGGCCTGCTGTTCCACGAATTTGCCGTCGTGGTCGGCCTGGCGGTGCTGGTGTCGGCCGTGGTGTCGCTGACCCTGGTGCCGATGCTGGCCAGCCGCCTGCTGCCGGCCCATGGCGACCACGGACCGGGCAAGAAAAACTTCGTCGGCCGCCACTTCGAGGCGGGCTTCGAAAAGGTCCGCACCGGCTACCAGAAAACCCTCGACATCGCGCTGGCGCACCGCACCATCGTGCTGCTGGTCGCGGTCGGCACCTTCGCGCTGACCGTCGTCATGTACGCCACCATCCCGAAGGGCTTCTTCCCCGAGGAAGACCTGGGCCGGCTGCGCATCAGCGTCGAAGCGGCGGAAGAAACCTCGACCGACGCGATGGCGCAGTTGCAGGACAAGGTGGTGGCCATCGTGCGCGCTCATCCTGCGGTGCAGGATGTGACCTCGTTCACCGGCGGCGGCAATACCGGCCGCATGTTCGTGATGCTCAAGCCGCGCGACGAGCGCAAGAAGATGCCGGAAGTCGTCGACGAACTGCGCAAGGACACGCGCGCGGTGCCGGGCGTGTCGGTGTTCCTCAGCCCGACCCAGAACCTGCAGCTTGGCGGACGCCAGAGCAAGAGCCGCTACCAGTACACGCTGCAGAGCGTGCGCGCGGACGACCTGAACGAATGGGCCAACAAATTCCTCGACCGCATGCGCGCCGACCCGGACTTCCGCGACGTCACCAGCGATTCGCAGCAGGGCGGCCTGCAGGCGCGCCTGAACGTCGACCGCGACAAGGCCGCCACCCTCGGCGTGGAAATGGCCGACGTGCGCACCGCGCTCTACGCGTCCTTCGGCGAGCGCCAGGTCTCGACCATCTACTCGCCGGCGGCCAGCTACAACGTCATCATGGAAGCCGATGCGGCCGACCGCCAGTTCGACGACGCGCTGACCCGCGTCTCGGTGCGCAGCAACACCGGCGCGCTGGTCAAGCTGTCCAGCTTCGCCACGGTGGAGCGCACTGTGGGCCCGACCTCGGTCAATCACCAGGGCCAGCTGCAGGCGATCACGCTGTCGTTCAACCTGCCGCCCGAAGTCCCGCTGGGTAACGCCACCGCCAAGATCGACCGCATGGCCACCGACATGAAGCTGCCGGCCTCCGTCATCACGCGCTACGGCGGCGACGCGGCGGTGTTCGAGGAATCGCAGGCCAGCCAGGTGATCCTGATCGTCGCGGCGCTGGGCGTGATCTACGTGCTGCTCGGCGTGCTGTACGAAAGCTATATCCACCCGCTGACCATCCTGGCCGGCCTGCCGTCGGCCGCGGTGGGCGCGCTGCTGACCCTGGAGCTGTTCGGCCTCGACCTGACCATGATCGCCATCATCGGCATCCTGATGCTGATCGGGATCGTCAAGAAGAACGCGATCATGATGATCGACTTCGCGCTGCACGCGCAGCGGGTCGAGGGCAAGAGCCCGCACGACGCGATCCGCGAAGCTTGCCTGCTGCGCTTCCGCCCGATCCTGATGACGACGCTGGCGGCGATGATGGGCGCGATCCCGATCGCGCTGGGCATGGGCGCCGGCGCCGAACTGCGCCAGCCGCTCGGCTTGGCCGTGGTGGGCGGCCTGCTGTTCTCGCAAGTGATCACGCTGTACATCACCCCGGTGATCTACCTCTACCTCGACAAGTACAGCGGCACCGGACCGCTGTCGGACGAGCAGCTGGCCGCGCGCGACGCCGCCTCGCTGCCGCCGCTGGCCGAACAGCCGGCCCCGCGCGAGCCGGGCGACGCCGGGGCGCCGGAAGGCGGGCAGGTGGCCGCCCGCGCCCGCCTGCTGCGCGAGGAGCAGTTGAAGCGCGACGCCGCAGCAGGTTGAACTTGCCGCAAGGTTTCAATTGACCTGCAACAACGTGTGCGATTGACCGTCTGCCTACCATGGGCCTTGCTTTGGACATGGCAGGCGGTCGACTTGACATCCTCCCCTTCGTGAACGAAAGGGGATTCCCACTGCTGGCGTCTGATGCCCCAGACGGAGGCCGGACTGAAACGAGCCCAGCTTCTTATTCAATCCACAGGATATCTCTCGACCTCGCCTAAGGCGTCTGCGGATTGGAAAAAGCGGTACTAGTAAGTCATGCCCCAGCGCGTAATCGCATACTGAAGCACTTACGGAGTTTGACCGTGGACCAACACCAAAGTTCAAAACATTTTTTCACTTGGACGGCTGCGGGCGCGTCGCGCCCGGCTCCTTTCACTCCCTGCCCTGGAGGACAGGGTTTCTCGGAGCAATTCTGATGGAACGGTCCAGCGTCACCATCATCGGCATTGGCCCGCGCGGCATGTCCATCCTCGAGCGGATCGTCGCCTTCGCGCGCACAGTGCCGCTTCCCCTTCAGGTCAACCTGGTCGACCCGGGCGAATGCGGGCCCGGCGTGCACCTGCCGCGCCAGCCGCAGCACCTCCTGATTAACACCCTGGCCAGCCAGGTCACCATCTTCCCGTTCGCCGAAGCGGTGCAAATACCGTGCGCCTGCGAGGCGCCTTCGCTGACCGAATGGGCGCGCGCGCAGGGCTACCGCCGCTTCGGCGAACAGTTCGTCAAGGCCGGCGCCGCCGGCGGGGGCGAGGAAATCACCGACGACGATTACCTGCCGCGCCAGCTGCTCGGGCTCTACCTGTCTTGGGCCTACGCGCAGGTGGCGGGCGCGGCGCCGCCGTCGATGACCATCCGGCACCTGCGCCAGCGCGCCGCCGACATGGCGCCCCAGCCCGGCGGCGGCTACCTGGTCGAGCTGGAAAACGGCTTCTCGCTGGCCAGCGACTTCGTTTTCCTTGCCACTGGCCACTGCCGCAACAAGCTCACCGACGAAGAAGCCTGGTACCGCAACTTTGCCCAGGACCATGCGCGCTACAACAGCAAGCTGGGTTTCGTGCGCCACGTGTACCCGCTGGACCGGCTGGCCGGCATCGCCGCCGACGCCACCGTGGCGGTGCAGGGCCTCGGCCTTACCGCGCACGACGTGGTAGCCGAGCTGACGGTAGGTCGGGGCGGCGAATTCGTCACGGAAGACGGCGAGTTGCATCACATCCGTTCCGGGATGGAGCCGCAACTGATACTCTTCTCGCGCAACTGCATGCCGGCACTGGCGCGCGGCGTCAACCAGAAAGGGCTGGCGGGCCGCCACCAGGCCCGCTTCTTCACGCGCGACGCGGTCGCGGAAATGCGCGAGCAGCGCCTGCGCGCGGGGCTGGGCGGCCAGCTCGATTTCGACCGCGACCTGTTTCCCCTCGTGATCAAGGAAATGGGCTACGCCTGGCGCACGGTCGCCGACGGCGTGGCGCCCGACGCCGGCTGGTATGCGGTGGGCGAGGACGAGAAGGAAGCCATCGACGCCATGCTGTTCCCGCTGCGCGGGCGCAGTTTCGGCAGCGCCGCCGAATTCCGCGCCTTCTTCCGTAACTGCCTGGAACAGGACCTGTGCGAAGCCGGGCGCGGCAACCTTGGCAGTCCGGCAAAAGCCGCGGCCGACGTGCTGCGCGACGCCCGCGCGGTGCTGCAGGACGTGGTCGAAAATGGCGGGCTGGCGCCGGCCTCGCACCGCAAGTTCCTCAACGTGTATAACCCCGCCATCAACCGCATCACCTTCGGCCCGCCGTGCCAGCGCAACGCCCAGCTGCTGGCGCTGATGGACGCCGGCGTGCTGTCGGTGGCGCCGGGGCCCAACGCCGCGCTGCGCATCGACGAGGAACGCTCCCGGTTCGCGCTGTATACGAAAATCGGTAACGGAACCGTCACCGCGCACGCCGACGTGCTGGTGGTGGCGCGGCTGGATACCTACTCGCCCGAGAGCGACGATTCGGTGTTCACCCGCAACCTGGTCAAGCGCGGTATCGTGCGGCCGTACTTCAATGGCGGCTTCCATCCCGGCGGGCTGGATATCGATTACGCCAACCACCCGGTCGGACGCTCGGGGCGCGCCAGTTCCACCCTGTGGGCGGTCGGCTGCCTGGTCGAAGGCGCGCATTACTACACCCACGCCTTGCCGCGCCCGCGCATTCATTCGCGCCAGGTGCTCGACGCCGACCGCTGCGTGCGCGAGCTGTTCACCCAGCTGGCGGCGCGCCATCCGGCCGCTCCGAAAAAACGGGCTCCGCGCCTGGCCAGCGGACTCGCACTCCAGCGCTGCTGATACATCTTGTAACAACTATCGCTCTCCGCACCTTGTAAGCTCTACAAGGTGTCCTGCCCGTGCGCAATTATCCCAAAACGTATAGACTGCGCCCTCATCCCCCATTTCGACTTTGCTGCAGCCTGGAAAGCCGTATTTGAACTTGCGTGACCATTCCCATTCTTCCCCGGCAAACACCGGATACTGCGAGCACTGCGGCCAGGCGCTGCCGTCCGCGGTTCCCGTGTATGGAAGCGCGCGCGTCAACCGGGTCGGCCTGGCTGTCACGGTGGGGCTGCACCTGCTGCTGGTCGCGCTCTACCTCTTCAAGCCAGACAAGGACATCACCCTCAAGCCGCCGGCCGGCGGCGGGATGGTCTATGTTTCGCCCATCAGCGAAAGGCCGAAGGCGCAGCCGAAGCCGAAAAGCGAGCCGCGCAAGCAGGCCAGCAAGGCGGCCAAGGCCAGGCCGGAGCCGGTGCTGAACGTCGAACGCCTGCCGGACACGATTACGCTGCCGAACGAGAAGCCGGTCAAGCTGGCGGAGGAACCGCCGAAAAAGCTGGAGGCGCCGCAGGACGAGGACATGGCCGCGCGCATCGCAAGGAAGCGCGCGGAGCGGGGACAGTCGGAAGAACCGCCGGCGCCGGAAAGCGAAGCGGCGCGCGGCATGAGGAATGCGCTGGCCAACATCGCGGCGGCCAATGGGCGCGCCCAGAACGACAGCAACGAGACTGGCGGAATTTTCGAGGTCACCGACAAGACGTTTTCAAGCGCGCAGCTGAAATTCCGCGGCTGGAATCCGAACTTCAAGCGCAGGTGGCTGCAGCAGGTGAACGTGGAGCTGGGCCGCGAACCGGATATCGAGACGGCGATCGTCAAGAAGATGATCGAGCTGATTCGCAAGGAGAAGGTAGGCGATTTCGACTGGGATTCGCGCAGGCTGCAGCGGGTGGTGAGGATGAGCGCGCGGGTGCAGGATACGGCGGAACTGGAGGCGTTCCTGTTCAGGGAGATGTTCGAGGATTACAAGCCGCCGCGGGGCAGGCGGTAGGGGAGGCCGCATCGGGATCGTAGGGCGGATAAGCGAAGCGCATCCGCCGTTTTCGGTCCGGGCCAACACCGTTGACGAAAAAAAAAGCGGCGGATGCGCTTACGCTTATCCGCCCTACGGCCTTTCGGTCAATTACGCCTTCGACTTAAGAATCCGCGCGATATCTCGCGCGAAGTAGGTCAGCACCCCATCCGCCCCGGCGCGCTTGAACGCCATCATCGATTCCATCATCACCTTGTCATGATCCAGCCAGCCATTCTGCGCGGCGGCCTTGATCATCGCGTATTCGCCGCTGACCTGGTAAGCGAAGGTCGGCACCTTGAATTCGTCCTTCACGCGGCGCACCACGTCCAGGTAAGGCATGCCCGGCTTGACCATCACCATGTCCGCGCCTTCGGCGATATCCAGCGCCACCTCGCGCAGCGCTTCGTCGCTATTGGCCGGGTCCATCTGGTAGGTGTTCTTGTCGGCCTTGCCCAGGTTCGAGCCCGAACCCACCGCATCGCGGAACGGGCCGTAGAACGCCGACGCATACTTGGCCGAGTAGGCCATGATGCGGGTATGGATGTAACCCTTTTCTTCCAGCCCCTTGCGGATTGCACCGATGCGTCCGTCCATCATGTCCGACGGCGCCACCACGTCCACGCCTGCCTCGGCCTGGGTCAGCGCCTGGCGGATCAGCATCTCGATGGTGACGTCGTTCAGCACGTAGCCGTTGTCGTCGATCAGGCCGTCCTGGCCATGGGTGGTGAACGGATCGAGCGCCACGTCGGTGACGATGCCCAGTTCAGGGAAGCGGCTCTTGAGCGCGCGGACGGCGCGCGGCACCAGGCCGTCCGGATTGGTCGCTTCGATGCCGTCCGGCGTCTTGAGCGAGGCGTCGATCACCGGGAACAGCGCCAGCGCGGGGATGCCCAGGTTGACGCAGTCGTGCGCCAATTCCAGCAGCAAATCGACCGACACGCGCTCCACGCCCGGCATCGAGCCAACCTGCTGGCGCTGGTTGCTGCCGTCGAGGATGAATACCGGATAGATCAGGTCCGATGCGGTGATGGTGTTTTCGCGCATCAGGGCGCGCGAGAACGGGTCGCGGCGCATGCGGCGCATGCGGATTGCCGGGTAGGTGGCTGGTATCGTCATCTCAGGGTTCCAAAGAAGTGATAAAAATTATTTGGCGCCGTCGCGCGACGCTACGCCGGCCTCTTGAGCCGGTGCGTCGTCAGCAGGCTTGTCATTCAGGCCGAGCAGTTCGAGGATCTTGGCGTCCGCCTCTTCGATGCCGATGCGCTTGAGCGCCGAGAACATCTGCACCGTGAACGGGAAGCCTTCGCCGTTTTCGTCGACATAGCTGTCGAGCATGGCGCGCGCCTTGCGCAAGGCGTTGGCCGTCTCGTTGTTGTTGAGCTTGTCGGCCTTGGTCAGGATGCAGTGGATCGGCTTGCCGGTCGGGGCGAACCATTCCAGCATTTGCACGTCGAGGTCGGTGAACGGGCGGCGCGAGTCCATGATCAGCACCAGCGCCGCCAGCTGTTCGCGGCGCTGGACGTAGTCGCCCAGCAGTTTTTGCCAGTGCAGCTTGGCCGAACCGGACACTTCCGCGTAGCCGTAGCCCGGCAGGTCGACCAGCAAGCCCTGGATTTCCTCGACGATGGTCGGGTCCTTGCGGTGCTGGCCGACGTGGGCGCCGCCGATCGAGAAGTAGTTGATGTGCTGGGTTCGGCCCGGCGTCTTCGATGCGAATGCCAGGCCCTTCTGGTTTGTCAGGATGTTAATGGCGGTCGATTTTCCCGCGTTGGAACGGCCCGCAAAAGCGATTTCGGGGACCTGCGTATCGGGCAGGTCGCGCAGTTGGTTAACGGTCGTAAAGAAGCGGGCTTGCCAGAGTTTGGACATGGGGATGGGCAGAAATTGCAACAAAGGGGGCGATGACCCGAGAAAGCTATTGTACAATAAGGGGTTGCGTATTGTTGCGGCGCGGTAGCTCCAGCGTCGATGAGGCAATACGGTTGCACTGCCAAATTTTCAAAGAACTCAATTTTTACAAGTCAGGGTGTGTGAATGAATCGTGCGTTTTTCCCGGCCGCCGGTGCGGCGTTTGTGAAGTCCTTCCTGGTTGCCGCGCTGGCAGTATCGAGCCTCGCGACGGCCGCTGAACAACACGCGCAGCCAGCCGCCAAGGCCGATGCCGCCAAAGGCGCAACCCTGTACGACAGCGGCGATGCAGCACGCGGCCTGCCTGCCTGCGTGTCCTGCCACGGCGCCGGCGGCAACTCGACCATCGCCGCCAACCCGAAACTGACCGCGCAGTTCGAAGCCTACACCCACAAGCAGCTGGTCGACTTCACCACGCCGCAGCGCCAGCAGCCGGTCATGAGCCTCTACGCCAAGATGCTGACCGAAGCGGAAAAGAAAGATATCTCCGCCTACCTGGCAATCCAGAAGGCAAAGCAGGGCGCAGCGAAGAACAAGGACACCGTTGAACTGGGCAAGAAGATCTACCGCGGCGGTATCGCCGAACGCGGCGTAGCAGCATGCGCAAGCTGCCACGGCGCCAACGGCAACGGCATGCCGATCCAGTTCCCACGCCTGTCCGGCCAGCACGCCGACTACACCGTGGCCCAGCTGCAGGCATTCAAGGGCGGCGCGCGCAAGAACAGCGCACCGATGACCACCCTGGCCGAGCGCATGTCCGATCAGGAAATGAAAGCCGTTGCCGATTACATCGCCGGCTTGAAGTAACAGTACCGGCACCCGCGTGGTGCCTTAAAACTGAGCTTGCCGGGATTTTATCTCCCGATGCAAGATCCTCTAGGGCGGCGGCGCGCAAGCGGGCTGCCCTTTTTGTTTACGCGGATAAGCCCACCAAATGTCGTTTCTTTGTGGCCGCTTGAGCGCGAACTGGAAGTGAAATGAGCACCGCCACCGGAATTGAATTGAAGACGAAAAGGCGCCGGCTTGCCGAAGCGGTCGAGCTGGTATCGTCGATGCGCTTTGCGATCAGCCTGCTGACGATCATCTCGATCGCCGCCATGATCGGCACCGTGATGAAGCAGAACGAACCGATGACGAACTACGTCAACCAGTTCGGCCCGTTCTGGTTCGCCGTGTTCGACAAGCTGGGACTGTACGCCGTGTATTCGGCATGGTGGTTCCTGACCATCCTCGGCTTCCTGATCCTGTCGACCGGCCTGTGCATCGTGCGCACCACGCCCAAGCTGATGAAGGACATGCGCAGCTGGCGCGAGAACGTGCGCGAAATCTCGCTGCGCAATTTCCACCACAAGGCCGAATGGGTAGCGCCGCTGGGCCGCGCCGCGCTGGCGCAGCAAAGCGCGCAGCGCCTGCTCGATGCCGGCTATTCGACCAAAGTCGTCGACAAGCCGAACGCCACGCTGGTGACGGCCAAGAAGGGCGCCGGCAACAAGTTCGGCTACATTTTCGCGCACTCGGCCATCATCATCATCCTGGTCGGCGGCATGCTCGACTCCGACCTGCCGATCCGCTTCCAGCAGTGGTTCCTCGGCAAAACGCCATTTACCGGCAGCGGCCTGATCTCGGCCATTCCGGCGCAGCACCGCCTTGGCCTGGGCAACCCTACCTACCGCGGCAACACCATGATCCCGGAAGGGGCGGCCAGCGACGTCGCCCTGATCCCGCAGGCGTCGGGCGTGCTGGTGCAGGAGCTGCCGTTCACCATCAAGCTGGCCAAGTTCCACATCGACTTCTACTCGACCGGCATGCCGAAGCTGTTCGCCAGCGACGTGATCGTGCAGGACCACGAAACCGGCAAGACCTTCCCGGCCACCATCGAAGTGAACAAGCCGCTGATCTACAAGGGCATCGCGGTCTACCAGTCCAGCTTCGAGGACGGCGGCACCAAGCTGAAGATGACCGGCTTCCCGATGGCGGGCGCCGATGCGACGCAGTTTACGATGTCCGGCGAAGTCGGTTCGGCGACCGAACTCAGGCGCGGCGGCGAAACGTACTCGGTCGAATGGTCGGGCTTCCGCCCGTTCAACGTCGAAAACATCGGCAGCACCGACGTGCGCGCCGTGACCAAGACCCAGTCGCTCAACCAGCAGCTCGCCGAAGGGCTGGACAAGCAGCTTGGCTCCGGCGCCAAACGCGACACCAAGGACCTGAAGAACGTCGGCCCGAGCGTGACCTACAAGCTGCGCGACAAGACCGGCCAGGCGCGCGAATTCCAGAACTACATGCAGCCGGTGATGCTGGACGGCGCCCAGGTTTACCTGGCCGGCGTGCGTTCGACCCCGTCCGAGCCGTTCAGCTACCTGCGCATCCCGGCCGACGACGAGTACAGCGTGCGCGAGTGGATGCGCCTGCGCGCCGCACTGGCCGACGCCGGCCTGCGCGACTCCGCCGCCGCCAGCTACGCCAAACGTGCGCTGACCGGCTCCGGCAGCAGCGGCATGGAACAGCAACTGCGCGACTCCGCCGCGCGCAGCCTCGCCATCTTCGCCGGCGACGGCAAGCAGGGCGGCTACATGGCGGTGTCGCAGTTCCTCGAGAAGATCCCGCGCGACGAGCAGGAAAAAGCCGCCGGCATCTTCATGAAGATCCTCAACGGCACCATGTGGGAGCTGTGGCAGGCCGCGCGCGCGAAGGACGGGCTGGCGCCGGTGACGGTCGATGAAACGCACGCGCGCTTCCTGCAGCTGTCCACCAACGCGCTGTCCGACAGCGTCTTCTACGGCGCACCGGTGTTCCTGCAGATGGACGAATTCAACGAAGTGAAGGCGTCGGTGCTGCAGGTGACGCGCTCGCCGGGCAAGCCGGTGGTGTACGTCGGCTGCCTGCTGCTGGTGCTTGGCATCTTCGCCATGTTCTACATCCGCGAACGCCGCGTGTGGATCTGGGTGCGCGACGAAGAGGGTGGCAGCGCGCACGCCCTGATGGCGATGAGCACCCAGCGCAAGACGCTCGATTTCGAACATGAATTTAACGACCTGAAAGCGAAGCTGCCGCAATCGGCGTAAGCTGTAAGCCGCCGGATTCCGGCGGCGGTTCCTGGAGAAAACAATGGAAATTTCGCAAACCCAAACCTACACCCAGACGCCGGGCTACTTCAAGCGCCTGACGGTGATCGACTGGCTGTACGCCATCGCCCTGATGGCGGGCGCGCTGTACGGCCTGAGCCAGTATGGCGCCTACATGGACGGCTACGAAAAAGCCATCCTGCTGCTGTCCGCCCCTACCTTCGCCGTGGTCGGCTGGCACTGGAAGCCGATGCGCTGGCTGCTGCCGCTGGTCGCGCTGCTGGCGCTGGGCGCCATCGGCCTGTACGGCGGCGACCTGGCCAACGCCAACAAGAAATTCTTCCTCAAGTACATGCTGTCTTCGCAGTCCGCCATCTTGTGGATGAGCGCGCTGTTCGTGTTCTCGACCGTGTTCTACTGGGTCGGCCTGCTGTCCCGTTCCGACTTCGGCACCTCGGTCGGCTCCAAGCTGTGCTGGGCCGCGGTGGTGCTCGGCTGGACCGGCATGATGGTGCGCTGGTTCGAGTCCTACCTGATCGGCGCCGACGTCGGCCACATCCCGGTATCGAACCTGTATGAAGTGTTCATCCTGTTCGCGCTGATCACCGCCATGTTCTACCTGCACTACGAACAGCACTACGCCACGCGTGCGCTGGGCGCCTTCGTCATGCTGATCATCTCGGCGGCGGTGGCCTTCCTGCTGTGGTACACGGTGTCGCGCGGCGCTTCCGGCATCGAACCGCTGGTGCCGGCGCTGCAGAGCTGGTGGATGAAGATCCACGTACCGGCCAACTTCATCGGCTACGGCACCTTCGCGCTGGCCGCGATGGTCGGCTCGGCCTACCTGCTCAAGTCGCACGGCATTTTGGCGGACCGCCTGCCGGCGCTGGAAGTGCTGGACGACGTGATGTACAAGGCCATCTCGGTCGGCTTCGCCTTCTTCACCGTGGCGACGATCCTCGGCGCGCTGTGGGCGGCCGAAGCGTGGGGCGGCTACTGGTCGTGGGATCCGAAAGAGACCTGGGCGCTGATCGTCTGGCTCAACTATGCCGCCTGGCTGCACATGCGCCTCGTAACCGGCCTGCGCGGCCGCGTGGCGGCGTGGTGGGCGCTGGTAGGCCTGCTGGTCACCACCTTCGCCTTCATCGGCGTCAACATGTTCCTGTCGGGCCTGCATTCCTACGGGGCGCTGTAAGCCGGGCAGCCGTGTCTTGCCGCTCCGGCAAAATGGTGTAATGTTTAGATGTTACTACTCATTTTCCGGAGCACGCCATGCTGATCAAACGCAGTCCGAACGGTGCCGATATCCCGTTCGGATCGGAAATTACACCGCAAGAAGTCTACGAATCGCGGCGCCGCTTCATCGCACAGATGGCGGTCGGCGCCGTGGCCGGCAGCGCACTGTGGGAAATGGCAAACCGCCAGGCGTTTGCCCAGGTTCCCGCACAACGACTCGCCGGCAAACCCAATCCCGCCTACGCGGTTCCTGAAAAGCAGACGCCTTTCCGGGACGCGGCCAGCTACAACAACTTCTACGAATTCGGGCTCGACAAGTCCGACCCCGCCGAATACGCGCACACGCTGAAGACCCGGCCGTGGACGGTTTCGATCGAGGGCGAGGTCAGGAAGCCGATGACGATCGACATCGACAGCCTGGTCAAGCTGGCGCCGCTGGAAGAGCGCGTGTACCGGCTGAGGTGCGTGGAAGGCTGGTCGATGGTGATCCCATGGGTTGGCTATTCGCTGTCGCAGCTGATCAAGAAGGTCGAGCCCACCGGGAACGCCAAGTACGTCGAGTTCACCACGCTGGCCGACCGCACGCAGATGCCCGGCCTGGGCAGCCGCGTGCTCGACTGGCCGTATGTGGAAGGGCTGCGCATGGACGAGGCCAACCACCCGCTCACGCTGCTCACCCTCGGCATGTACGGCCAGACCCTGCCCAACCAGAACGGCGCGCCGGTACGGGTGGTGGTGCCGTGGAAGTACGGCTTCAAGTCGGGCAAGTCGATCGTCAAGATCCGCTTCGTGCGCGACCAGCCGAAGACCGCGTGGAACGAGTCAGCGCCGCAGGAGTACGGCTTCTATTCGAACGTGAATCCCGACGTGGACCACCCGCGCTGGTCGCAGGGCACCGAGCGCAGGGTCGGCGTGGACGGCTTCTTCAACAAGAAGCGCAAGACGCTGATGTTCAACGGCTATCCTGAGGTGGCATCCATGTATGCCGGCATGGACCTCAAGAAGTACTTCTGATGGCGATGACGTTCAACCCGGGTTCGAAGCAGCTGAGCGGCATCAAGGCGGCAATCTTCGTGCTGGCGCTGGTGCCGCTGGCGCGCATGGTGTGGCTGACCTACAGCGGACAGCTGGTCGAGCCGCTGGAATTCATCACGCGCGGGACCGGGGACTGGACGCTGCGCCTCCTGTGCCTGACCTTGCTGGTGACACCGCTGCGGCGCCTGACCGGAATGAACTGGCTGAACAGGCTGCGGCGGATGCTGGGGGTATTCGCGTTTTTCTACGCGTTCCTGCACTTCATGACCTTCCTGTGGTTCGACCACTTCTTTGACGTGGTGGCGATGTTCAGGGATGTGGCGAAGCGGCCGTTCATCCTGGTGGGGTTCACGGCGTTTGTGCTGCTGATACCGCTGGCGCTGACGAGCACGAATGGGATGATGAAGCGGCTGGGGGGCAAGCGCTGGATGTGGCTGCACCGGCTGATCTACATCATCGCGCCGCTGGGCATCTTGCACTTCTGGTGGATGAGGGCGGGGAAGAGCAACTTCACCGAGCCGTTCATTTTTGGCGTGATCGTGGCGGTGCTGCTGGGGGCGAGGGTGTACTGGAGCTTCTTTGGTTCGAAGCAGAAGCAGAAGCAGAAGGCGGCACAGGCGTCCGGCGGATGACTTCGTAAAGGTGTCAACCGCCGAACGCCAACGCGATTACTTGATCACCGACTCCAGCGCAAACAAATCCGCCGGATTCTCGCGCTTGCGAATGAGGTGAACCTTGTCGCCATCGACCATCACCTCGGCTGCGCGGCCGCGGGTATTGTAATTGGACGACATGGTCAAGCCATATGCGCCGGCCTGCATCACTGCCAGCAGGTCGCCCGCATTCACCGCCAGCGCCCGCTCGCGCGCCAGCCAGTCGCCCGACTCGCACACCGGCCCTACCACGTCATACGTCACCGTCTCGCCTGCGTGCGGCACCACCGGCTGCACAGCCATCCACGCCTGGTAAAGGGCAGGACGCATCAGGTCGTTCATCGCCGCGTCGACGATGCAGAAATTCTTCTCCGTGCCCGGCTTCAGGAACTCGACACGGGTCAGCAGCAGGCCGGTATCGCCCACGATCGAGCGGCCCGGTTCGAACGCCACCTTGATCGGCTTGCCGTCGTACTTCTCCGCGCGCCAGGCGTCGATGCGCGCGAACACGCGGCGCAGGTAATCGCCCACCGGCACAGGCTCGGCCTCGCCGGCTTCGCCGTAGTTGATGCCGATGCCGCCGCCCATGTCCAGGTGATGGATGGTGAGGCCTTCCGCGGCCAGCGTATCGATCAGCTCGATCACCTTGTCCAGCGCCTCCAGCAGCGGCGCGTCGTCCAGCAGCTGCGAGCCGATATGGCAGTCGATGCCGACCACCTGCAGGTGGGGCAGCGAGGCGGCGGCGCGGTAGGTATCGAGCGCATCGTCGAACGCCACGCCGAACTTGTTGGCCTTCAGGCCGGTGGCGATGTAAGGGTGGGTCTTCGCGTCCACGTTCGGGTTCACGCGCAGCGACACCGGCGCGGTCTTGCCCATTTCGCCGGCGACCTGGTTAATGCGGTGCAGTTCCGGGATCGACTCCACGTTGAAGCACAGGATGTCGTGCGACAGCGCCAGGCGGATCTCGTCGACGGTCTTGCCCACGCCCGAGAAGATCACCTTGCGCGGATCGCCGCCCGCCGCCAGCACGCGCAGCAGTTCGCCGCCCGACACGATATCGAAGCCCGCGCCTTCGCGCGCCAGCAGGTCGAGGATGGCCAGGTTCGAATTCGCCTTCATCGCGTAGCAGATCAGCGCATCGCGGCCGGCGCAGGCGTCGGCGTACGACGCGAAGTTCGCCAGCAGCGCCGCCTTCGAATACACGTAGGTCGGGGTTCCGAACTGGTCGGCGATGGCGGGCAAGGAAGTGCTTTCGGCGTGCAGGACGCCGTCTTGATAGGAGAAGTGCGACATAAGGTATTTACTGGGCGACGGAAGAAGAAACGGGAGGCATTGCGGGCGGCTGGGCCGGGACTGGCTGGGGCTTGGCGGGCGGCGTCGGCATGTACAGGGGGCCGGTCTGGCCGCAGCCCGACAGCAGGCCGAAGACCATGGCGGCGGTGCCGATATTCAGCGCAATGGAGGACTTCACGATTAGAATCACAGTTTGATTGAAGACCTTGGAGTGTAGCATGATGAGCGAAACCGAATTCCTGGACCTGGCCGAAAGCACGCTGGACAAGATAGAAGCGGCGATGGACAGGCTGAACGACGAAGACGTGATCGACGTCGAATGCAAGCGCAGCGGCAACGTGCTCGAGATCGAATTCATCGCCAACGGCACCAGGATCATCGTCAACAGCCAGGCGCCGCTGCAGGAAATGTGGGTCGCGGCCAAGTCCGGCGGTTTCCACTACAAGCGCGCCGACGGCCAATGGCTCAACACCCGCGACGGCAGCGAGCTGTTCGCCTCCCTCTCCGCCCTCGCCAGCGCCCAGGGCGGCACTCCCGTCACCCTCTAAAAACATTTCATTAATCGGGGTCAGACCACCATTTCCGTTAATCGGGGTCAGACCATAATGGCGTTGACTTAAGCTTTTGAAGCCCACTTTTTCGTGGCTCTGGTGTTGTAAACAATATTTTGTTGTGTTAACTTTGCGGCGTGATACTTTCAGACGCCATATTGTTTGCCAACGAAGTACCTGAGCCGTTCGACTGGAACCGACTCGGCGAACATTTGCCGTTTGAATGGATAGAGGCCGCCCTTGTGGAGCAAGGGAAGGCAAGCATACGCCATCGTCGCCTCCCGGCGCAGCAGGTCGTCTGGTTAGTGATCGCACTGGCGCTGTATCGCCATCATTCTATCGGCGAGGTACTCGCTGAACTGGACTTGGCGCTGCCAAACGTAACAGCGCCGTTTGTGACGGATGGTGCGGTGACACGAGCGCGCCAGCGACTTGGCGCGAAGCCCGTCGAGTGGCTTTGCCAGATGTCGGCGAAGGCGTGGAGCAGCCAGGACAAAGAAGCCTACCTGTTCAACGGCCTCGTTTTATTGGCAATCGACGGCACCACTCTGCGCACCCAAGACAGTGCGGCAAACCGGGCCCACTTCGGGGCGCAGGCCTATGCCAAGGGGACTGTCGCGAGCTATCCCCAGGTGCGCGGCGCGACCCTGACCCATGTGCCCACCCATCTGGTTGTCGACGCACGATTTGGTCCTTACGCCACCAGCGAAAAAGCCTTCGCAATGGAACTTATCGACAGCATCGCCGACGATTCGCTGACCGTCGTCGATAAAGGTTTCTTGTCTGCGGAGCTGCTGTGTCGAATCACCACTCGCGGGCGCAATCGTCATTTCCTCGTTCCCGCCAAGAGTAATACCAAATGGACCGTTATCGAAGGTGGTCCAGATGACGCGATCGTGGAAATGCAAGTGTCGGCAGCGGCGCGCAAGAAGGCGCCCGAGCTGTCCAAGACTTGGCGCGCACGCGCTATCGCGATGATCGATTCGAAAGGCCAAAAGCATTTCTTGCTCACATCCCTGACCGATCGCATCGCATTTAAGGCCGCTGAACTGATCGCGTGCTACGCCCGCCGCTGGCACATTGAAACCAGTTACCGCGAGCTCAAACAATCAATGATGGGCATGGCGTTGACGTTGCGTAGTCAAACGGTCGACGGCGTCATGCAGGAGATTTGGGGCGCGATTATTGCCTACAACCTGATTCGACTTGAAATCGCGAAGGCGGCGCTCGATGCCGGATGTGCCCCGACCGACATCAGTTTCGTGCGTGCGTTTCACACCATCCAATATGAACTGCTTTGGGCTGCCGCCACTCGGGCGCAAGGCAAGCTGCCATCCTTGCTTCAGAACATGCGGCAAAGGCTCGTCACCGAGCTCACTGTAAAACGACCCGGCAGGAAACATGACCGGGTCGTTAAATCGAAATCGCAGCGCTACCCATTCAGGAAAACTAAGAAAATAGCTTAAGTCAACGCCATTAGGGTCAGACCCTGAGCCTTCCCCTCAAAAATTGCTTGTAAACAGGCTGGATGCCTGTTAACTTCTAATCCCAAAAACGGCGCATGCATGGCTGTGTTAACCCTTTCGTTTGTAGCGACCAAACTGCGAACGAAAGGAACAGACTATGCATGCAGGACGAATCATACAAGATTTGTTAGCCGATCAATGCCCATCGATACACGCCAAACGCCGGCATTGCCTTGCCTTGATGATTGAGGCGGCGCGGAGTGGCGGGCTTGGTTTGCTGAAGATGAGTAAGTCTGTGCAAGGCTCGAGCTCATTGCGTCATCGCATCAAGCGCTGTGATCGGCTGTTGAGCAATCCCCATCTGGCGACCGAACGCGTGGAGATATTTCGCGCAGTCGCGCAGCGCGTCTTGCAAGGCCAATCGAAGATCAGCATTATCGTGGACTGGTCCGATTTGTTAGCCGACATCAGCCAACACGTGCTGCGTGCGGCTGTCGTTGTGAAGGGCCGCGCTATCGTCATCTATGAAGAGATACACCCCACCGCGCAGTATGGTGCGGCTTCGGTGCACCGCGAGTTCATGAAGACGCTACGCTCGGTGCTGCCAGCCCATTGTCAGCCCTTGATCATCACCGATGCCGGCTTTCGCGCCGCGTGGTTCAAGATGCTCGATCAACTCGGGTTTGCCTGGATAGGACGCATCCGAAACCGCGACATGGTGACCCCCAGTGGCAAAAGTGACTGGCGCGGTTGCAAAGAGCATTTCGCGGACACGAAGGGACGTGCACGCGACCTGGGGAGCTTCAATTACGTCCGTTCGAACCCTGTGCCATGCCGTTTGGTGATGATCAAGAGAGTACCCAAAGGGCGCACATGCAAGACTGTGTTCGGGAAAAAATCGCAGAGCCACCATAGTAAGAAGCAGAGCGCAGGGCAACGGGAGCCGTGGTTGCTGGCTGTTTCGCCACGCCTGTCGAGGCTCAGTGCCAAGGCGGTTGTTAATTTGTACCAGGGCCGCATGCAGATCGAGCAGACGTTCCGCGACCTCAAAAGCTCCCAATGGGGAATGGGGCTCAGCAGCAGCCAAACACGCAAGCCACATCGACTCACCATCTTGTTGCTCATCGCATCGCTGCTTGCGTTCGCGCTGTGGCTGATCGGCTTGGCCGTACGCCGCAACGGGTTCGCTGTTCACTATGGCAGTCGCAAGAAAGCGGCTGCCACCCTATCCATCCTGTCGCTAGCGCGCCACTGGCTGCAATATCACAGCTCGGCACTCTTAACGCGACGTCAAATCGCCGAAGCGTTGAACGAGCTCGGGTCCATGCTCGAGACGTACGAAATATGAGGGGAAGGCTCAGGGTCAGACCACCATTTCCGAAACATTTCGGAAATGGTGGTCTGACCCCGATTTAAGAAAGATTGCTGTTAGAACAGCTCGTTCTTGACCGCGTCCTTCACCTGCTCTTCGGCCGGTGTGCTGCGCACGCCGACGTCGATGCTCTGGACGCCCGTGCCCGGCGGGTTCTCGGCGTAGTAGTACTCTTCGCCGGAGTGCACCAGCCCTTGCGGTACCGGCCGCTCTTCCACCGGCACGCCCATCAGCGCCTTGTTCATGTAGCCGATCCAGATCGGCAGCGCCAGGCCGCCGCCGGTTTCCCTGTTGCCGAGGTTCTTGGGCTGGTCGAAGCCGATCCATGCAATGCCGACCAGCTTCGGGTTGTAGCCGGCGAACCAGGCGTCGACCGAGTCGTTGGTCGTCCCGGTCTTGCCCGAGATGTCGGTGCGCTTGAGCGACAGCGCCTTGGTCGCGGTGCCGTAGCGGACCACGTCCCTCAGCATGCTGTCGACCAGGAAGGCGTTGCGTTCGTCGATCACGCGGTTGCCTTCGTCGCCAGCCCGGTCCGGCGACGCCTGCGACAGCACCGTGCCGTTGCTGTCGGTGACCTTGGTGATCAGGTAAGGGCTGACGCGGAAGCCGCCGTTCGCGAACACGGCGTACGCGCCGGCCAGCTGCAGCGGCGTGGTGGCGCCGGCGCCCAGCGCGAGCGTCAGGTACGGCGGGTTCTTGTCGGCGTCGAAGCCGAAGCGCGATGTGTATTCCTGGCCGTACTTGGCGCCGATGCGGTTCAGGATCCGGATCGAGACCATGTTCTTCGACTTGGTCAGCCCGCGCCGCATCGTCATCGGTCCTTCGTACTTGCTGTCGTAGTTCTTCGGTTCCCACGGCTGGCCGCCGGTTTGCCCCGCGTCGAACGAGATCGGTGCGTCGTTGATCAGCGTGGCCGGCGACAGTCCGCGTTCCAGCGAGGCGGAGTAGATAAACGGCTTGAATGCCGATCCCGGCTGGCGCCATGCCTGCGTCACGTGGTTGAACTTGTTGCGGTTGTAGTCGAAGCCGCCCACCAGCGCCTTGATCGCGCCGTCCTGGGTGTCGGCCGCGATGAAGGCCGATTCGATTTCCGGCATCTGGGTGATGCTCCAGGTCGTGCCGCCGCCCTGGGTCACGCGCACCACCGCGCCGCGCTTGATGCGGCGGTTGGGCGCGGCCTTGGACGACAGCCCCGTTTGCGCGAACGCGAGTCCGGAGCCGGTGATCCTGATCTCTTCGCCCGACGCCGTCACCGCCACCACTTCCTGCGGCGACGCCTTCAGCACCATCGCGGCGATGATGTCGTCGCTGTCGGGATGCTCGGCCAGCTCGGTTTCGATCGCTTCGTCGGCTTCTTCCTTCACACCAGGGATATCGATGTAGGCTTCCGGGCCGCGGTACGCCTGGCGCCGTTCGTATTCCATCACGCCGCGGCGCAGCGCCAGGTAGGCGGCGTCCTGGTCGGCCTTGGTGATGGTGGTGAACACGTTCAGCCCGCGCGTGTAGGTCTCTTCCTTGAACTGCTCGTACACCAGCTGGCGCGCCATCTCGGCCACGTATTCCGCGTGCACGCCGAACTCGTTGGAGTCGGTCTTGATCTTCAGTACCTCGTCCTTGGCGGTCGCGTATTGCGCCGGTGTGATGTAGCCGAGGTCGCGCATGCGCTGCAGGATGTACTGCTGGCGGGTGCGCGCGCGCTTCGGATTGACCACCGGGTTGTACGCGGACGGCGCCTTCGGCAGGCCGGCCAGCATCGCCGCCTCCGCCACGCTGATGTCCTTCAGCTCCTTGCCGAAGTAGATCTGCGCCGCCGACGAGAAGCCGTAGGCGCGCTGGCCCAGGTAGATCTGGTTCATATAGACCTCGAGGATCTGGTCCTTGGTCAGGCTCTTCTCGATTTTCCACGCCAGCAGGATCTCGTAGGCCTTGCGCTTGAGGGTCTGCTCGGACGACAGGAAGAAGTTGCGCGCCACCTGCTGGGTGATGGTGGACGCGCCCTGGCGCCCGCCGGTGCCGGTGGCGTTGTGCAGCGCCGCGCGCAGGATGCCCTTGTAGTGCACGCCGCTGTGCTCATAGAAGCTGTCGTCCTCGATCGCCAGCACCGCCTTTTTCATGACGTCGGGAATGTCCTTGATATGCACCAGCGTGCGCCGCTCTTCGCCGAATTCGCCGATCAGCACGTTATCTGCGGAGAAAATCCGCAGCGGCATTTTGGGGCGGTAATCGGTCAGGGTATCGAGCGCGGGCAGGTTCGGATAAGCCATCGCCAGCGCGAATACCACGATCAGCAGCGCCACCAGGCCGCTGCCGGTGACTATGCCTAGCGCAATCAGGAGTATTCGTTTGGTGCTGCGTTTTGGGGAATGCGATTTTTCCGTTTGGGAAGCAGTCATGCGGGTGGATCTCTCACTATTGATTCGGGTCATTATAAAGCACTGCCAAAGCCGCGCCGTCCTGTAAAAACCGGGTTTTCCAGGTGCTTCGTGAACCTGCCGACAACTATGATGTCAGGGCGTTCACAGAGTGTGGCGTATCCGCCCATGGCCGGAAAGTTCCAATGCAGAAATACCTTTACATCCAATCGGCGTTGTTGCTACGATTTAATGTACTGTCTTATGTATGCCGCCTAAATAACGGTTTTATATCAAATTACCCGGAAATGACCTTCAATATTATTATTTCTGCAAAGCAATTTGCGCCGATATAATCAATTGATGGAAATGATGGGAGGAATGGGCTCGTGATGGTTAATATAGCTTCCTTGTTCGGGCAATCCAGTCCTCCCTTGATCGGGTTGGACGTCAGTACGTCGAGCGTCCGCCTTGTTGAGCTGGCTCAGCTCGGCAAGGGCGAATTGCGGCTCGAGCGTTATGCTTCCGAACCGCTGCCGCGCGGCGCCGTGGTCGACGGCAATATCGAAAACCTGGAGCAGGTCTCGGAGGCGGTGCGCCGCGTCTGGAAAAAGAGCGGCACCCGCGTCAAGCTGGTGGCGCTCGGCATGCCGCCCGCTTCCGTCATTACCAAAAAGATCATCCTGCCCGCGGGCTTGGCGGAGGACCAGCTCGAAGTGCAGGTCGAATCCGAGGCCAGCCAGTATATCCCTTTCGCGCTCGACGAGGTGAGCCTCGACTTCGACGTGATCGGCCCTGCCGCCAATTCGCCCGACGACATCGAGGTGATGCTGGCCGCGTCGCGCAAGGAGAAGGTCGAGGATCGCGTGGCGCTGGCCGAAGCGGCCGGCCTGACCGCGGTCGTGATGGATATCGAATCGTATGCGGCGCGCGCCGCGCTCGACCGCGTGATCGCGCTGACGCCGCAAGCCGGCGCCGGCCAGATCGTGGCGCTGTTCCAGATCGGCGCCCAAGTCACCCATATTTCGGTCATGCTCGACGGCGACACCATCTACGAGCGCGAGCAGCCGTTCGGCGGCAGCCAGCTTACCCAGGATATCGTCCGCACCTACGGCTTGTCGATGGAGGAGGCCGAGACGCGCAAGCGCGCCGGCGACCTGCCGGAAAACTACCAGGCTGAATTGCTGACGCCCTTCCTCGAGAGCGCGGCGCTGGAAATCACCCGCGCCATCCAGTTCTTCTACACCTCCACCCCTTACACCCGTATCGACCAGCTGTACCTGGCCGGCGGCTGCGCGCTGATGCCGGGACTGCTCGACATCGTGGCCAGCCGCACCCGCATCTCCAGCGCCGTGGTCTCGCCGTTCAAGGGCATGCAGCTGGCGCCCGCCGTGCGCGAGTCGCAGCTGCGCACCGAAGCGCCGGCCTACCTGGTCGCGTGCGGACTGGCCTTGCGAAAGGGCGCAGCATGATCAAGATTAACCTGCTTCCCCACCGGGAAGCGAAGCGCAAGCAGAAGCAGGCCGCGTTCGTCGCGCTGATGGCGCTGGGCGGCGTGCTCGGCGTGGTCGTGGTGCTGATGGTCGGCGGCTACAACGCCAGCCGCATCTCGATCCAGGACGAGCGCAACCGCGTCATCACGGCCGCCAACGCGGAGCTTGACGTCAAGATCGGCCAGATCGCCACCCTCAAGCTGGAAATCGAAGCGCTGAAGGCGCGCCAGCAGGCGGTGGAAGACCTGCAGGGCGACCGCAACCAGCCGGTCTACCTGCTCGACGAACTGGTGCGACAGACCCCGGAAGGCGTGTACCTCAAGTCGTTCCGCCAGGACGGCCAGCGCGTCATCGTTTCCGGCTTCGCGCAGTCGCAGGAGCGCGTGGCCGAACTGCTGCGCAACCTGGCCGGCAATTCGCAGTGGCTTGAGCGTCCCGACCTGACCGAAGTGCGCGCGGTGCCGCTGGCACAGGGCAAGGGCGGCCGCAAGGTCGTGGAATTCACGCTGGGGGTCTTCATCAAGCGTCCGCGCGACCTCGACGCCGCGGCAGCCGCCGTGGCCGACGGCAAGGCGGGTGACGGCAAAGCGGCCGCCGTCGGCGGAGACAAATCATGAACAAGAACATCGACCTGAAAGACCTGTCGCAGTCCATCGGCGCCCAGTTCCAGGGCTTGCAGGGCCGCCCTCCCGGCCAGTGGCCGCTGGCGCCGCGCCTGATGCTGGCGCTGGGCGTGATGGCCGCCGTCATCGTGGCCGGTTACTTCCTGTACTGGAGCGCGCAATTCGAGGAGCAGGAGGCCGGCGCCGCCAAGGAAGCGACGCTGCGCCAGGAGTACACCGTCAAGATCGCGGAAGCGATCAACCTCGAGGCGCTGCAGGAGCAGAAGCGCCAGGTCGACCAGTACGTCGAGCGCCTGCAGAAGCAGTTGCCGAGCAAGGCCGAGATGGCGGCGCTGCTGTCGGACATCAACCAGGCCGGCGTGGGCCGCGGCCTGCAGTTCGAGCTGTTCAAGCCGGGCCAGGTGGTGGTGCGCGACTACTACGCCGAACTGCCGATCGACATCAAGGTCACCGGCAGCTACCACGACATCGGCGCTTTCGCCGGCGACATGGCGCACCTGCCGCGCATCGTCACCCTGAACAACATGTCGCTGACCACCGCCAAGGATGGCTCGCTGGTGCTGGACGCGGTGGCCAAGACCTTCCGCTACCTCGACCCGGAGGAAGCGGCGACCCAGCGTGAAGTACGCAAGGAACGCGAGAAGGCCGAGAAGCAGGCCGCTGCGAAGAAAAAGCAAGGAGCTGCACAATGACGCGCCTGATCAAGACCGCCGCGCTGGCGCTGGCCGCCGCCGTGCTGGCCGGCTGCGGCGACAGCGACGTGCGCGAAGTCCAGCAGTGGATGGACGAGACCCGCAAGAACACCCCGGTCCGGGTCAAGCCGCTGACCGAGCCGAAGACTTTCATCCCGCTCGCCTACCAGGCCGGCGGCGCGATCGAGCCGTTCAGCCAGGACAAGCTGCTGGCCGAACTGGCACGCACCGACGCGCGTTCGGACAACCCGCTCAAGCCGGACACCGAGCGGCGCAAGGAATTGCTGGAGACTTTCCCGCTCGATACCATGCAGATGGTCGGACTGCTGCAAAAGGGCAGCGTCAACCACGCGCTGCTGCAGATAGACCGCCAGGTGCATCAGGTAAGGGCGGGCCAGCGCATCGGCCAGAACTTCGGCGTCGTCACTGGCGTGACGGAGCAGGCCGTGGTTATCAGGGAAGTGGTTCAGGACGCCACCGGCGATTGGGTCGAGCGCATGTCGAAGTTGGAATTGCAGGAAAGTAAGGAGACGGCAAAATGATCGCATTACGAATGAACGGCGCCATGACCCTGCGGGGCTGCGCGCTCCGCGTGGGCGCGTGGCTGGCCCTGGCCCTCGGCAGCAGTGCCGCGCTGGCGCAGGAAAATGCGATCGAGTCGATCACGGCGAACCAGCAGGGTTCGAACGTCATCGTCAACATCGCGATGAAGAATCCGCCCGCCAAGCCGCCGATCGGTTTTTCGATCACCAACCCGAGCCGCATCGCGCTCGATTTCGGCGCCACCGCCAACGCCACCGGCAGCAGCGCCCAAGAGGTCAACCTGGGCGACCTGCGCACGATTAACGTGGTGCAGGCAGGCGCCCGCACGCGGTTGGTGCTGAACCTGAAGCGTCCGCTCAACTATGCCACCGCGATCGACGGCAAGTCGGTGATCGTGACGGTCGACGGTTCCGGCGGCGTGGCGCAGGCGCTCGACCGCGCCGGCGTGCCGGTTGCAGCCCCTGTGGAGAGCGCCCGATCGGCTCCCACTGGTCGCCAATCGCTGCGCGACCTCGATTTCCGCCGCGGCCCGAACGGCGAAGGCCGCATCGTGGTCGACCTGCCGAACAGCCAGGTCGGCGTCGACGTGCGCCAGGCCGGCAACAAGGTGGTGGTCGACTTCCTCAAGACGGCGCTGCCTGAAACCCTGCGCCGCCGCCTCGACGTGTCCGACTTCGGCACCCCGGTCAGCCTGGTCACCACCGCCCCAAGCGGCGAAAACGTGCGCATGACGATCGAATCGAACGGCCTGTGGGAACAGAGCGTGTACCAGAGCGAGACCCAGCTGGTGGTCGACATCAAGCCGATCAAGGAAGACCCGAACCGCCTGACCCAGGGCACCCAGGGCTACCGCGGCGAGAAGCTGTCGTTCAACTTCCAGAACGTGGAAGTGCGCGCGGCGCTGCAGGCGATCGCCGACATCTCGGGCCTGAACATCATCACCAGCGATTCCGTCAGCGGCAACCTGACCCTGCGCCTGCGCGAAGTGCCGTGGGACCAGGCGCTCGACGTGGTCCTGCAGGCCAAGGGCCTGGACATGCGCAAGAACGGCAACGTGCTGTGGATCGCGCCGAAGGATGAACTGCTGACCAAGGAAAAGCTCGAACTCGAACAGCGCGCCCAGATCGCCGACCTCGAGCCGATGCGCTCCGAAGTCTTCCAGCTGAACTACCAGAAGGCTGAATCGTTCCGCACCGTGTTCGGCCTTGGCGCCGACGGCGGCGCGGCGGCGGGCGGCGCCGACAATCCGAACCGCGTGCTGTCCAAGCGCGGCAGCGCGGTGATCGACCCGCGCACCAACCAGCTGTTCGTCACCGACATCCCGTCCAAGATCGAGGACATCCGCAAGCTGATCCAGAAAACCGACGTCGCCTCCAAGCAGGTGCTGATCGAAGCGCGCCTGGTCGAAGCCAACGACGGCTTCTCGCGCAACCTCGGCGCCAAGCTCGGCTTCGCCGACCTGCGCGGCCTGAGCGGCGCCGGCCGGCCGGGCTTCTCGCTCGGCGGCGGCGAGCGCGTGGCAATCGGCGGCAACATGACCGGAGCGGGCCAAGTCACCGGCCAGACCCCGGACACCGGCGACGGCTTCACCAACACCCAGTTCATCAACCTGCCGGCCGCGGCGATCGGCGCGGTGCCGCCTGCGACGCTGGCCTTCAGCCTGTTCTCGTCGGCCGCCAACCGCTTCCTGAATCTGGAGCTGTCGGCGCTGGAAGCGGACGGCAAGGGCAAGATCATCTCCAGCCCGCGCGTGGTCACCGAAGACAAGATGATCGCCGTGATCGAGCAGGGTATCGAACTGCCGTACCAGGTCGCCACCAGCAGCGGCGCCACCTCGATCACCTTCAAGAAGGCCAACCTGCGGCTGGAAGTGACGCCGCAGATCACCCCGGACGGCAACGTGGTGCTGGAAGTGGACGTCAACAAGGACTCGAAGGGCGAAGAAACCCGCGCCGGCTTTGCGATCAACACCCAGCACGTGAAGACCAAGGTGATGGTCGAAAACGGCGGCACCGTGGTCCTGGGCGGCATCTACCAGCAAATCGAATCGACCAGCGAGAACAAGGTCCCGCTGCTGGGCGACGTTCCGGTGCTCGGCTACCTGTTCAAGACCACCGGCCGCAGCACCAGCAAGACCGAACTGCTGGTATTTATCACGCCGAAGATCGTCGCTGACCGTGTTTCTGCACGATAATTGAGGGTATTGCAACACACTCGGGCGAGATCGCGACCACCTTCCGCGTCAAGGCTTCGCTCGACAATGGCTTCTCACGCTGTTCGACTCGATCGTCGTCACCACCGGCCTGCCGGTGCAGCGCGCGTTCTCGGTGAGCGTGGGCTCGCCCAATGTCGAAGGCCTGAACATCGACAGCGCGCCGCAAACGCCGGCGACCAGCATCAACGTGCTGGTGGCCGACGAATTCGGCAACCCGGTCGCCGACGTCACCTCCGGCCCGCTGGTAGCACGACAAGG
Organism: Massilia cavernae; assembly: GCF_003590855.1. Lineage (GTDB taxonomy): Bacteria > Pseudomonadota > Gammaproteobacteria > Burkholderiales > Burkholderiaceae_D > Telluria_A > Telluria_A cavernae. The sequence goes on from NZ_QYUP01000124.1 coordinate 82,451, forward strand.
CTCATGGCACCTGCTCAAGGTGAGCGCCGCCGCGCCAGTTCCGTGCACCGCCGACCTCCGCGCGACCTTCAGCGTCAGCATCACAAGTCCACTTGGCAAGTTGATTACGACTTATCCGTTTACAATGCCAATAACCTGTCCATAAAGCTTGGCTGAAAAACCAGAAACGGCCAGGGATCACCTTGGCCGTTTTTTTTAACCAGACCAACTACTTCACGTGCTGGATCGCAAACACAACATCATCCTCGTCGGCCTGATGGGGGCGGGAAAGACCACCATCGGGCGGCTGCTGGCGCGCAAGCTGGGCATGGATTTCATCGATTCCGACCATGAGATCGAGGCGCGCACCGGCGCCTCCATCCCCTGGATTTTCGAAATAGAGGGCGAACCGAGCTTCCGCCGGCGCGAAGCGGACGTCATCCGCGACCTGACCGCGCGCAGCGGCCTGGTATTGGCCACCGGCGGTGGCGCCGTGCTCAATCCCGACACGCGCGCGCTGCTCAAGGCCAGCGGCACCGTCATCTACCTGCGCGCCAACGTCCACAGCATCCTGGCGCGCACCGCGCACGACAAGAACCGCCCGCTGCTGCAGACGCCCGACCCGCGCAAGAAGCTGGAGGAACTGACGGCCCAGCGCGAGCCGCTGTACCGCGAGGTTGCGGACCTCGTGATCGATACCGGCCGCCCTAACGTACAATCGATGGTCAACACCATCCTGGCCCAGCTCGAGGCGCTTGCCGCGTCGGCTGCATGGCCGCCCGTAAACCCTGACACGCGAGGCGCGATGAGCGAAGCAACCAGCACTACCCTGAACGTCAACCTCGGCGAACGCAGCTACCCGATTTCCATCGGTGCCAACCTGCTGGCCGACCCCGAACTGATCTCCCGCCACATCGACGGGCGCCAGGTCGCCATCGTCACCAACACCACCGTGGCGCCGCTCTACCTCGAACGGGTGGCCGGGCCGCTGCGCGCCGCCGGGCGCGAAGTGATCACCATCGTGCTGCCCGACGGCGAAGAGTACAAGACCTGGTCGTCCCTGATGCTGGTGTTCGACGCCCTGCTGGCCAACAAGTGCGACCGCAAGACCACGCTGGTGGCGCTGGGCGGCGGCGTGATCGGCGACCTGACCGGCTATGCGGCGGCCAGCTACATGCGCGGCGTACCTTTCATCCAGGTGCCGACCACGCTGCTGTCGCAAGTCGACTCCTCGGTCGGCGGCAAGACCGGCATCAACCACCCGCTCGGCAAGAACATGATCGGCGCCTTCTACCAGCCGCGCGCGGTCGTTGCCGACACCGGCACGCTGGCGACCCTGCCAGAGCGCGAACTGGCGGCCGGCCTGGCCGAAGTGATCAAGCACGGCGCCATCATCGACGCCGACTTCTTCGAATGGATCGAGCAGAACATCGGCAAGCTGGTGGCGCGCGACCAGGCCGCGCTGGCGCATGCGATCGCGCGTTCGTGCGAGATCAAGGCCGACATCGTGCGCCAGGACGAACGCGAAGGCGGCCTGCGCGCCATCCTCAACTTCGGCCACACCTTCGGCCACGCCATCGAAGCTGGCCTCGGCTACGGCAACTGGCTGCACGGCGAAGCGGTCGGCTGCGGCATGGTGATGGCGGCCGACCTGTCGTGCCGCCTCGGCTTCATCGAACCGGCTGCGGTCGAACGGGTGAGGGCGCTGGTGAAGGCCGCGGGCCTGCCGGTTGTCGCGCCCGACCTGGGCACGGAGCGCTGGCTCGAGCTGATGGAAGTGGACAAGAAAAACGAAGGCGGCGACATCCGCTTCATCCTCCTCAAGCCGCTGGGAGGCGCGAACATCAGGACCGTGCCGCGCGAACTGCTGCTTGCCACCCTCGAAGCCAGCGTGAAATAAGCATGACGCCGGAACAGTACCTCGCTCCCTATGCCGTGCAATCGGAAACGGCGCGGGGACGCCGTTTTGGAGAAACCGCGCACGCGTCGCGCAGCCAGTTCCAGCGCGACCGCGACCGCATCATCCACTGCTCCGCGTTCCGCCGGCTGGAGTACAAGACCCAGGTATTCCTGAACCACGAAGGCGACATGTTCCGCACGCGGCTGACGCACAGCCTGGAAGTGGCGCAGATCGGGCGCTCGCTGGCGCGCAACCTGCGCCTGAACGAAGACCTGGTGGAAGCGGTAGCGCTGGCGCACGACCTTGGCCACACGCCGTTCGGGCACGTGGGGCAGGACGTGCTGAACGAATGCATGAAGGAACACGGCGGCTTCGAGCACAACCTGCAAAGCCTGCGCGTGGTGGACACGCTGGAACAGCACTACGGCGCGTTCGACGGCCTGAACCTGATGTTCGAAACGCGCGAAGGCATCCTGAAGCACTGTTCGCTGACCAATGCGAAGGCACTGGGGCCGGTGGCGCAGCGTTTCATCGACCGCACGCAGCCGTCGCTGGAAGCGCAGCTGACCAACCTGGCCGATGAAATCGCGTACAACAGCCATGACATCGACGATGGCTTGCGTTCGGGGCTGATCACCATCGAGCAGCTGAAGCAGGTGGATTTCTTCGCGCGGCTGTGGCACGAGGTGCAGGCGGTGTATCCGGGCTTGTCGGGACGGCGCGCGATTTACGAGACACTGCGGCGCTTGATCACGGCGCTGGCGGATGATTTGATCGTCACGTCAACTGCGCTGCTGAAGGATGCGAATCCGGGCAGCGTGGACGAGGTGAGGGCGAGTGCGCCGCTGATCCGCTTTTCGGACGGGATGCGCAAGGACGCGACCGAATTGAAGCGCTTTTTGCGGCAGAACCTGTACCGGCACTACATGGTGAACCGGATGCGCGTGAAGGCGAGCCGCATCGTGCGCGAGCTGTACGAGGCGTTCATGGCGGAGCCGGTGCTGCTGCCGCCGGATTACCAGGACGCGTCGGGCGACGTGGGAAAGCAGGCGCGCATGATCGCAGATTACATCGCGGGGATGACGGACCGGTATGCGATCCGCGAGCACCGCAGGATTTTTTCGTTGGAAGAGTTGTAGGCCGGCGTACAAAAACGGCGGATGTGCGCTACGCGCTTATCCGCCCTACGTGTGTATTATTGTGGCGTCCCGACGTAGGGCGGATAAACGGAGTGCATCCGCCGAATTCAGCCGAACAAATTCGACGTCGCCAGTTGCGCCAGCAGCTTCTTCACCGGCGCCGGCAATGGCGCGTCGTCAATCCTCGCCAAGTCCCACCACACATACTTCGTAACGAGCTCCGCGCGCCTGGTGACACCCACACGGTACGGCGAAATATGCAGCTTGTAGTGCGTGAACACATGCACCAGAGGCAGCAGCGCCTCGGTCTCCTCGACCTCGCCAAACGTCCGCGCCGCAACCACAACCTCATCGATCGAAGCAGAAGCGTCATCGTCAAACGCCTGGTGCCCATCCAGCTCCGGCAGCGACATCAATCCGCCCCAGATCCCCGAATCCGGCCTTTGCTCCAGCAGCACCTGTCCGCGATCGACGACCGCGATCATCACCGCCTGCTTCTCCGGCACCGCCTTCTTCGGCTTACGCACCGGCAGTTCCGCCGTGCGCCCCGTGGCAAACGCCACGCAGCGCTGCTGCAATGGGCAGCGCCCGCAATCCGGGCTGCTGCGCGTGCACAGCGTCGCCCCAAGGTCCATCAACCCCTGCGTGTACGACTCGATGCCTTCCATCGGCAGCAGCGCATCCGCACGCCGCCACAGCGCGTCCTCCACCGGCTTAATCCCGGGGAACTGGTCGATGCCGAAGGTGCGCGCAAACACGCGTTTCACGTTGCCGTCCAGGATGGCCGCGCGGGTTCCGCTGGAGAACGCGGAGATGGCCGCGGCAGTGGAACGTCCGATGCCAGGCAAGTCCGCCAGCAGCGCCGGATCCGACGGGAACACGCCGCCGTATTCGTCCACCACGCGCTTTGCGCAGGCATGCAGGTTGCGCGCCCGCGTATAGTAGCCAAGCCCGCTCCACAGCGCCATCACGTCTTCGGACGGCGCGGCGGCAAGGTCGGCGAGGCTGGGAAAACGTTCGAGGAAGCGCGCGTAGTAGCCGAGCACCGCGCTGACCTGGGTCTGCTGCAGCATGATCTCGGACAGCCAGATACGGTAGGCGTCGCGCGTGTTTTGCCACGGCAGCGCGTGCCGTCCGTACGTCTTCTGCCAGCTGATGACGGCGGCCGAGAAACTGGGGTCGGCCAGTTCCTCGAATTCGGTGGCGCGCCTCACGCAGCTTCTTCCAGCGCCTGGAGGTCGGACTCGATGGCGACATTCACGCCGTACGCGAGCTGGGTCAGCTTCGACTTCAGCATTTCCAGCCCTTCCTGGGTGGTTTCGAACGACTGGATCTTCTGTTCCAGGCTGTCGGTCGCATCGTGGATGCGCTGGATCGACGCCAGCCGATGCTTGAGCTGATCCTTGTGCTGGCGGATCTGCGATTCGAGCGGCGCCATGATCACCTTCAGCCATGCCTCGACGTCCGCATTGGCGGCGCGGTAGCTGCGCCGCACGCGCGATGCGATCGAGTCGAAGAAGCGTTCCATGATCACGTTACGGCTGCTCATGATCAGCGTGGTGGTGCCGAACTGGCGCGAGTAGGCTTCCTCAATGGCGTCGACTTCGCGCTTGTATTTGTTCAGCGAGAACGGCATCGGCACCGACAGCGACAGGCCATGCTCGGCCGAGAACTTGCGGTACATCGTTTCCATCATCGCGCTGATCTCGCCGATCTTGATGTTCGATGCGTCGAGGTTGCGGCGGGCCTGGTCGAAGAACTGGCGCACCGGGCCGCGCATGCCGGTAGCGAAGCGCGTGACTTCCATCGCGTCGCGCACGGTGTTGATCTCGTTCTGCACCACGTCCATGCCGAGCGTGGTGTACAGCTCCGTCGACAGCCGCGCGAATACCGAGCGCGTGCCCTGGAGTTTCATCAGGCTGGCGTCGAATTCCCTTTTCTCGACGTCGATGCGGCGCATCATGTGCGCGATCACGGTCTGGTTCTTGCCGCGCAGGCTCTTCAGTTCCTGCAGCTGTTCGACGATGTCGCGCGTGCGCGAGCCGATCATGCTTTGCTGCGCGCCGACCACGCCGGCCAGTTCGTCGGCCAGCTGGTTGCGGATGATGTCCTTCTTCGACGGGATCAGCTCAAGGAACAGCGCACTTTCGAGCGCGGCGAGGCGGCTCTTTTCGAGCAGCGCCATGTCGCTGTTGATCTTGCCGACCAGGGCCTTCTGCGCCGACACCGGGTACACCTGGCGCGTTTCCAGCGCAAGCAGCTGGGCCACGCTGGCCTGCTGGCGCGCGATCTCGGCGTCGTTCTCGGCGTCGCTTTTCAGCTCGTCCCACATGGCGTCGATCTTGTTCAGCACCGCGATGCGGCCGGTACCCGCGCCGATGTGCGTGCGCCAGACTTCGATGTCGCTCTTGGTGACGCCGGTTTCGGCGGCCAGGATGAACAGCACCGCGTGCGCGTTCGGGATCAGGTTCAGCGTCAGTTCGGGTTCGGTGCCGATGGCGTTCAGGCCAGGCGTATCGAGAATCACCAGCCCTTGCTTGAGCAAGGGGTGCGGGAAGTTGATGATCGCGTGGCGCCACAGCGAAATTTCGACCAGGCCCTGGTCGTTCAGCGTGGCCGCCGCGTCCGGGTCGGTCTCGTCATACAGGCCGTAGCTGCGCGCCTCGTCGATGCTGACGTGGCGCGTCAGGCTGACCTGCTTGAAGGTGTCGTGCATGCGGTCGGGCGCATCGAGGTCGAGCGGCAGCACGGTCCACGCCGACGCATCGTCGCGGTAGTCGCTGGTCGACATCTGGCCGGCGCGGGTTTCGATCGGCAGCAGGCGCAGGCAGGGCGGGAAGGCGGGGTCGTACATCAGCTCCGTCGGGCACATCGTGGTGCGGCCGGCGGCCGATGGCAGGATGCGCTGGCCATAGTCGGCGAAGAACAGGGCGTTGATCAGTTCCGATTTGCCGCGCGAGAATTCGGCCACGAAGGCCACCGACAGCTTGTCGTCGCGGATGCGGTCGAGCGCGCGCAGCAGGCGCTGGTCGGTCGCCGCATCGCTCAGCTCGGCGGCGTTGACCCATTCCCGGTAGGCGCCCAGCGCCGCCATGACGTTCTGGCGCCATGCGCTGTACTGTTCGAAATCCTGCACCATTTTGCTCACATTGTCCCCGCGTGCCGGCTCTGCGCGGCCGGCGCTTCCCGTCATTTCTGACAATTTACACAATAAAAAGTCGACCGCTGGCCTTGCTTGATCTGGCGGATGTCTGCGCCACAGTTTCTGCAAGGTACTCCTGCACGATCATAGACGAAATATGTCTGCTGGAAATAGCCAGATTGTCCGTTAACGGCAATAAAGTCACGCAAGGTGCTGCCGCCCTGCACAATCGCCGCGGCCAGCACGTCGCGGATCGCGAGGGCAAGCTTGTCATATCGACCAGCTCCGATGCGGCCGGCCGGCGTTTTAGGGTTGATTCCCGCGTGGAACAAGCTCTCGCAGGCGTAGATGTTGCCGACCCCGACCACGATGTCGCCCGCCAGCAGCACCTGCTTGATCGGCGCGCTGCGCTTGCGCGTGGCGCGGTACAGCAGGTCGCCGGAAAAGTCCTCGCCCAGCGGCTCGACGCCGAGGCCGCGCAGCAGCAGGTGCTCGTCGAGCTCGCCTTCGCTCTTGTCGTGCCACAGCACGGCGCCGAAGCGGCGCGGATCGTGCAGGCGCAGGACGTGTTTCCCTCCGGCGCCGCTCACGACGAGGTCGAAATGATCGTGGGTGCGGTATGCGGTGCCGAAGGGCAGAACGCGCAGGTGGCCGGACATGCCCAGGTGAATGATCAGGGTGCCGTTGTCGAATTCGACCAGCAGGTACTTGCCGCGCCGCCCGGTGCCGAGCACGCGCCTTCCCACGAGGATCTCGCGCAGCCCTTCCGGGAACGGCCAGCGCAGGCCGCTGCGGCGCATCACGACATCGTCCACCACGCGCCCTTCGATATGCGGTGCGACGCCGCGCCGCGTGACTTCGACTTCTGGCAATTCAGGCATGGGGGAAACGTGAAATTGTGTAAATTGCGATGGCGGGTGCGCACGCGACCGGGAGGTTGGGCGTAGAATCAGAAATCATCGATGTCATTCTGGAATTGCTTTGAAAAACGCTTTCGTCATTGTAACCCTCGCAGGCCTGTTATCGGCGTGTGCTGTGGTGCAACAGCCGCAGCCTGCCTCGGTGCCGCCCGCAGAGGTCGAGCCAGCCGCGGTCGCCGACGAAACGAGTTCGCCGGCTGTGGAAGCCAGTGACGACGAAAAGCTGCCGAACGTCGCGCTGACCAGCGACCTGCTGTACAAGCTCATGAAGGCAGAGCTGGAATACCGCGAGGGAAAGTGGGAGCGGCCGTACGCCGACTTGCTCGACATTGCCCGCCAGACGCGTGACCCGCGCCTTGCACGCCGCGCCGCCGAAATGGCGTTGGGCGCCACCCAGCCGCTGGAAGCGATGGCGGCGGTGCGCACCTGGCGCGAGCTGGCGCCCGATTCCGAAGACGCTGCGCGCGCCTATCTCGGCCTGGCCGTCATGTCCGACAAATTGCCGGAAGCCGAGGCGATCCTGAAGCAGCGGCTGGCCGATGCCCCGATCGCGGAACGTGGCGCGGCAATGTTCCAGGCCCGCCAGTTCCTCAGTCGCGCCAAGGACAAGGAGGCGGCGTCGGCGATGCTCGAGCGCCTGATCACTCCGTACAACAACACGGTCGAAGCTCGCATCCTGCTGTCGCAAAACGCGTTTTCGCGCGGCGACAAGGTGCGCGCCGAAACCGAAGCGCGCGCGGCGCTCGCGCTCAAGCCCGATTCCGAAATTTCGGTGCTGATGCTGGCCCAGGTGATGGCCGACCCGGCCAGCGTCGAAACGCTGTTCACCAGCTTCCTCGCCACCCATCCCAAGGCCCATGAAGTGCGCGCGGCGCATGCCCGCCTGCTGGTCGACCAGAAGGAGTACGCCAAGGCGCGCGAATCGTTCGAAAGGCTGCTGGCGGAACAGCCGGACAACCTGGGCAACCTGTATGCGCTGGGCATCCTGTCGATGCAGCTGGATGAGTCGGAAGCCGCCGAGAAATACCTGTCGCGCTTCATCGACGTGCTGGGCGAAAGCCCCGACGACGAGCGCGACCCGTCGCGCGTGCTGCTGATGCTGTCGCAACTGGCCGAGCAGCGCGACGACCTCGCCGCCTCGCGCAAGTGGCTGGACAAGATCGACAGCGCCGATCCGGCCATGACTTTCGGCGTGCAGATCAAGCGTGCGCAGCTGATGGGCAGGACAGGGGACGTGGCCGGCGCGCGCAAGCTGCTGACCGGGCTTGCTCCAGCCGAAAAGACCGAACAGGCGCAGGTAGTGCTGGCCGAGGGCCAGGTCCTGCGCGACGCCGGCCAGTTCGCCAACGCGTACAAGGTGCTGGAAGTCGGCACGCGACGCTTCCCGGACAATCCCGACCTGCTGTACGACTTTGCGTTGCAGGCCGAGAAAATCGGCCGTGTGGAAGTGATGGAAAAGGCGCTGCGCGCGGTGATGGCGCTGGCGCCGGACAACCATCATGCCTATAACGCGCTGGGCTACTCGCTGGCCGAGCGCAATGTGCGGCTGGACGAGGCGCTGGCGCTGATCGACAAGGCGATGAAGATGGCGCCGGAAGATCCGTTCATCATGGACAGCCTCGGTTGGGTGCATTACCGCATGGGCAACCTTGACGCGGCGGAGCTGCAGTTGCGCAAGGCTTACTCGCTGCGCAATGATGCGGATATCGCGGTGCACCTGGGCGAAGTGTTGTGGCGCAAGGGGCAGCAGGCCGAAGCGCGCAAGCTGCTGCGCGAGGCGCGCGCCAAGGATCCGAAGAACGATGCACTCCGAAACACGCTGGCGCGGCTACAGCTGAAGCTGTGATCAGCGATAATTTCAACTATTACCACTAATTTCAAAACCGTCGTTCCCGCGCAGGCGGGAACCCATACTAAGCGTCCATCATCAGCTCAGTATGGGTACCCGCTTTCGCGGGTACGACGGATCGAACGATAACGAATGAATAAACGACTCCTTGCAGCACTCGCTCCGGCGCTCACCGCGATGCTGATTACCGGCTGCGCCACGACTACTCCTGCTGCGGTGTCCCAGGCACCGGTCGCCGCCTACCGCGACGTCATCGACCTCAACGGCAGCCTGTTGGTCAACTACCAAAAGGACGGCAAGCCGGAAACCCTGTCCGGCAAATTCAGCTGGTCGCAGAAGGGCGACCTCATCGACGTGAGCCTGGCTTCGCCGTTTGGGCAGACCCTTGCGCAAATCAGCGTCACCCCCGACTCGGCAACGCTGACCCAGACCGACAAAGTGCCGCGCGTGGCAAAGGACATCGACAGCCTTACGGCGCAGACGCTGGGCTGGTCGCTGCCGGTATCCGGCCTGCGCGACTGGCTGCAAGGCTACGCGACGACGCCCGGCGGCAAGCGCTTCACCGCCTCGCCCGCCACCAACACCGTCACCACCGCCGACGGCTGGCGCCTGACCTTCGTATCGTGGCAGGACGAAGCTGCCGCCCAACCAGTGCCAAAGCGGATCGACGCTGAACGCAACGCCACCGCCACCACCGACGAGTTGGCAATCCGCATCGTCATTTATCCGCAGGGCTGAGGCAATGACGCAAACAGTTTTGCGCGATTGCCCCGCGCCGGCCAAGCTCAACCTTTTCCTGCACGTGTGCGGCCGCCGTCCCGACGGCTACCACCTGCTGCAAACCGTGTTCCAGATGGTCGACCACGGCGACGTGCTGCACTTCGCCCTGCGCGGCGACGATCGCATCCACCGCGCCAACGACATCCCCGGCGTGCCCGAAGAACAGGACCTGATCGTGCGCGCATTGCGGCTGCTGCAGGCCGAGTTCCAGCGCCGCCACGGCCGCCTGCCTCCCGGCATCGATGTGACTGTCGAAAAAATCCTGCCGATGGGAGGAGGGCTGGGCGGCGGTTCGTCCGACGCCGCCACCGCGCTGATGGCGGCCAACCACCTGTGGCAGGCCGGCCTGGACCGCGACGAACTGATGGCGCTGGGCCTGCCGCTGGGCGCCGACATCCCGTTCTTCATCTTCGGCCAGACCGCCTTCGCGGAAGGCGTGGGCGAAGCGCTGCAGGCAGTGGACGTGCCCGATTACTGGTATGTCGTCATCGAACCTGGCGTGTCGGTGCCTACGGCCGCAATTTTTTCAGCCGAGGATTTGACAAGGAACACGGAACCCGTCACAATAGCGGACTTTTCCAGATGCCTCGTGAGTCAAACGAATCCGAGCGAGTATGGGAGAAACGACTTGCAAGCTGTAGCATCCCGCTTGTTCCCGCCGGTAGCCCGGGCGGTCGAATGGCTGGGGCGTTATGGTGGCGCCAGGATGACTGGTTCCGGAGCGTGCGTGTTTTGCGCGTTTTCCACTGAAAGCGAAGCCGACGAAGTGCTCTCAAAAGTGCCTTCCGAATGGGTCGCCTGGAAAGCGAAATCGCTGCCGAAACATCCACTGGCTGAGGTGTTGCAAGTTGATGGAGTTATAGACTAAAATTCGTTTGGCGTTAGATTCGACGTTGATATACGTCAAATATAACGACAAGCAGTAGGTTGCGTAGGGGAATCGCCAAGCTGGTTAAGGCACTGGATTTTGATTCCAGCATACCAAGGTTCGAATCCTTGTTCCCCTGCCATTAATTTTGCCTGGTCTGTCGATGCGAAGCTAGCGTCCAGCAGGTAAAGTCGGTGGCCTCGCTCTCGCGAGTCATCTTTAGCACAGCGCCGTAAGCAGGTTCTCGCGGCGTCTTTTCAAGTCATCAACGCTTTTTCTCTTTGGGACTCCCATGGCTTACGAAAACCTGATGGTTTTTACCGGCAACGCTAATCCTGCGTTGGCAGAAGGAGTCGCAAAAAATCTCGGCATTCCTCTCGGCAAAGCAGTCGTTTCGAAATTCTCGGACGGCGAAGTCATGGTCGAGATCAACGAGAATGTCCGCGGCAAAGACGTATTCGTGCTGCAGTCGACCTGCGCACCGACCAACGACAACCTGATGGAAATCATGCTGATGGTCGACGCGCTCAAGCGCGCTTCTGCCGGCCGCATCACCGCAGCGATTCCTTACTTCGGCTACGCTCGCCAGGACCGCCGTCCGCGTTCGGCCCGCGTTGCGATTTCCGCTAAAGTCGTTGCCAACATGCTGGAAGAAGCCGGCGTCGAGCGCGTCCTGATCATGGACCTGCACGCCGACCAGATCCAGGGCTTCTTCGATATTCCGGTCGATAACATCTACGCTTCCCCGATCCTGCTGGGCGACCTGCAGAAGCGCAACTACGAAGACCTGCTGGTCGTGTCGCCTGACGTTGGCGGCGTGGTGCGTGCCCGTGCGCTGGCAAAACGCCTCGGCTGCGACCTGGCGATCATCGACAAGCGCCGCCCGAAGGCGAATGTGTCGGAAGTTATGAACATCATCGGCGAAGTTGAAGGCCGTAACTGCGTGATCATGGATGACATGGTCGACACCGCAGGCACCCTGACCAAGGCAGCCGAAGTCCTGAAGGAACGCGGCGCCAAGAAGGTTGTAGCGTATTGCACGCACCCAGTCCTGTCCGGCCCGGCAATCGACCGCATCTCGGCGTCGCCGCTGGACGAACTGGTGGTGACGGACACGATCCCGCTGTCGGCGGCAGGCCAGGCCTGCACCAAGATCCGCCAGCTGACCAGTGCTCCGCTGCTGGCTGAAACGTTCAAGCGTATCAGCAAGGGCGACTCGGTCATGTCGCTGTTCATCGACTAAGCGGTAGAAAAACAAGCAGTATTCGAGCGGCGCGCTGGCGAAAATGCCAGCGCGCCGTTGTGTCTTGAAGGATTCATGGGTGCGATGTTGCACTCATTCTCGAGGGCCCCTGGTCGCGGGGGACCTCACAACGCAGGGCAGATGCCCCGCATTTTTTGGAGTTTCACATGAAAGTTATCGCATTCAATCGCACTCAGCAGGGGTCCGGAGCGAGCCGCCGCCTGCGCAATGCTGGCCAAACCCCAGGCATCATCTACGGCGGCGCAGAAGCCCCGGTGCTGATCGCCCTGGACGGCAACGCAATGTGGCACGCGCTGAAGAAAGAAGCGTTCCACGGTTCGATCCTGGACATGGAAATCGACGGCAAGACCCAGCAGGTCCTGCTGCGCGACTTCCAGATGCACGCATACAAGCAACTGGTACTGCACGCTGACTTCCAGCGCGTTGACGCTTCGAGCAAAGTCCACAAGAAAGTGCCGCTGCACTTCATCAACGCTGACGTTTCGCCAGCGGTCAAGCTGCACGGCGCAACCGTGTCGCACGTCCTGGCCGAGCTGGAAATCTCCTGCCTGCCAGCAGACCTGCCAGAGTTCATCAACGTTGACCTGGCAAACATCGACGTCGGCCACTCGATCCACGTAGCTGACCTGACCCTGCCAAAAGGCGTTACCGCGATCACCCACGGTTCCGACCTGACCATTGCTACCGCATCGGTACCAGCAGGCCACGTAGCTGCTGCAGCTGCTTCGAGCGAAGCTGCTGCTGAAGAAAAGCCAGCTAAAGGCAAGAAGTAATTCGTCCGCCGCAGCAATGCGGCAGCCGAAGAAACCCGCTGGCAAAATTGGCCGGCGGGTTTTTTTTCGCCTGTTTTCACTGATAATAACCATTTTACCGTTTGGAACAGCATGCCTATTCGCCTGATCGTCGGCCTCGGCAACCCCGGCCCTGAATACGAACTGACGCGCCACAATGCCGGATTCTGGCTGGTCGACAACCTCGCCAACAGCCTGCCCGGCTGCCGCCTGCAGCGCGAATCTCGCTTCAATGCGATGGTGGCCAGGACCTCGATTGCCGGCAACGAAGTGTGGCTGCTCGAGCCGCAGACCTTCATGAACCGCTCCGGCCAGTCGGTCGGCGGGCTGGCGCGCTTCTTCAAGATCAACCCGGACGAAATCCTGGTGGTGCATGACGAGCTGGACCTGGCGCCGGGCGTGGCCAAGATGAAGAAGGGCGGTTCGTCGGGCGGACACAATGGGCTGAAGGACATTACTGCGGCGTTGGGCACGCAGGAATACTGGCGCCTGCGGCTGGGCATCGGCCACCCGCGCAGCCTGAACCTGCAGCAGCCGGTGGCGGACTTCGTGCTGCATCGCCCACGCAAGGATGAACAGGTGCTGATCGAGGAATCGATCGACAAGAGCTTGCGCGTGGTTCCGTTGGCGGTGGAAGGCAAGTTCGATATTGCCACGATGCAATTGCATACGGCCTAGAATCCGGCACCGATATAATCCTGGAATGAACGCACTTTCATTCCACGCCGGCCCGACCGCGCTCGCCCATCTGCGGGCGCACGGCCTGCAAGCCAGCGACATCGCCGTCATCCCGGCCGCGGCCGGCGGCGCCAAAGGCCTTATCTTCAACGCCCTCGACCAGTGGCTGTTCGGCTCCTGGCTCCCGCAATCCGCGCGCGAACGCACCCTGATCGGTGCATCGATCGGCGCCTGGCGCATGGCCGCCGCCTGCCAGGCCGACCCGGTGCGCGCCTTCGAGCGCCTCGGCCGCTTGTATTGCGAGCAGCGCTACACCGCGAAGCCCTCGGTAGAAGAAATCGATGACGTCTGCCGCAAGCTGGTGTCGGAATTCATCGGCGGCCGCGAACACGAAGTCCTCAGCCATCCGCATAATCGCCTGAGCCTGCTGACCGTGCGCGGCCTGCGCGGCCTGAAGGCGCCGCCGCACCGGCGCGCCGAAATGCGCGGCTTTGCCGCCGCCTCGCTGCTGAACCTGGCGTCGCGCGACCGCCTTGCGCACATGCTCGAACGCGTCGTCATGAGCGACCAGCGTGAACAGGCGCCATGGCTGCGCGACAAGTTCGACGCTTTCACCACCCATTTTTCAACGCTGGACGCCGATAATCTTGCGCCGGCGCTGCTTGCCTCCGGCACGCTTCCGCTGATCATGAAACCGGTGCAGGGCATTCCGGGCGCCCCGGAGGGAACTTACTGGGACGGGGGTATCATCGACTACAACCTTGCGCTGCCGTACTCGCGCATGGCGGGAGCAAGTGAGGGCTCACTGGTGCTCTATCCGCACTTCACCGAGCACATCGTGCCCGGCTGGCTGGACAAGGGGCTGCCATGGCGCCGCGCCGCGCGTGGCCCGAACAGCGGCTGGCTCGACAACGTGCTGATCGTCGCGCCCACGCGCGAATTCCTGCGCAGGCTCCCGCTCGGCAAACTACCCGATCGCAAGGACTTCAAGCACTA
>NZ_QYUP01000125.1 GCF_003590855.1 Massilia cavernae
GGCGGTGGTCAACATCCTGACCACCAAGGCGCTGCGACAGAACCACCCGCTGCTGCGCGACCCCTTCTTCCGGCGCTTCTTCGGTGACCGCCTGCCCGACGACGAGCCGCAGAACAGCCTGGGCTCGGGCGTCATCGTCAGCCCGGACGGCTACATCCTGACCAACAACCACGTGATCGAGGCCGCCGAGGAAATCCAGGTGGTGCTGGCCGACGGCCGCAAGGCCGCCGCCAGCGTGATCGGCACCGATCCCGAGACCGACCTGGCCGTGATCCGCATCGACATCCGCGACCTGCCGGTGATGGTGCTCGGCCACGCCGAGGAAGCCCGCGTGGGCGATGTGGTGCTGGCGATCGGCAATCCCTTCGGCGTCGGCCAGACCGTGACGATGGGCATCGTATCGGCGGTGGGCCGCAACAACCTGAACATCAACCAGTTCGAAAACTTCATCCAGACCGACGCCGCCATCAACTTCGGCAACTCGGGCGGGGCGCTGGTCGACACCAATGGCAACCTGCTGGGCATTAACACCGCCATCTATTCGCAAACCGGCGGCTCGGTCGGCATCGGTTTCGCGATTCCCGTCACCACCGCCAAGGCCGTGATGGAGGCGATCATCAAGACCGGGCAGGTCACGCGCGGCTGGGTCGGCATCGAATCGCAGGACATCACGCCCGAACTGGCCGCAAGCTTCGGCCTCGCGCGCGACAGCGGCGCCATCATCGCCGGCGTGGTGCGCGGCGGCCCGGCCGACAAGGCCGGCATCAGGCCGGGCGACATCCTGCTCGACGTCGAAGGCAACAAGGTCGCCACCACCGCCGACATGCTGAACCTCATTGCCCAGCTAGTTCCCGGCCAGAAAGCTAAAATGACGGTAATGCGCCGCGACAGCGAAACAACGGTCAACGTCACCGTCGGCAAGCGTCCGCGCGCGCAATAACCTTACTTTCCACGGACCTTATGCACCTGCGCGACCTGACGCAATTCCTTACCGAACTCAGCCAGAACAACACCCGTCCCTGGTTCATCATGAACAAGCCGCGCTACGATATCCTGCGCGCGGAGTTCCTCGATGTGGTCACACAGCTGATCCGCGAACTGGGCAAGTTCGATCCGCTGGTGGCCGCCTGCGACCCGAAAAAGGCGATGTTCCGCATCAACCGCGATATCCGTTTTTCCAACGACAAGAGCCCCTACAAGACGCGCTTCTCGGCCGGCATCACGCCCAAGGACAAGCGCCGCCCGAGCGCGGCCGGCGGCCCCACCTATTACTTCCACATCGAAGGCGACGGCACCTTGCTGATCGGCGCCGGCGAATACCTGCCGCCGCCGCCGCGGCTGCGTGCGATCCGCGAGCAGGTGGTCAACGATGCGACAGGTTTTGCGAAAGTACTGAAGAATAAACAACTGCGCGCGGCCTACGGCGACATCAAGGAAGAAGACAAGCTGCAACGCCCGCCCAAGGGTTTCGACCCCGGGCACCAGCACGTCGAATACCTGAAGCTGAAGAGCTTCTTTGTCTGGACCGAAGTCAAGCTCGAGCTGAACGCACCGGACAAACTGGTGCCGCAGCTGGCGCGCACATTCAAGGATGCGTCCGCACTGGTCAACTGGCTGCGTGGCGTGGAAGTGGTTCAGGAAACCGACTGACAGGAGCGAACATGGCCTTGCAACA
Organism: Massilia cavernae; assembly: GCF_003590855.1. Classification (GTDB taxonomy): domain Bacteria; phylum Pseudomonadota; class Gammaproteobacteria; order Burkholderiales; family Burkholderiaceae_D; genus Telluria_A; species Telluria_A cavernae. The sequence goes on from NZ_QYUP01000125.1 coordinate 1,676, forward strand.
TGCCGCCTCGGGCGAGCGCATCCCGCTGCAACGGGGCGATAACGACATCGCCCATTTCACCTCGGTGGCGCTGGCCAAGACCGACAACATGGAGCTGATCCGGCTGGTATTGCCGCAGGAACGGGCCATGCCGCAGCACATGGTCGACGGCGAAATCACGCTGTTGTGCCTGGAAGGCGAGATCAGCTGCAAGGCGCACGGCGGCGAAACGGTGCTCAAGCCGGGCGAGATGCTGTACCTGCTGGGCGGGGTGCCGCACTCGGTGCATGCGAATGTCGATTCGGTGGCCTTGCTGACCATCCTGCTGAAGAACGGTTCGGCCGAATCGAAGGTGTTCAATACGGAAAAATAAGCGGGCAGCCGCCTACCGGCATCGGCCCCGGCACGCTCAGCAGTATTCGCCGCGAGGATCGCGCGCGAGCAGCGCGGCCAGGGTCTGCAGCGGCGTATCGCCATCGAACAGCACTCCGGCCACCGCATTCGTGATCGGCATGTCCACGCCCAGCTTGCCGGCAAGCTCGCGTACCGCGCGCGCGCACGGCACGCCTTCGGCCACATGGCCCAGTTCCGACACAATGGTTTCCAGCGGCTTGCCCTGCGCCAGCCCGAGGCCGACGCGCCTGTTGCGCGACAGGTCGCCGGTGCAGGTCAGGATCAGGTCGCCCATCCCCGTCAGTCCCATGAAGGTGGCGGCGCTGGCGCCCAGTGCAACACCGAGCCGGGTAATCTCGGCCAGGCCGCGCGTGATCAGCGCTGCCCGCGCGTTCAGGCCCAGGCCGAGCCCGTCCGCCACGCCGGTCGCGATCGCCAGCACGTTCTTGACCGCGCCGCCGACTTCCACGCCGACCATGTCGTCGCAGGAGTACACCCGGATATTGCCGCCGTGGACAACCGATACCACGCGCTCGCGCAGCTCGGCCGATTCGGAAGCGACCGTCAGCGCGCACGGCAGGCCGCGCGCCACTTCCTGCGCGAACGACGGTCCCGACAGCGCCGCGCCGGCGACGGCGTCGCCCAGCACTTCGCGTTTCACCTCGTGCGGCAGCAGGCCGGTGCCGCCTTCGAAGCCCTTGCACAGCCACACCACGTTCGGGATGGCCCGCCCCTTGAGTTGTTGCAGCAACGGGCGCAGGCCGGCCACCGGGCAGGCCGCGATCAGCAGCGGCGCGTCGCCGGCGCCGGGGCCGGACACGTGCGCGATCGCCGCATCGAGGTCGGCGCTGACCTGCATGCCCTCGGGCAGCGGAAAGCCGGGCAGGTATTCGGTATTTTCGCGCGCCGCGGCGGTGGCCTCGGCCATGGCGGGATTGCGCGCCCACAGCAGCACTTCGTGGCGGGCGGCGAGGGCGATGGCGACTGCCGTGCCCCAGGCGCCGGCGCCCAGGATGGTGACTCTGCGGGCGGGAGAATTGTTTGAGTTGTGCATTGAAGCTGGGGGCCTAGACGCCCCAGATGTCGGCTGGCCTGACGTAGCCGATGATGCCGTCGCGGTGGCGCACGCGAATCCATGGACCGGGTTGCGGGTCGACCAGTTCGAACAGGACGCCCTTGTCGGCCGTCATCACGACCGGCGCATGCTCGTCGGCGGTGGCGCGCACCCTGGCGCTGGCGCTGCGTACCACGACATTGCGCTTGGCCGACAGCGAACGCGCCTCGGTCCAGGCCATGTCGCCGCTGGCGTCGCGCACCTTGACCCACTCGCCGTAGCTTAGCACCACCTGCACCGGCATGCCGCGCGGTGCGACGAACAGCCGGCCGCCCTTGGTGGACGGCGCGTCGTACAGGATGACCGCGTTGGCGCCTACCGTCTTGAACTCGAACGCGTGCAGGCTTGCTGAAGCCAGCAGCAGCACTGCGCTTGCGATGAAACGGGAGATCGTCATGGGTGGCCTTCGCCGGGGTTGGGATAGGGTGGGGGCCGCGCCTTGCCGCGCGTTCGCGCGGGCGGCGGCCACCCACCCCGGAGCTTGCTGTTTAATGCTTAGTTGGTCGCATTGGCCGCCGGTGCGGCTGCTGCTGCGTCAGCCAGTGCCTGGCGGCGCTGCTGGTAGAACACTTCGAAGTTGATTTCCGCGAGGTGTACTGGCGGGAAACCGGCGCGGGTGATGATGTCGGCGATGTTGCCGCGCAGGTAAGGGTAGACGATGTTCGGGCAGCCGATTCCCAGCAGTGGATCCATCTGGTCCGCAGGAATGTTGCGTGCTTCGAAGATACCGGCTTGCTTGCCTTCAACCAGGAAAGCGACCTTGTCCTTGACCTTGGCGGTCACGGTGATGGTCACGGTCGATTCGTAGATGCCGTCGGCGATGGCTTCTGCGCCAACGTCCAGCGACACTTCGATCGATGGCGCTTCCTGCTCGAGGAAGATGGCTGGGGAGTTCGGCTGTTCCAGCGACATGTCTTTCAGGTAGACGCGTTGGATTTGGAATACAGGTTGCAGATTTTCGTCAGACATGGAACGCTTTCGTGAAATGAAAAAAGAACGGCATGCGCCGTTCCGGTGTGTGCTGAAAGTAAACGCGACGGCAATTGTATCAAAACGGATTAACTAGCAATAGTTTTACCGCCGCGCTTCTGGAGCTGTTGTCAGGCCGCCCTGTCAGCCGCCATTCAACAGCGGATCGAGGCGTCCAGCCTGGTCGAGCGCATACAGGTCGTCGAAACCGCCGACGTGGGTGTCGCCCACATAGATTTGCGGCACGGTGCGGCGGCCGGTCTTCTGCATCATCAGGGCGCGCTGGTCCGGATCGAGGTCGACGCGGATCTTCTCGATCCTGGTGATGCCCTTGCTTTCCAGCAGGCGTTCGGCGCGGATGCAGTACGGGCATACTGCGGTGGTGTACATCAGCACTGGTGCTGTCATGGTAACTCTCCTGTTCGTCGTGGCGTTATTTGGTGATCGGCATACCTGCCGCCACCCATGCCGCCTGGCCGCCGTCGAGACTGACCACGTCTTCGAAGCCGGCTTTCCGCAGCAGGCGAACCGCTTTGTCGGCACGGGCGCCCTTCTGGCACACGACCACGACCGGCTTGTTCTTCTGCGCACCCAGTTCGCCGATACGGGAAGCCAGGTCTGCCAGTGGAATGTTCTTCGCGTCGCGCAGATGCCCGGCAGCAAATTCATCGGCGGTGCGCACGTCCAGGACGGTGGTCTTGGCGCGGTTCATCAACTGGGTCGCTTCGAGGATGGAAGCGCGCTTGCCGCGTGGCTGGAAGGCCGGCAACAGCAGGGCCAGGCCCGATACAGTGGCCAGTCCAACGAGAAATATATTGTCGAGAATGAATTTCACAAACGTTCCAATGGTTTAAGTCAATCCCGGCATTATAAAATAGAAGCTGGATTTGCTTTAACATCGCCCCGATTCCCTCACTTTAAAGAAGATTATGTACAAAATCGTATTCATGCGCCATGGCGAGTCGACCTGGAACCTCGATAACCGTTTCACCGGCTGGACCGATGTCGACCTGACCGAAAAAGGCGCGCGCGAGGCGCGCACCGCCGGCATGGTCCTGAAGGAAGCGGGATTCACCTTCGACCTGGCCTACACTTCGGTGCTCAAGCGCGCCATCCGCACCCTGTGGCTGACCCTGGATGAGATGGACATGATGTGGCTGCCGGTCAAGAACGACTGGCGCCTGAACGAGCGCCACTACGGCGCCCTGCAAGGCCTGGACAAGGCCGAAACCGCGGCCAAGTTCGGCGACGAGCAAGTGCTGGTATGGCGCCGCAGCTACGACATCCCGCCGCCGCCGCTGGAACAGGACGATGAGCGTACCTCCTTCGACGACCCGCGTTATGCCGGCGTGCCGAAGGCCCAGGTCCCGCTGACCGAATGCCTGAAGGATACCGTGGCGCGCGTGATGCCTGTATGGGACGAGGACATCGCACCGGCCATCCGTGCCGGCAAGAAGATCCTCATCTCGGCCCACGGCAACAGCCTGCGCGCCCTGATCAAGATGCTCGACGGCATCAGCGATGCCGACATCGTCGGCCTGAACATCCCCAACGGCCAGCCGCTGGTGTACGAACTGGACGAGAACCTGAAGCCGATCCGCCACTACTACCTGGGCGACCAGGAAGCGATCGCCGCCGCCGTGGCCGCCGTGGCCAACCAAGGGAAGGCAAAGTAAGTCTTGTTCCCAGATGTGATGAAGATCGTTCGGCCGGCGCTCCGGGGCAGGATGGCCCTCGCGGCCATCCTGTTCGCGCTCGCCGCCGGCGTGTCCGCCGCGCCCGCCAAGCAAACCAACCGCAGCAAGCAAAAGGCCGCGGCCGAAGCCACGCGCGCCGGCATCCAAAAGAAGCTGGCGAACCTGAAGAAGGATGTGGTGCGCACCGAAAGCGAGCGCGAGGAGGCGGCCGACGAGCTGGCCGAATCGGAAGAAGCCATTTCCGACGCCAACCGCTCGCTGCGCGAACTGGCCGAGGAACAAGGCCAGACCAACCGCAAGCTGCAGGAGCTCGACGGCGCGCAGGAGCGGCTGGCCGCGACCATCGACAAGCAAAAGAAGCAGTTGTCGCAGCTGCTGCGCGAACAATACGTGGCCGGCAACGAAGACCGCATCAAGCTGCTGCTGTCCGGCGACAATCCCAACCGCATCAGCCGCGACCTGCAGATGATGGCCTATGTGTCCAAGTCGCAGGCGCGCATGCTCGAATCGCTGCGCAGCAATCTTGCCACGGTCGAAGCCAACCAGCAGGAAGTGCAGAACGCCAAGGACGAGCTGGAAGAAATCGCAGCGGAAGAAACCGAACAGAAAGCCCGGCTGGAAAAGCAGAAGGCGCACCGCAAGGCGCTGCTGGGCAGCCTGTCGAGCCGGCTGGCCGACCAGCGCAAGCAGATCGGCAACCTCGAGCGCGACGAACAGCGCATGAGCGGGCTGGTCGACCGCCTGTCGAAACTGATCGAAGAGCAGGCGCTTGCCGCCGCCGCCGAGCAGCGCCGCCGCGAAGCGGTGGCTGCCGCGAAGGCGAAGGCCGCTGCCGAAGCGAAAGCGCTGGCGGCGGCGCGCAAGGCCGAACGCGAGCGCCTGGCGCGCGAAGCCGCCAAATCCGGCGCCAAACCGGTACCGGTCCAGCCAGAACCCGTGGTGGAGCCGGAGCCGGAGGAACCGAAGGTGGCGCAACAGCCGCCCGAGGAAAAGCCGGAAAACATCGCGCTGGCCCCGGCCGCGCCGGAAGGCGCCTTCGCCGCCCTCAAGGGCCGCCTGCGCGCGCCGGTCAGCGGCGCACTGACGGCCAGTTTCGGCGCCAAGCGCGGCAGCGGCCCGAGCTGGAAGGGCGTGTTCATCAAGGCCGACGAAGGCAGCGACGTGCGCGCGGTGGCGGCGGGGCGGGTGGTGTTCGCCAGCTGGCTGCGCGGCTTCGGCAACCTGATCATCGTCGACCACGGCAGCCAGTACCTGTCGATCTACGGCAACAACCAGTCGCTGCTCAAGCGGGTCGGCGACGCCGTCAGGGGCGGCGACCAGATCGCCAGCGCGGGCAACACCGGTGGCATTGAGGAATCGGGGCTATACTTTGAACTCAGGCACCGCGGCAAGGCATTCAACCCTGCCGGCTGGGTCAACTTCTAGCGGCGCGTGCGCCGCGCAGGGGAAAGCATCATGAAAGCAAAGAGCATCGGTCTGATCGGTTTCGGCATGGCGGCCGGTTTTGCCGCCTCGCTGCAGGTGACCGCGCTGGCGCAGCGCGGCGCCGACACCCAGCCGCTGCCGCTGGACGAACTGCGCCAGCTGGCCGACGTGTACGGGCTGATCAAGACCGACTACGTCGAGCCGGTGGAAGACAAGAAACTGCTGTCGCAAGCCATCTCCGGCATGGTCGCCTCGCTTGACCCGCACTCCGCCTACCTCGACCAGAAAGCCTACCGCGAAATGCAGGAAAGCATGCAGGGCCGCTTTGTCGGACTCGGCGTCGAGGTGGCGATGGAAGACGGCTACGTCAAGATCATCACGCCGATGGAAGACTCGCCGGCGTTCCGCGCCGGCATCAAGGCGGGCGACCTGATCACCCGCATCGACAATGCCCCGGTCAAGGGCATGACCCTGGACGAAGCGATCAAGCGCATGCGCGGCGAGCCGAAAAGCAAGGTCACGCTGACGATCGCGCGCAAGGGCGACGACCAGCCGTGGGTGCTGCCGCTGGCGCGCGAGGAAATCCGCGTGCACAGCGTCAAGGCGAAGGTGATCGAGCCCGGCTATGCCTGGATCCGCATCACCCAGTTCCAGGAAAACACCCTGCCGGACATGGCGAAACAGGTCAACGCGCTGTACGCCGCGGAACCGAACCTGAAAGGGCTGGTGCTCGACCTGCGCAACGACCCGGGCGGGCTGCTGCCGGGCGCGATCGGCGTCTCCGCCGCCTTCCTGCCGGGCGAGCAAAAGATTGTCTCGACCGCGGGCCAGATCGACGACGCGAACCAGGTATTCTACGGACGGCGCGAATTCTATGCCGGCCGTAACGGCGGCGACCCGCTGGCAAAGCTGCCGGCTGCGCTGAAGACGGTGCCGCTGGTGGTGCTGGTCAACGGCGGCTCGGCTTCGGCCTCGGAAATCGTGGCCGGCGCGCTGCAGGACTACAAGCGCGCCACCATCCTCGGCACCCAGACCTTCGGCAAGGGCTCGGTACAGACGCTGCGCCACTTGACCAGCGACACGGCGGTCAAGCTGACCACGGCGCGCTACTACACTCCGAGCGGACGCGAGATCCAGGCCAGGGGCATCGTGCCTGACGTCATGGTCGACGAAACCGCCGAAGGCGACGGCCTCAACAGCCTGCGCGTGCGCGAATCCGACCTCGTCAAGCACCTGTCGAACGGCAAGGAAAGGGGCGCGGCACCGGCCACGGCCGCCGCCATCCGCGACGAGCTGGAAGAGGCCCAGTTCGCGCGTGCCGCCGCGCGCAAGCGCACCCCGCTCGAATTTGGCGGCAAGGACGACTTCCAGCTGGCGCAGGCGCTGAACCACTTCAAGGGCCTGCCGGTCAAGCTGTCCAACGTCGAAGCGCGCGCCGAGAGGCCGGCCGCGATCGACAAGCGCAAATGACCGACGACCAGCTGCTGCGCTACTCGCGCCACATCCTGCTTGACGAGATCGGCATCGAGGGACAGGAAAGGCTGCTCGCCGCCAGCGTGCTGGTGATCGGCGCCGGAGGGCTCGGCTCGCCTGCCGCGCTGTACCTCGCCTCGGCCGGCGTCGGCCGCATCGTGCTGGTCGACGACGACGAGGTCGACCTCACCAACCTCCAGCGGCAAGTGATGCACACCACCGCCCGGGTAGGGCGGCCCAAGGCCGAGTCCGGCCGCGACGCGCTACTGCAAATCAACCCCGGCATCGAAGTCACCGCCCTGAACGAGCGTGCCACTGGCGAGCGCCTCGAAGAGCTCGTGCGCGCCGCAACCGTGGTGCTCGACTGCAGCGATAACTTCAAGACCCGCCACGCCGTCAACCGCGCCTGCTTCCGCAGCAAGGTGCCGCTGGTCTCCGGCGCGGTGATCCGCTTCGACGGCCAGATCAGTGTTTACGATCCACGCAGCGCCGTCTCGCCGTGCTACTCTTGCTTGTTTCCGGAAGACCAGAATTTCCAGGACGCGGCATGCAGTACGATGGGCGTCTTCGCCCCGCTGGTCGGCATCGTTGGAGCGATGCAAGCCGCGGAAGCGCTGAAGCTGGTGATAGGCATCGGCAATTCGCTGGCCGGGCGCCTGCTGCTGCTGGACGGCCGTTCGATGGAATGGACCAGCATCGCGCTGTCCCGCAACCCGGACTGCCCCGTTTGCCGTTAATGAAAAATTGCTTAAATCGGGGTCAGACCACCATTTTCGGAGCATTTCGCAATTCGGGGTCAGACCACCATTTCCGAAACATTTCGGAAATGGTGGTCTGACCCCGATTTAAGAAAGATTTGAGACCAACAATAAAACTGAAGGAGACTTGCTGAATGAACCGCATCCTTGCCCTCGCGATCGCCGCCGCTTTCGGCGTTTCGGCCCACGCGGCTACCACCACCACGCGCTATGACATCCACGTCGAGAACGGCAAGCGCGCCGGCGAGCAGGTCGTCGAACGCGATGACGACGGCACCACCCGCGTACGCTACATCTTCAAGGACAACGGCCGCGGCCCCGAACTGACCGAACAGTTCCGCGTCGGCGCGGATGGCACCATCTCGCAGTATTCCGTCAAAGGCAATTCGACCTACGGCGCCGTCGTCGACGAGCATTTCGAGCGCAGCGGCAACCAGGCGACGTGGCGCTCGACATCCGAAAAAGGCGGCAGGGCCGTCAATGGCGCGGCGATCTATGTTCCGCTGAACAGCTCGTTCGAGGTCGCCTCCGTCGCGATCACTGCCCTGGCCGCGCGCCCCGATGCGTCGATGCCGCTGCTGCCTTCCGGTACGCTGACCCAGCGCAAGCTCGATGAGGTCGAGGTGTCGGCCGGCGGCAAGACCCAGAAAGTCCAGCTGCTGGCGCAGACCGGCATCGGCATGTCGCCGCAGTTCTACTGGGCCACCACCGGCGACAAGCCGCGCCTGTTCGCGGTCGTCATCCCCGGCTACATGACCCTGGCCGAGCAGGGCTGGGCCGAAGTCGGCAAGACCCTGGCCGCGCGCCAGAAAGTGTCCGAGACCAGGATGCTGACCGACCTCGCGGCCCAGCTCCAGCACCCGTTGCAGGGCCTGACCGTGATCCGTAACGCGCGCGTGTTCGACAGCGAAAAAGCCACCGTCGGCAAGCCGTCCGATGTCTACGTGCTGCGCGGCCGCATCACCGCCATCCTGCCGGCCGGCTCGCCCGTGCGCGGCGCGGTCAACGACATCGACGCCGCCGGCCGCATCATGCTGCCTGGCCTGTTCGACATGCACGGCCACGTCGGCCGCTGGGAAGGCGGCCTGAACCTGGCCGCCGGCGTCACCACGGTGCGCGACATGGGCAACGACAATGCCCAGGTGCAGCAGATCATCGATGAAACCGCCGCCGGCAAGCTGCTCGGCCCGCAGGTCGTCCCGGCCGGCTTCCTCGAAGGCGAGAGCCCGTACTCGTCGAATGGCGGCTTCGTCATCAAGGACCTGCCGCAGGCCAAGAATGCGATCGACTGGTACGCCGAGCACGGCTATCCCCAGCTGAAGATCTACAACTCCTTCCCGAAGGCGATCCTGAAGGAGACCGTCGCCTACGCCCACAGCCGGGGCATGCGCGTGTCGGGCCACGTGCCGGCCGGCCTGCGCGCCCAGGATGCGCTGGACGCCGGCTACGATGAAATCCAGCACATCAACCAGGTGATGCTGAACTTCCTGGTCACGCCGACCACCGAAACCCGCACCCTCGAGCGCTTCGTGCTGCCGTCCGAAAAAGTCGGCAGCCTCGACTTCAATTCGCCGGCGATGAAGCAGTTCGTCGCCACCCTGAAGGCGAAGCAGACCGTGATCGACCCGACCCTGGCCACCTTCGCCTTCCTCAAGCAGCGCGACGGCGACCTGAACGAGCCTTTCGCGAACGTGGCCGATCACATGCCGCCCGACATCAAGCGAGGCTTCCACGTCGGCACCATGAAGATCGCCGACGACGCCACCCTGAAGCGCTACGAGAAGTCCTACGCCAAGATGGTCGAGTTCGTCGGCCGCCTGTACAAGGAGGGCGTGCCGATCGTGGCCGGTACCGACGAGATGGCCGGCTTCACCTTGCAAGCCGAGCTGGAACTGCTGGTCAAGGCCGGCCTGACGCCGGCCCAGGCGATCCAGGTGGCTACCCGCAACGGCGCGAAATACACCCGCACCAGCCACGAGCGCGGTTCGGTCACGCCGGGCAAGCTGGCCGACCTGGTGCTGGTCGACGGCGACCCGACCAAAAACATCGGCGACATCCGCAAGGTTGCCGCCGTGATCACGCGCGGCCATGTGATCTACCCGCAGGAGATCGACAAGGCGCTGGGCATCGCACCCTTCGTCAAGGATGCGCCTGTGGTGCGCGCGCTGCCTCCGGTGTCGTCCAACATTGTCCACGGCGGCAATGAAGGCGTGCTGCAGTCGATGACCGGCACCGCCCGCCACCGCCACTAGGCAAGCGTGTGGGCGCCGCGCGCCCATCGTGCTTACAATGAAGGCCCCGCCCTTGTCGCGGCGGGGCCAAAACACCTTATACTCTTCTTATATTGCCACCTCGCTGAGATATATACCAAATGCATAAAGCTCCAAACCGTCCGCGTTTCCGCGGCATCGCGCGCGGCTTCACCCTGGTCGAAATCATGGTGGTTGTCGTGATCATCGGCATCCTGGGCGCGCTGGTCGTGCCGAAGCTGATGGGCCGTACCGGCGAATCGCGCGTCACCGCGGCGAAAGTCGATATCGCGACCCTGATGCAGGCGCTCAAGCTGTACAAGCTCGACAACCAGCGCTACCCGACCACCGAGCAGGGCCTGAAGTCGCTGATCGAAAAACCGACCGCCGGCCCGGCCGCCAACGGCTGGAAGGCCGGCGGCTACGTCGAGAAGCTACCGAAAGATCCATGGGGTAACTCGTACCAATACCTGTCGCCAGGCGTGCGCGGCGAAGTCGACCTGTTCTCGCTTGGGGCCGACGGCCAGCCCGGCGGCGCCGGCGAAGACAGCGACGTCGGATCCTGGGAATAAAGAACGAGGTTGATCGCCATGCAGCGCGGCCGTAGCGCACGCGGGTTTACGCTGGTCGAGGTGATGGTCGTCATGGTCATCATCGGGATCACGCTCGGCATCGTATCGCTCAACGCCGTCCCCAGCACGCGCCAGAACCTCGAGAACGAGGCCCAGCGCATCGCGCTGCTGCTGCAGCTGGCGCGCGACGAGGCGATCGTGCGCAACCGCCTGATCGCCTTCGAAGCCAACAGCGAGCGCTACCGCTTCCTGGTGCGCAACGAAACCACTTGGGACCCGGTCACCAACGACGACCTGCTGCGCGAACGGCCATTCAAGAGCGCGCCGCTGGTGCTGCTGCTCGATCCGCCGCCCCAGGGCCCCGGCAACAGCAACGCGCTGCGCATCACCTTCGGCCGCGAGCCGGTCGACCGGCCCTTCGTGCTGACCCTCGGCAGCGGCGACGACCGTGTCGCCATCCGGGCCGACGGCGTCGGCCATTTCGTCGTCGAGTAAACCATGAACCTGCGCCACATCCGCCGCGCGCGCGGCTTTACCTTGCTGGAAGTGCTGGTGGCGCTGGTGATCGTCGGCACCGCGCTGGGCGCGTCGCTGCGCGCGGTCGGCAGCCTGGCCACCAACAGCGCCGGCCTGCGCACCGCCATGATGGCCACCTGGTCGGCCGAGAACCGGCTGGTGCAGGTGCGCCTGGCCAGGGATTTTCCCGCGCTCGGCAAGCAGACCTTCGAATGTCCCCAGGGCGACCTGAAACTGGTGTGCCAGGAGGAAGTCATTGCCAGCCCGAACCCGATGCTGCGCCGGGTCGAAGTCAGCGTGTTCGACTCGGCCAACCCCGAGCGCCGCATCATCAAGCTGGTCCAGCTGGTGCTGAGGGAAGCGTGAGCCACAAGGCGCGCGGCTTCACGCTGGTCGAGTTGCTGGTGGCGATCAGCATCCTTGCCATCGTCGCCGTACTGGGATGGCGCGGACTGGACGGCATCGTGCGCGCCCGCGTGGCGCTGACCGACCAGATGGAAACCACGCGCGGCATGCAGCTGGCCTTCGCCCAGATGCAGAGCGACAGCGAGCACATGGTGTCCGCCAGCGAGGTCCAGCAGCGGCCCACCCTGCAGGCCGATGCCGGCGGCATGACGCTGGTGCGCAATTCGTACACTGAAAACGGTCCGTCCCAGCTGCAGGTGATTTCCTACCGCATCCGCGACGGCGTGCTGCTGCGGCGCGAGTCGATCGGCACGCGCGACCTGATCCAGCTCGACATGCTGTGGAAGTCCGCCACCAGCAATGCCGACACCACGCCGCCAGTCGCCTTGCAGTCGGGCGTGCAGGCGATGCAGGTGGAGGTGTGGGAAAACAATGGCTGGCGTGTGGCCGCAGCCCAGCCGCCCCCGCCGCAGGGTGGCCAGCCCCCGCCGGGGCAGCAGTGGAAGCCCCTGCCGGCCACCGGGCTGCGCGTCTCGTTGGTCGTCCAAAACCAGGCAGTCCCGATGAGCAAAGCCTTCCTGCTGGGAGGCATGTAATGAGACTGAATCGCCAGCGCGGCGTCGCCGTGATTACCGCTCTGCTGCTGTGCACGCTTGCCGTCAGCATCGTCGCCAGCCTGTTCTGGCAGCAGCAGGTCCAGGTGCGCTCGATGGAGAACCAGCGCCTGCACCTGCAGACCAAATGGATCCTGCGCGGCGCGCTCGACTGGGCGCGGCTGGTGCTGCGCCAGGACGGCATCGACAGCCCGGCGGTGACGACGCTGAACGCGGTGTGGAACACGCCGCTGGCGGAAACCCGCCTCGACCAGTATATCGAGCGCGAGCGCGTGGCCGGCGAAGTTTTCGATGCGACCCTTTCCGGACGTGTCATTGATGCAAGCTCGCGTTACAATCTGAGGAATTTGTCGGACGCCCAGGTGCAGGACGCGAAACAGGTGGAGGTTTATGCGAACCTGCTGAAGAACCTGCAGATCGATCCGGCGCTGGCGAAAAAGACCGCCGAGGTGGTGGCGCTGGGCGAACCGCCGCCGCCGCCGCCGTTGGGCGACAACACGCCGCGGCCGCCGCGCACCACGGCCCCGATCCAGCTGCAGCAGGTGGAGGACTTGCTGGCGATTCCGGGCTACACGCCGGAGATCGTCGCCAAGCTGCGCGACTTCGTCATCGTCCTGCCGGGTGATCCGAAGCCGAAGCTGAACGTGAACACCGCGCCGCCGGAAGTGCTGGCGGCCGTGATCAAGGGCTACAGCCTGTCGGACGGCATCGCGCTGGCGGCGCGCCGCAAGCAGGCCTATTTCCTGGACATGCCCCGGTTCAAGGAGCAGCTGCAAGGGAAGGAACCGTACGATGAAATCACGCTCGACGTAAAGAGCGAGTATTTCCTGGTGCAGAGCAGGATCAGGCTCGACCGCGCGAACCTTGATGCCGAGGCGCTGGTCGAACGCAAGCCCGGCAGCATTTCACCGACGGTACTGTCGATTCGTCAAAATTAGAAGAAAGCGAGACGGTTTGAGCACACTGTATATCCGGCATCCCGCCCGGGCCGAAGGCGAATATGCCCTGGCCCAGTATGCCCTGGTTGCCGACGGCGGCAAGCTGGTGCAGCAGGGCGAGGGCGCCTTGCGCAACATGACCGACGTGGTGGCTTCGAGCCGCCGGGTGGTGCTGATGCTGGCCGCCTCCGACGTCACGCTGTTGCAGGTCAAGGTGCCGCCGCTGTCGAGCGCGCGCCTGAAAGCCGCCTTGCCCGGGCTGGTCGAAGAACTGGTGCTGGGCGATCCCAACGACAACGTCTTGATGCCGGCGCCGGTTTCCGCGCCCGACGGCAGCCGCACCGTCGCCGTGGTGCAGCGCGCCTGGCTTGCCCCCATCGTCAAGCTTTTGCTCGACCAGGGCACGCACGGCGTGTCGGCCTTGCCGGCACAGTTGTGCCTGCCGCTGGAACCTGGCAATGTTGCCGGCGCCATCCGCGGCACCGAACTGGCGCTGCGCTCCGCCCAGTTCCAGGGCTTAGGGCTGGACATGGCCGGCGCCACCCCCGAGATGATGCTGCAGACGGCGCGCTCGCTGGCGGGCGACGCCCCGCTCAAGCTGTACGTGCCGCAACAGCAGCTGGGCGAATACCAGGCCGTGTCGGCCGAGGCCGGCCCCGCCATCACGCTGGAAGCGGACGACTGGCGCTACTGGATCGAAGGCGCGCACAGCACCAGCCTCGACCTCGTGCCCGGCCTCGGTTCGGCCGGCGCGCGCACGGCCGACTGGAAACGCTGGCGCTGGCCGGCCGCGCTGGCGCTGCTGGCGCTGCTGGTCAACATCGCCGGCCTGAACGTCGAATGGCTGCGCATGAAGGGCGAGGCCACCGTGTTGCGCCAGACCATGCTGCAGACCTTCCGCGCCGCCTACCCCAACGAAACCGTGATCCTCGACCCGGCCGCGCAGATGCGCAAGAACATCGCCATGGCCAAGGCGGCCCAGGGCCAGGTTTCAAGCGACGAATTCATCTACATCGCCTCGGCCTTCGGCGAAGCGATGCGCACCGTCGGCCGCAACGAGGCAATCGCCTCGCTCGAATTCCGCGAGCGCGCGCTGAACGTCAAGCTCAAGCCCGAAGCGCAGGATCCGGCGCTGGTCAACCAGGTCAAGGGGCCGCTCGAAGCGCGCGGCCTCTCGCTGACCGAAACGGCGCCCGGCGCCTGGCAGGTGCGCAGCACAGGAGCAAAGACATGAAGGCCGCACAATCGATCAACCAGCTCAAGGAACGCATCGCGGTCTGGTGGCTGGCGCGCACCGGGCAGGAACGCAAGTACCTGACCGTGGGCGGCGCCATCGCGCTCGCCGCGCTGGTCTACGTGATCGGCATCGACCCGGCCCTGGCCGGCCGCGACGCGCTGCGCAAGCAGCTGCCGGAATTGCGCCAGCAATCGGCCGAGCTGCAGGCGATGGCGCTGGAGGCGAGCGAGCTGGCTGGGCGCCCGGTGGTGCAGCCCGCGCCGATGACCGAGGCGAGCCTGAAAACCAGCCTCGCCGCGCGCGGCATCACGCCTGCGTCGATCGCCATGACCGGCGAATACGCCAAGCTGCAGATGAACGGCGTGTCGTTCGCCAACCTGGTCATGTGGCTCGACGCGCAGCGGCGCGAGAACCGCATCGCGGTGCAGGACATGGTGGCCACGCCGCAGGGACCGGCTGGACAGGTGGATGCGGCCCTCACGCTGCACCAGGGTAGCGGAACGGCCCGATGAGGCGAGCCGCGCTATGGCTGCTGGCAATCGCCCTTTCCGCAGCGTTGACGGTGCTGTTGTTCTTCCCGGCAACGTGGCTGGCGCCCATCGTCGAACAGCAGACCGGCGCGCGTTTGACTCTCGGGGATGCGCAGGGTACTCTTTGGCGCGGCTCGGCTTTCCTCGGCGGTGCGCCGGGCCAGGGCGGTTCGGTGACGCCGCTGTTGCCGGGACGGTTTTCGTGGCGCCTGTCCAAGCTGGTGCTGCTGGGACGGGTGGACCTGGAACTGGACAACCCGCAGGCGCTGACGCAGCCGGTGCAACTGACCGGCAGCTGGAGCCGGTGGCAGGTGAGCCCGGCGGCGCTGAAGCTGCCGGCGGCCGGACTGGCCGGGCTGGGGGCGCCGCTGAACACGCTGGCGCCGAGCGGCACCATGCAGCTGTCGTGGACCTCGCTGGCCCTGGAGCGCGCCGGCAACGCGATCGCCGTCAACGGCCGCACCACGCTGTCGATGACGGACATGGGCTCGGTGATGTCGCCGGTGAAGCCGCTGGGCAGCTATGAACTGGCGCTGGACTGGCGTGGCCAGCAGGCGCAACTGAATTTGAGGACGGTGCGCGGCGCACTGCTGCTGTCCGGAACGGGCGCCCTGAACAAGGGGCGCCTGCAGTTTTCCGGGCAGGCACAAGCGGCGGCCGGGTATGAACAAACGCTGGGTAACCTCCTGAACTTGCTGGGCCAGTCACGCGTCGTGGACGGCAAGAAAATAATCGCATTAGAGTTCAAATGATGAAAAACCATTCAGGCAACACCAAACATTTCCCGGCACTGCGCCGCCTCGCCGCAGGCGCGATGCTGTGCTGCATGGTCGCCACCAGCGCCGGCCCGGCATGGGCCCAGGCCGAGGGCCAGGCCGCACTCAATTTCGTCGGCGCCGACATCGAATCGGTGATCAAGGCGGTCGGCCACTACACCGGCATGACCTTCATCGTCGACCCGCGCGTCAAGGGCACGCTGACCCTGGTGTCCGAAACCCCGCTGTCGAAGTCGCAGGCGTTCGCGCTGCTGACGTCCGCGCTGCGCCTGCAAGGCTACGCGGTGGTCACCGGCGACGGCTTCGCCAAGGTGGTGCCGGAAGCCGAAGCCAAGCTGCAGTCGTCGCCGACCCAGGTCGGCGTGGGCGGCGCGCGCGCGCGCGGCGACCAGATCGCCACCCAGATCTATCACCTGCAGTACGAATCGGCGGCCAACCTGACCGCGGTGCTGCGCCCGCTGATCTCGCCGAACAACTCGATCATGGCCAACCCGGGCAACAACAGCCTGGTCATCACCGATTACGCCGACAACCTGCGCCGCCTGTCCAAGATCATCGCCGCGCTCGACGCGCCGGTGGCGGGCGAGCCGGACGTGGTGGCGGTGCGCTACGCGATCGCCAGCGACCTGGCCGCGATGGTCAACAAGCTGATGGAGCCTACCGCCGGCGGCGACTCGGGCCGCGTGAGCGTGGTGGCCGACCCGCGCACCAATTCGCTCATCGTGCGCGCGCCGACCCAGGCACGCGCGCGGCTGGCGCGCTCGCTGATCGCCAAGCTGGACCAGCCGACTTCGCAGGCCGGCAATGTCCATGTGGTCTACCTGAAAAACGCCGACGCCACCAGGCTGGCGCAGACCCTGCGCGCGGTCGTCTCGGGCGAGGTGGCCCAGCCGCTGCAGGAAGCCGGCACCGCCGGCGGCAGCGTGCCGTCGACCGGCGGCATGACCGGCGCCGGCGGCGCGCAAGGCATGGGCCAGGTCAGCACCCTTGGCGCGCAATCGCCGGGCCAGCAGCTGGGCCAGGCCAGCGGTGGTGGCGGCGCCGGCTTCATCCAGGCCGACGCGTCGACCAATACCCTGATCATCACCGCGCCGGACGCGGTCTACCGCAACCTGCGCGCCGTGATCGACCAGCTCGACGTGCGCCGCGCCCAGGTCTACATCGAATCGCTGATCGTCGAAGTCAACTCGGCCAAGGCGGCCGAATTCGGCATCCAGTGGCTCGGTCTGTCGGGCAACGAGAACAGCAGCTACCGCGTGGGCGGCCTCCAGGGCTTCAGCAGCGGCCCCAACAACATCAGCCAGATCGCCGCCGGCGCGCTGGCCAATCCGCCGGCGCTGCCCACCGCCAAGGGCCTGACCATCGGCCTGTTCAAGCAGATCAACGGCCAGCTGGGCCTGGGCGCGCTGGCGCACGCGCTGGAGACCGACGGCGGCGCCAACATCCTGTCGACGCCGAACATGCTCACGCTGGACAACGAACTGTCGACCATCAAGGTCGGCCAGAACGTGCCGATCATCAGCGGCCAGTTCACCACCCCGGCCAGCGGCACCGCCAGCAACCCGTTCCAGACCATCGACCGCCGCGACGTCGGCCTGACGCTCAAGGTGCGCCCGCAGATTTCCGAAGGCGGCACCATCAAGATGGCGATCTACAGCGAGAACTCGAACGTCGACCCGACCAGCCTCGCCGCCACCTCGGGCGTGACCACCAACATCCGCGTCATCGAGAACAACGTGATCGCCGACGACGGCCAGATCATCGTGCTCGGCGGCCTGATCAAGGACGACACCAGCGACAGCGAAGAGAAAGTGCGCGGCCTGGGCGACATCCCGGTGCTCGGCAACCTGTTCAAGTACAAGACCCGCCAGCGCACCAAGACCAACCTGATGATCTTCCTGCGCCCGGTGATCGTGCGCAGCAAGGAAGACAGCAACTCGATCGCCAGCGACCGCTACGACTACATGCGTTCGGCCGGCATCAAGGCGATGCCGGAAACCGGCTCGATGGTGCTGCCGGACTACGGCAGCCCGGTGCTGCCTGAACTGCGCAACGGCCAGCCGCCGCTGGGCGGCGCGATGGCGCCGGTGCCGGTACGCCCGGCGCCGCCCGCGGCAGCGGTACGCCCGGGAACGGCGGTGCCTGCGCCGGCCGACCCGAACGCGCCGAAATACCGTCCGGTGCAGCCGTCGGCACAGCCAGTGAAGTAAGCGGTGCCGCGATGAACAATCTCCTTCCTTACGCCTTTGCCCGCGATTTCGGCGTGCTGGCGCGTTCCAACGGCGACGGCGAAACACCGGTCGAGGTGCTGGTGTCCGGCGCCACCGCGCCCACCGCCATCGCCGAAGTGTCGCGCCGCTTCGGCCGCATTTCGCTGCGCTCGATGCCGCGCGCCGAACTGGAAGCGGCCATCGCCAGCGCCTACGCCGGGTCCGGCGGCGACGCCTCGCAGGTGGCCGACGAATTCGACGCCGACCTCGACCTGACCAAGCTGCTGCAGGACGTGCCGGCCATCGAAGACCTGCTGGAATCGTCCGACGACGCGCCCGTGATCCGCATGATCAACGCGCTGCTGACGCAGTCGCTGCGCGAAGGCGCGTCCGACATCCACATCGAACCGTTCGAGCAGACCTCGGTGGTGCGCTTCCGTGTCGACGGCGCGCTGCGCGACATCGTCCGTCCGCGCAAGGGCATCCACGCCTCGCTGATCTCGCGCATCAAGATCATGGCGCAGCTCGACATCGCCGAAAAGCGCCTGCCGCAGGACGGCCGCATCACGCTGCGCGTCGGCGGCAAGCCGGTCGACGTGCGCGTCTCGACGCTGCCGACCGGCCACGGCGAACGCGCGGTGCTGCGTTTGCTGGACAAGGAAGCGGGGCGCCTCGACCTGTCGCACCTGGGCATGAGCCCGCAGCTGCTGCCGCAGTTCGACACCCTGATCAACCAGCCGCACGGCATCGTGCTGGTCACCGGCCCTACCGGTTCGGGCAAGACCACCACGCTGTACGCGGCGCTGTCGCGCCTGAACGCCAGCACCACCAATATCCTGACGGTGGAAGACCCGATCGAGTACGACCTGATCGGCGTCGGCCAGACCCAGGTCAACGCCAAGATCGACATGAGCTTCGCCAAGGCGCTGCGCGCGATCCTGCGCCAGGATCCGGACGTGATCATGATCGGCGAGATCCGCGACCTCGAAACCGCGCAGATCGCGGTGCAGGCCTCGCTGACCGGCCACCTGGTGCTGGCGACCCTGCACACCAACGATTCGGCCGCCGCGGTGACGCGCCTGCTGGACATGGGCATCGAGCCCTTCCTGCTGTCATCCTCGCTGCTGGGCGTGATGGCCCAGCGCCTGGTGCGCAAGCTGTGCGAACACTGCAAGGTGCCGGACGACGCCGGCCAATTCTACAAGGCGGTCGGCTGCGACAAGTGCGGCCAGACCGGCTACCACGGCCGCGTCGGCGTGTACGAACTGCTGCAGGTGAACGACGAGATCCGCGCCCAGATCCACAACCAGGCTTCGGAAGCGGAGATCCGCCAGACCGCCCAGCGCGCCGGCATGAAGACCATGCGCGAAGACGGCGAACGCTGGCTGCGCGACGGTACCACCACGCAGGCGGAACTGATGCGCGTGACGAAGGACTAGGCCACAG
This sequence comes from Massilia cavernae, assembly GCF_003590855.1. Classification (GTDB taxonomy): domain Bacteria; phylum Pseudomonadota; class Gammaproteobacteria; order Burkholderiales; family Burkholderiaceae_D; genus Telluria_A; species Telluria_A cavernae. The sequence continues at coordinate 20,977 of NZ_QYUP01000125.1, forward strand.
ATGCCAGCATTCCGCTACGAAGCCGTCGACGACAACGGCGCCACCAAGAAGGGCGTGGTCAACGCCGACAGCCCGCGCTCGGCGCGCGCCGACCTGCGCATGCAGGGACTGACGCCGCTGAACGTCGAGGCCATCTCGGCCCAGGTCGACGCCAGCGGCGCCGCCAAGAGCCGCGGCCTGGGCGAAAAGCTGTCGCAGGTCGAGCTGGCGCTGTTCACCCGCCAGCTGGCCAGCCTGCTGGAAGCCGGGCTGCCGCTGGAACAGGCCTTCACCGCCTTGCTGGAACAGGCCGAACGCCCCTACGTGCGCGACCTGATCGCATCGATCCGCGCCGAAGTGATGGGCGGCGCGCCGTTTTCCGACGCGCTGTCGCGCCACCCGCGCGACTTCGCCGACATCTACCGCGCGCTGGTCGCCTCGGGCGAGCAGATCGGCCACCTGGCACGCGTGCTGTCGCGCCTGGCCGACTACATCGAACGCCGCAACGCGCTGGTGCAGAAGGTGAGGCTGGCCTTCACCTACCCGGCCATCGTCACCGTGGTGGCGTTCGCGATCGTGATCTTCCTGCTTACCTACGTGGTGCCGCAGATCGTGTCGGTGTTCGCCAACACCAAGCAAAAGCTGCCGCTGCTGACCGTGATGATGCTGGGTGTGTCGAACTTCGTGCGCGCCTACGGCATCTACGTCGGGCTGGCGCTGATCGGTGCGTTCTGGATGTGGCGGCGCGCGCTGCAGCAGCCCGACCTGAAGCGGCGCTGGCACACCTGGTTGCTGACCGCGCCAATCTATGGCAAGTTCGAGCGCAGCCTGAATACCGCGCGCTTCGCCAGCACGCTGGCGATCACCACCGGATCGGGCGTGCCGATCCTGCGCGCGCTCGACACCAGCCGCGACACCTTGTCCAATGTCGCGATGAAGGAACTGGTAGAACAGGCCAGCGCCAGTGTGCGCGAGGGCGTCAGCCTGGCACGCGCATTGTCGGCGCAGAAGCACTTCCCGCCAATGCTGATCCACATGATCCGCGCGGGCGAAATCACCGGAGAGCTGCCGGCCATGCTCGAACGAGCGGCCAACTCGCAGCAGCAGGACCTGGAACGCCGCACCCTGACCATCGCCGGCCTGCTGGAGCCGGTGCTTATTTTGGCCATGGGCGTGGTGGTGCTGCTGATCGTGCTGGCGGTGCTGATGCCGATTATTGAAATTAACCAGCTGGTGCGGTAATGAGGACCCCGATGAAGCGAATGCCTTTACTTTTAAGCCTGCTTGGCGTGATTGCGCTGTCGGCCTCGATCGCCTACTGGGTGCTGCAGCTGTACAAGCCGGAACAGCGGCCGCTGGCCGCCGCGCCGGTGGCGGCGGTTCCCGAGCCGGCCGTGGATGCGGGCGCGACCCTGTTCGGCGGCCAGGCCGCGGGCGTGGTGGCCACCAACTACCAGCTGACCGGGGTGGTGGCGGCAGGGCGCAACAGCGTGGCGATCCTGGTGGCCGAAGGACAGCCTCCCAAGGCGCTGGTGGTGGGCAAGGAGATCGCGCCCGGCGTGTCGGTGACGGAGGTGCATCCGCGCTATGTGATGCTGTCGGAAGGCGGCGTGCCGAAGCGGATCGAACTGGCGGTGGATCCGCGACCGGCGGCCATGATGTCGGCGCCATTGCCGGCCACGGCGCAAGGGATTCCGGACCAGCAGCAACCGCCGCAGCAGCAGCCGGAGCCGCCAGCGCCTTTGCCCCAGTCGGGGCAGTCGCCGGAACCGCCGCCGCCGGCGCCGATCGCGCGGCCGAGCGACGAGCAGGCGCCGCCGCCACCGCCGGTGCAGATGCCGCCGCCGACCAGGACGATTGGCGTGCAAGGGCAGCCTCCAGTATCGCAATAAGACACCTGTAAACGCAAAACCGTCGTTCCCGTCCAAACGGGAACCCATACTGAGTATCCGTAATCAGCTCAGCATGGGTTCCCGCTTTCGAGGCTGTCGCGAATGCGGCCGGTTCATTAAAATAGTGTCACTCCTACACGGTGACAATGACGATGAACCGGATCAAGAAGAAGACCACCAAGAATCTGCCGCCTCCGGATGCCCAGCTCGGGCTGTTCGGGGTTTTCCCGCCGACGAAAAAAATAAAGCAAAGGTTCAAACTGCGGTCGGCAGCGGGCGACGGTTTGTCACCGGTAATCCGCGGTCAATTTTTCTTGGTGCGGTACGGTTAGAAGACCACCTCAAGCAGGTCGGTCAAACGGCCGCGTTCACGGTGGCAAATTTACTGGACGAACAGGACTGGCAACCATTCGAAGCGCGCTATGCCTCTACCGGGCGCGCACCCTACGCACCCCGCCTGATGTTGGGGCTGATCCTGTACGGCGTAATGCAAGGCGTGCATTCACTGCGCGAGCTGGAGCGGCTGGCGCGGTTGGATTTAGGCTGCATGTGGGTCACCGGCGGTATCGCACCCGATCACGCCAATATTGGTCGCTTTATCGTCCTTCACGAGAATTCGCTAACCCAGAACTTCTTTGAATCGCTCACCCGCAGTATCTTGAAAAAGAGCGGCACACATAGCAGTACGCGGTTGGCTGGCGATGGTACCGTGATCGAGGCCGCCTGTTCTCATTACAAACTGCTCAGGGAAGAGGCCGTCAAGGCACGCGTTGAGGCTGCTGGAAAGGCCCTGGCTCAAGCCCCGACAGATCGCGCCGCACAGCAAGAGCTGGAGGATAGCAAGCGCTGCCTCGTTGTTCTGGAAGCGCGGCAGCAAGCCAGGAAGCGTAGTGGCAGGAGCACTGAAAGTTTGAGCATCAGCGGCAGCGAGACCGAGGCAATGGTGCAAAGGCTTAAGCGTGGCAAAGGCATGGCCGCTTCATACAAACCCTCGGTACTGGCTAACGAAGATCGAATCATTACAGCGCTCGCTGTAGATCCCTCAAGCGAAACCAAGGTCGTCGCTGCGATGCTTGACCAGAGCGCTCGCGTGGTCGGCGCTCCGGCGAAAGAACTATTGCTCGATGCAGGCTACTTCGATGATGGCGTGATCGCCGCGGCCTTGGAGCGCGAAGTCAGCCTGCTTTGCCCCGAAGGCAAAGCTCCTGGCATCGTCAAGAACAGCAAGGTATTTCACAAGAGTAGTTTTCAATACGATAGTGCGGCCGATACGTATCGCTGCCCTGCCGGGCAAATGCTCATCTTCTTGAAAAGTGCCGATGCCACGCAAACCAAACGCGCCCACCGCCTCTATGGCACGGATGCGTGTGGCAACTGCCCGTTACGCCCGCAATGCACAAAGAGCGCTAAGCGTCGTATCCAGCGTCATCCGGAGGACACTGAGCGCGACGCACTTCGCCTGGTGATGCAGCAGCCGCAGGTGGCTGACATCTTCCGGCAACGAAAGGCGATGGTTGAGCCCGTATTTAGCCACCTGCTTGGCCAACAAGGCTTGAGCCGGTTCCGTCGCAAGGGATTATGCGCGGTGCGCCGCGAATTCGCATTACACGTTCTCGCATACAATTTATCGAGAGCAGTGGCCCTCATGAGGGCTTTTTTCGCTCGCTTTCTGCCCGCTACGCTCAAGGTATCCCGGGCGCGATCCCTTATCCGTCGAATTTTCGGCGATCATCCGATCCAATCGCCTTTCCAACCGAGCGTACCCCTATTGTGAAGGGCTCGGTCGCGAAAGCGTTTTGCGACGGCCTCTTTCGCGGGAACGACGGTTTTTGGTGTAACGAACTTACTAGGCGTCGTCCTCGTCGCGCTTCAGCTTGGCCTTGTCCAGCGCACGCTTGTCGGCCTGCCTCTGCGCCGACTTCGACTTGACGTGCGCGCCGGCCGTGCGCTGCCTGGCCAGCACCGCGACCGGATTGCGCGGCTTGGAGTAGGCTTGCGACGGCTCGACCCGTATCGTCATCTTCTGCCGCGTCGCCAGCGCCTTGTTCGCCATATCCGGTTACAGCACGTAGCGCGACAGGTCTTCGTTGTCGGCCAGCTTGTCGAGGCGCGCGTTGACATAGGCGCCGTCGATCGCCACCACCTGGCCGCTGCTGTCGCTGGCCGAGTATGAGATCTCCTCGAGCAGCTTTTCCATCACGGTGTACAGGCGGCGCGCGCCGATGTTCTCGGTGCGCTCGTTGACCGAGTAGGCGATCTCCGCCAGCCGCGTGATGCCCTCCGGCGAAAACTCGATCTTCACGCCTTCGGTGGCCAGCAGCGCTTCGTACTGCCTGGTCAGGCAGGCGTCGGTGCTGGTCAGGATGCACTCGAAATCGGCAATCGACAGCGACTCCAGCTCGACCCGGATCGGGAAGCGGCCCTGCAGCTCCGGGATCAGGTCGGACGGCTTGGCCAGGTGGAAGGCGCCCGATGCGATGAACAGGATATGGTCGGTGCGGATCATGCCGTACTTGGTGTTGACCGTGGTGCCTTCGACCAGCGGCAGCAGGTCGCGCTGCACGCCCGCGCGCGAGACGTCGGCGTTGCCGGTCTCGGAGCGCGAGGCGATCTTGTCGATCTCGTCGAGGAACACGATGCCGTTCTGCTCGACGTTGGCGATGGCCTTCTGCTTCATCTCGTCTTCGTTGATCAGCTTCCCGGCTTCTTCCTCGGTCAGCAGCTTCATCGCTTCCTTGATCTTGACCTTGCGCGGCTTCTTGCGCGCGGCGCCCATTCCCGAGAACATGGACTTGATCTGCTCGGTCATTTCTTCCATGCCCGGCGGCGCCATGATCTCCATCTGCGGGCCGGCGTCGGCCAGTTCCAGCTCGATCTCGCGGTCGTCCAGCGTGCCTTCGCGCAGGCGCTTGCGGAAAGTCTGGCGGGTGTTGTCGCCTTCCTTCGGCTCCGCCTGCGCGGCGCTGTTGAAGCCGAAGTCGCGCGCCGGCGGCACCAGCACGTCGATGATGCGGTCTTCGGCGGCGTCCTCGGCACGCTGGCGCACCTTCTTCATTTCGCTGGCACGGGTCTGCTTGATGCCGATGTCGATCAGGTCGCGGATGATGGTGTCGACGTCGCGGCCGACGTAGCCCACCTCGGTGAACTTGGTGGCCTCGATCTTGATGAAGGGCGCGTCGGCCAGCCTGGCCAGGCGGCGCGCGATTTCGGTCTTGCCGACGCCGGTCGGGCCGATCATCAGGATGTTCTTCGGCGTGATTTCATGGCGCAGCGGCTCGGCGACATGCTGGCGCCGCCAGCGGTTGCGCAGCGCGATGGCGACCGCGCGCTTGGCCTTGCCCTGGCCGACCACGTGCTTGTCGAGTTCCGAAACGATTTCGTGGGGAGTCATGTTCATGATGGAATTAGGCACGATTTAGTCCAGGGTTTCGACGATGTGGTTCAGGTTGGTGTAGATGCACAGCTGGCCGGCGATGGTCAGCGACTTGTGCACGATCTCGGCCGGCGACAGTTCGGTGTTTTCCTGCAGCGCCTTGGCGGCCGACTGGGCATAGCTGCCGCCCGAGCCGATCGCGCCGACGCCGTCTTCCGGTTCCAGCACGTCGCCGTTACCGGTGATCACCAGGGTCGATTCGGCGTCCGCCACCAGCAGCATCGCTTCGAGGCGGCGCAGGATGCGGTCGGTGCGCCAGTCCTTGGCCAGTTCGACCGAGGCGCGCAGCAGGTGGCCCTGGTGCTTTTCCAGCTTGCCTTCGAAGCGGTCGAGCAGGGTGAAAGCGTCGGCGGTGCCGCCGGCGAAGCCGCACAGGACCTTGCCCTGGTACAGCTTGCGCACCTTGCGGGCGGTGCCTTTCATGATGATATTGCCGAGCGTCACCTGGCCGTCGCCGCCAAGGGCGACCTGGCGGCCGCGGCGCACGCACAGGATCGTGGTGCCGTGAAATTGTTCCATATCTGCCTCTAAGTTATCTAGCCCACAAGAAGTGGGGATGGAGAGCGGAATTGCAAGATATGTCCGCCCACCGGCCAGGGCCGAAGGGCGCGCCGCCTGGTGTCAATACTTGTGCGGAAACAGCTTTGCCACGCCAGCGTAACCCAGAAGCTTGAACAATGCAGCCACAAGGTGGTTTACGTCGCGCAGCTCGATTTTTTTGCCGCTGGCGGCCAGGGTGCGCAGGCGCGCATGCATGGCGCTCGCGGCGCCGTACTCGACCCGCGCCAGCCGCGAACAGTCGAGCAGCACCACCGGCGCCTGGGTGGCATACGCGTCGAGCGCGTCCAGCAGCTTGCCGATGTCGCCGTCCAGCAACGGCGGCAGCAGGAAGCGCTCGGCGGAAACCGGTCCTCTCGAGGCCGTCGCGACCTTGCCGGGCGCTTCGAACGAGGGCGGCGACACCTCGTAGGTGACGCAGAAGTCCATCGCCGTCTCTTCGAAATCCTTTTCGCGGTTCAGCAGCTGCAGCAGCGCCAGCAGCAGCAGCCACGGCGCCTGGCTGGCCTCGCGCCGGCCGATGATGGTGCTGTGCCGCGCCAGCAAGGCCAGCTCCGCCGCGCCGGCCACCACCAGCTCGGTGCCGCGCTTGTGCAGCTCGCCCAGCGCCTTGGCCAGCAGCGCGCAGCCTTCCGGCGTCACTTCGACGATGCGTCCCAGTTCCAGGCGCAGCACGGCGCCCGGCTGGGCGCGTTCCATCAGCCTGGCCAGCTGCGGCGCGACGTGCGCGTCGAGCACGCCGTCCAGCACTTCGGTCGGCGCCACTCCCGCGTACGCGCGCTCTGGCGCCGGCCCGCCGGCGGCGATCGGATTCCACGCCGGCGGCGAGGTTTCGAAGCGGCTGGCGTAGTCGATCGCGATGTTGTCGAAGGCGGCCTGGCGGCCAGTGGCCTGGTACAGGTCGAACAGCATCCACCACACGCTGCGGTCTTGCAGGCCGGTGTCGCCCAGGCTCTCGTGCAGCATCGCCTCGGCGGCGTCGAGCTGGCCGTTGGCGTACAGGATCGCGCTTTCCTCGACCACCGGCGCGGTCTGGGGCTGTACCGGCGCGTCCGGCAGTTCGTCGTCGGCCAGCAGTTCGGTGGTGGCCACTTCCAGCATCGGCAGCGTGGCCTGCTGCGACGCGGATTCCTGCTGGAAGGTGGTGCGCGGGCGGCGCGGCCCGCTGCCCCAGGCCGGTTCGGGCGTGTTGAAAATGTCGTTGGCCATCGCCGACTCGATGGCGTCGATCTTGGCGGCGGTGGCGCGCGCGATCTCGCGCAGGCGCGCGCGCTCGGCGTCGCTGTCCATGCGCGACGGTTCGCCCGCGCGCAGGCGGGTATCGGGCGGGTCCTCGAAGGCGCCCCCCGGCTGTCCTGTCTTGCGTTTGAACCTGTCGAAAATTCCCACGTTTTACCTGTTACGTCCTTCGATACACATTGCCTGCGCTAGCATGCCTTGCCTTGCTGCAGAGCGCAAGCGCCCCTGAAAGCAAAAAAGCATGCGGTGTGAGGCGCATGCTTTTTTCAGGCTGGAACCGGGCTCAGTCGCCGTACAGCTTCTGCTTCAGTTCGCGGCGCTGTTGCGCTTCGAGCGACAGGGTGGCCGTCGGGCGGGCGATCAGGCGCGGGATGCCGATCGGTTCGCCGGTCTCTTCGCACCAGCCGTATTCGCCGGCGTCGATCGAGGCGATCGACTGCTGGACCTTCTTGAGCAGCTTGCGCTCGCGGTCGCGGGTGCGCAGCTCCAGTGCATGCTCTTCCTCGATCGTCGCGCGGTCGGCCGGATCGGGCACCAGCACCGTTTCGCGCAGGTGTTCGGTGGTCTCGCCTGCGTTTTTCAGCAAGTCTTTCTCGAGCTGCTGCAGGCGCGCCTTGAAGAACGCCAACTGGGCCGCGTTCATGTAGTCCTTCTCGTTCATCGCCCGGATTTCTTCTTCGGACAAGAGTCGGCCATCTGTGTTCACGGCTGGGGTCGATTTAGTTATTTTAGTCATGACTTCACTTACCTTCGATACGACAGAGGTTTTCATTTTATCAGCTAAGCCGACAGCAGCTTCCACTACTGCTGTGCTGGTGTCGTGCTTGCCTGCCTTGGCGGCCGGTTGCCCGTCCGCCGCCTTACTGCCTGCCTCAGCCGCATGCGGCATCGGCGCGGCCTTTACTGCCTTGGTCCGGACTGCCTTCGCTGTTGCTGTGATCTTGGTGGAGCCTGCCGCGGCCGCAGCCTTCGGCGTCTTTGCCGCCGCGCGCGAGGCCGGCTTGGCCGCTGCCGGCTTCGGGTCCGCGGCCGGTTTCGCCGCCGCGGCCAGCAGCGCAGACTTCGCGGTCTTGCTGGCGGTTTTGGTTTCGCTTCCCTTCATTTTGCCACCCCGTTTCTTCCCCCCGCCTCGTGAGCGGAATGATGATTCAGTCGTCAGCGCATGGCTGTCCGTGCAACTTGAAACCGGGATAGTTTATACCAAACACTGTTCCAAACCGCGGATAAAGACATCTTTGGGTAAATTTTTGCCAATAAACACCATTTTGCTGCCGCGTTCCTCGTCGTCGCCCCATTTCGCGCCGATATCGCTGCCCATAATCTGGTGCACGCCCTGGAACACCACCTTGCGGTCGGCGCCGTCCATCAGCAGCACGCCCTTGTAGCGCAGCATGCGCGGGCCGAACACGTTGACCAGGCTGCCCAGGAATTCGTCGAGGCGGGCCGGGTCGAACGGGCGCGTGCTCTTGAACACGAAGGCGGCGATGTCGTCGCTGTGGTGCGAATGGTGGTGGTCGTGGCTGTGGTCGCAGGCCTCGGTATGGACATGCTCATGGTCGTGGTCATGGTCATGCCCATGGTTATGGGCCTGGTCGAGCGCTTCGTCGGCGGTCAGGAAGTCGGGGTCGAGTTCGAGCTTGTCGTTCAGGTTGAAGCCGCGCAGGTCGAGCACCTCGGAGATCGGCGCGCGGCCGAAGTCGGAATGGCTGATGGTGGCGCGCGGGTTGATGCGCTTCAGGCGGGTCTTCAGCTCGGCCAGCTGGCTTGCATCGACCAGGTCCGACTTGGAGATCAGGATCTTGTCGGCGAAGCCGACCTGGCGCTGGGCTTCCTCGTGCTCGTCCAGCTGGGCCATCGCATGGCGCGCATCGACCACCGTCACCACGGCGTCGAGCAGGTAGTTAGCGCCCACTTCTTCGTCCACGAAGAAGGTTTGCGCCACCGGGCCGGGATTGGCCAGGCCGGTGGTTTCAATGACCACGCGGTCGAAATTCAGTTCGCCGGCGTCGCGCTTTTGCGCCAGCTTGGTCAGCGCCACGATCAGGTCGCCGCGCACGGTGCAGCAGATGCAGCCGTTGTTCATCTCGACGATCTGCTCGCTGCTGTCCTGCACCAGGATTTCATTGTCGATGTTTTCCTGGCCGAATTCGTTCTCGATGACGGCGATACGCAGGCCGTGGTCTTCCTGCAGGATGCGGTTGAGCAGCGTGGTTTTGCCGGCGCCAAGGAAGCCGGTCAGGATGGTGCTGGGAATCAATGCCATGTCGTTCTGTCTTCTGTTGGAATGGGCCGCTGCGCCCGGGTTAAGCGGGGGATTATGCCGGATTTCCAGGAATGCCACACACAAGCGCTCCGGCGCTTGATCGCGCTCATGCCGGAACTATGCCTTATTTCGACTTTGCCCGTGGATGGGCCTGGTCATAGACGGCCGCCAGGTGCTGGAAATCGAGTGCCGTATACACCTGGGTCGAGGTGATGCTGGCGTGGCCCAGCATTTCCTGCACCGCGCGCAGGTCGCCGGACGACTGCAGCACATGCGAGGCGAACGAGTGGCGCAGCACGTGCGGGTGGACGCCGACCGGCGCGCCCGTTCGCACCCCGTGCTGCTTCAGGCGCTGCTGGATCACGCGCGGCGTCACGCGGGTGCCGCGCGCGGACAGGAACAGGGCGCCGCTGCCGTCGCGCGGGGCCGGGCGCACCGCCAGCCAGGCCGCCAGCGCAGCGAGTGCGGGTTTGCCGACCGGTACCTTGCGCATCTTGCCGCCCTTGCCGGTCACCACCACTTCGGCCGCGTCCAGGTCGATCCAGCCGAGCGAGGCGGGCAGGCCGGCGCCGGCCTTGCGCCAGGCGACATCGAGGCCGGCCAGTTCCGACACCCGCAGCCCGCTCGAATACAGCAGTTCGAACATGGCCTGGTTGCACAGGTCGGCCGGTTCGGGATTGGCGTGCGGATGACTGGAGGTGGACACCAGCTGCACGGCGGCGTCGACCGACAGCGCCTTGGGCAGGCCGCGCGCGCGTTTCGGGGCGCGCACGCCCTCGACCGGATTGGCCGGCAGGGCGGTGTGGCGCGCCAGCCAGCGGAAGAAGCCGCGCCAGCACGACAGCAGGCGGGCGATCGAGCGCGGACCCCGCCCCTGCGCATGCAGTTTCGAGGCGAGGCGGCGGATGTCGGCGTGTACCACCGCGTCCCAGCTGGTGTCGCCGGTCAGGCCGGCAAGCTGCAGCAGGTCGCGCCGGTAGGCGGTAATGGTGTGGGGGGAAAGCTGGCGCTGGGTGGCCAGCTCGAGCAGGTAGCGTTCAACCCACCCGAGCTTGTCCACGCTGGCGCTCATGACCTTACGCGCGCAGGTTGTCCAGCGCGGCGCTGGCCGTCTCGCCGATGTGGGTCAGGAAGTCGGTGGCCATGCTGGAGGTGAAGCGCTGCGGGTCTTCCGAACCCATGATCAGGAGGCCGAAGGCGGCGGCGCCGTTTGCGCTGCGCAGCGGCAGGATCACGGTCGACTGCACCGCGGCCGCATCGTCCAGCCAGCGTACCGCTTCGAAGTCGTGGTTGCTGCCGCAGTAGGGCGCCAGCAGGCTGTTGGCGAAGATCGGGGCGTCGTCCGACACGCCCTTGGCAAACCAGCTGCCGGCATGTTCCGGGGCCAGGTTCCACAGGCGCAGGGTGGCCTGCGGCACGCCGAAATGCTGCTTCAGGCCGTCCACCAGCAGGCGCGGCAGCGCGGCGTCGCGCCGCGCGCGCAGCAGGGCCCGGGTCCAGCCGTGGAAGCGGTTGGCGATGGCGGCGTTTTCCTCGGCGGTGCGCACCAGTTCGGCCATGCGCAGTTCCAGCGCCTTGTACTTGTCGCGCATGACTTCCATCTGGCGTTCCTGCAGCGACACCGTCTTGCCGGTCAGCGGGCTCGACAGCTTTACCTGGCCCAGCAGGCCGGCGTGCTCTTGGAAGAAAGTCGGGTTGTCGGCCAGGAAAGTGGCGACAGCGGTGGAGTCCAGTGATGCAGTCATTGATGTAGTCGTTTCAGGAAGAGACGCAATTCTAACCGACCGCTGCAGCTTGTTTGCAAAATGATGTCGATATATAAAAAAGACGCCCGCAGGCGTCTTCTCGTGGTGCTGCAGTGGTGATGCGGCAATCCGATCAGAACTTGTGGCGGATGCCGATCTGGACCGCGTGGCTGTCTTCGCCCGGAACCAGGGTGAAGCCTCCTGGCGAACCGGAAACGCCCGGGGTGAACTGGCCGTCGTTCTGGTTGCGGATCTGCGCGACGACGGTGTACACGTCGGTGCGCTTGGACAGGTTGTGGTCGTAGCCCAGTGCCAGCAGGGTGGCATCGCTGTTGGACGAGGTGCGGTCGTTGTTGCGTGCCACCGATGCCATGATGCGGCCCGCGCCCAGCTTGTAGTGCGCGCCCAGCTGGTAGCTGGCGGCGTCGACCTGGCTGTTGCGGGTGATGTTGGTCACGAACACGTTGCGCAGTGCGGTCGCGGTCTGTGGGCCGAGCGGAGCGAGTTGCGGCGCGATCGCCGTGTCCCAGCCGCCGATGTAGTCGCGCAGCAGTGCCGAGTTCTCGTTCTTCTGGTCGTGGTAGCCGGCGAAGAACTTGAACGCGCCCATGGTGTACGAACCGCCGACGGTGGTGGTCACCAGGCTGGCGCGGTCGAGCTGGTCGTAGCCGCGGTTGTGGCCCAGGCCGACGTCGAAGCCGTTGGCCTTGTAGGTCACGGCCGCGCCGTAGAACTTGTTGTAGCGGCCCAGGTAGCCCGAACCCTTGGTGCCGTACATGACCGAGCCGCCGATGCCGGACGGAACGGCGAAGCGGTACTGGATCGACTTCTGCGAGCGGATGTCCGCGCCCAGCGCGCTGAAGCCGGCCGTGCCGCCGGTGATGCCGCCCCAGGTGCCGGCGGTGCCGGTTTCGAAGGCGTCGGCGGCTGCGAACACTTCGTAGCCAGGGGTGTACATGCGGCCGAGCAGGATCGCGCCGCCCGGAGTGATCAGGCCGACCATCGCGGTGCGGTCGAACAGGGCCTTCTCACGGTTGACCGCGATGTCGCCTTTTGGCTGCAGCGCGTTGCGGATGCCGCTCAGCACGGTTGCCGGCAGCGCCTGCATGCCCTTGGTCAGGAATAGGCCAGGATTGTCGGTGATCAGGGTCGGGGTCTGGGTGCCGGTGTCGAGTTCGACACGCGCTTCGAGGTTGAAGATCGCCTTGAAACCACCGCCGATGTCTTCGGTACCCTTGAAGCCGAGACGCGAACCGTCAGCGCCGCCGCTGAAGATGCGTGCCGACTCGCCCTTGGTCTTGGTGATGCCAGCGTCCGCCACGCCATAGATCTGAACGCTGGACTGTGCCATAACCGGGGCTGCGAAGCAGGTAGCGATAACACCAGCGATTAATTTTGTTTTCATTGCGTCTCCAAAGAGGAATATTTTGTAAAAAACGAACGCACGTACTAATTCGTTTGAATCAATATGCCATCGTTGAGCTAGCTTGTACAGAAAGCCAGCCTTGGCCATTCGGCCCGGGTTGCGTAAAAGACACAATCTTTGCAATCAGGACCGCCACGGCACATGCGGCGAGGGCGAAGACGGGTTGCCCCGGCTTCGCCCTCGGATTGGCTGGCGGGGCAAGGCCCCGCCGCCGCTCGCTATCAGAATGCGTGGTTCACGCCGATCGCGTAGTGATTCACGCTCGGAGGGGTGGTAGGACCCTTCTTGTTCGAGATATCGAAGTACAGGTAGGTGCGCTTCGACAGGCTGTGCTCGAGGCCGAGCGAGACCTGCTTGGTCTTGCTCAGGCCGTCCGGCGACTTCTGGCCGTAACCAGCCAGGAAGCGGTTGGCGCCGATGGTGTAGTTGGCGCCGACCAGCCATGCCTTGGTTTCAGCGTTGATCAGGCGGGTGTGGTCCTGGTCCTGGCGGGTGTGGGCAGCCATCAGCTTCAGTTCCGGGGTCGCCATCACGTAGGCGGCGATCGACAGCAGGCGGGTTTCGACAGCGTTGCGCTCCGTTGCCAGCATGATCGCGCCTGGACCGCTCTTGTAGGTTGCCGTTACCGAGTACGGGTTGGCCGATGCGTCCGAACCGACGCGGTACTGCGGGTTGGCCGCGGTGCCGGTGCCGATGATGGCAGCGCTGCCCTGGCTGCCTTCACGGGTGCCGATGGTGGTGTTGACCTGGAAGCCGTTCACTTCCGGCGAGTTGTAGAACACGGCGTTCGAGAAGCGGTTGGTCGAGTTGCCGACCAAGCCCAGCGGATCCGAGGTGTAGCCAGCGATCATCAGGTCGGTCTGGAAGCCGGATGGGCTGGGAACGCCGCGGAACGGCTCGAACTGGGTCGAGGTTTCCTGGAACGCGGTCAGGCCGCGGCCGATGCGGATCATACCGAACGAACCCTGCAGGCCGACGCGGCTCTGGCCCTGGAACAGCGGGCGCTGGACGCCGCCGGCGCCCTGCTCGATGGTGCCGCTGTCCGGTTCGTAGCGAATCTCGAGCTGGAACAGTGCCTTCAGGCCGCTGCCCAGTTCTTCAGTACCTCTGAAACCCAGCGTGTTGTTGGCGCGCTTGCCGATGGCCAGGCTTTGGTCCGTGCGCTTGATGAGGCCAGCGTCGACGGTACCGTAGATCTGAACGGCGGATTGTGCGTGTGCAACACCAGCAAATGCGCCTACGAGAGCCAGGGCCAGAAGTGATTTTTTCATTGTAGCTGTCATCCTTTAAGAGAAATTCGCCGGGGTTAGCGGGCAGTCCCGAAGTTGTTGTCCGTCCGTGTGTTGCTCAGGGGTACAAGATTGCCGTTCCAGCCAATTATGGGGGGTAGGCTTGATATAAATCCATTAAATCAATGTCTCTGTTGTATTTTTGAAACGGGGAAACTTTAACATTTAAACAAAATTGCACTGTTTTTCGCAATTATTAACGCCGGTTTCGTTGATCTTTGCGCAACGTCAACGAAGCTGCGGGTTGATCTTCCTATGACGCAGCGCTCGCATAGACTTGTGCGCTGCACGGGTGCGCCTTTCCTTTGCGGCGTCGCCTTGCCGGCAGTTATGACACCATCCGTGTTGTTTCCTATGAACTACACAACGACCGTGAGCGATGGCAAACCGTGAAGAACTCGGCATCATCCGCAGCGCCGCCGCCCAGCTCGGTACTGTCGGACAGCGCCGCGCAGCAGGGCGCCGCCCTGCGCGCCAAGGCGCTGCTGCTCGACGTAGCGCGCGCCGATTGCGGACATTGCCTGGTGGTGGATATCCGCAGCTGCTACGGCCGCAGCAAGCGCCGGCTGGTCATGGTGGAAACGGCGCAGGAACGCAAGACGCTGGACCGCATCGTCAAGGTATTCGAAGGAATCGACAGCGGGCCGGGAGGGCCCGAGGGAAATTACAGGCAGCGGCTGTACCGCTTGAAGACGCTGGCGCCTGGCGCGTGGTTTGGCCAGGCGGAAGCGCAGACCGAGTCCTTCGAGCTGGCCGCCTGACTTGAGACCGTCGTTGGTGGTGCTGATTAAACCTCGGTTTCGCCTTCAAACACCGTCACCGCCGGCCCGCTCAGGTACACCGGCGCATCGCCGCCCGCCCACGCCACCGACAACTCGCCCCCGCGCGCGCTCACGCGCACCGGCGAATCGAGCAGTCCGCGCCGGATACCCGCCACCACCGCCGCGCACGCGCCCGTGCCGCAGGCCAGCGTCTCGCCCGAGCCGCGCTCGTACACGCGCAAGCGGATATGTCCGCGGTCGACCACTTGCATGAAGCCGGCGTTGACGCGCTTCGGGAAGCGCGCATGGCGTTCGATCAGCGGCCCCATTTCCTCCACCGGCGCGGTGTCGGCATCGGCGACCACCTGCACCGCGTGCGGATTGCCCATCGAAACCAGCGATACGAACACCGTCTTCGCGCCCACCGCCAGCTTCACCGGCAGCGGCCAGGTGGTGTCGTCGCCTTCCGGCCAGCCGCCCAGGCCGGCCGCGTCGAACGGCAGGTCGGCCGGGTCGAAACGTGGCGCGCCCATGTCCACCGTGATGCTGCCGTCGGCTTCGAGGCGCGGCGAAATGATACCTTTCATGGTCTCGACGCGGATGCTGTCCTTGCTGGTCAGCCCCTTCTCGGTGACGAACTTGACGAAGGCGCGCGCGCCGTTGCCGCACTGTTCCACTTCGCTGCCGTCGTTGTTGAAGATGCGGTACTTGAAGTCGCAGCCCGCCGTGACCGGCTTTTCCACCACCAGGATCTGGTCGGCGCCGATGCCGAAGCGGCGGTCGGCCAGGCGCTGCCACTGGGCCGCGCTCAGTTCGACCGGGTTGGTGGTGGCGTCGACGACGATGAAGTCGTTGCCGGCGCCGTGCATTTTGGTGAATGTCAGTTTCATGTTTTCGCGGGTGATTGGATGTAGGGCGACGGCTCGCCGGCCGGCCGCGTTTTATAGCGCTTGTGGGTCCAGAAATACTCGGCCGGGGCCTCGCGCACGCGTTCTTCGATAAATTCGTTCATGCGGCGCGCGGCGGCCACCATGTCGTCGCCCGGGTAATTCTCCCACGCCGGGTAAAATTTCACACGCCAGCCCTGGTAGCCGGGCAGGAAGGTGGCGACCACCGGGATCACGGCGGCGCCGGTGGCGGCGGCAATGCGGCCCGGCGCGGTCAGGGTGGCTGCAGGGGTGCCGAAAAAGTCGACGAAGGCGGAATCCTTGTCGCCGAAGTCCATGTCCGGCAGCATGAAGTAGGGCAGGCGCTCGCGCATCGCGCGCATGATCGGCTTGACGCCTTCCTTGCGCGAGAACAGCTGCACCGGGCGGAAGCGCGAACGGCCCGCGCGCAGCACGTCGTCGAAGGCCTTGTTCTTTTGCTGCACGTAGATCGAGCAGAGGTTGGTTTCCAGCATCGTCGCCACGCCGGCCACGTCGAGGCAGACGAAGTGCGGGCACAGCAGGATGACGGGGCCGGACTGGATCTGGTCCATCGGCACGCCCGGTTCCACTTTGATCAGGCGGCGCAGGCGCGCTTCCGGCGCCCACCACAGGATGGCGCGCTCCCAGATGCTGCGCGAATAGGCCTGGAAGTGCTTGCGCGCCAGCTTGACGCGTTCTTCCTCGGGCAACTCCGGCATCGCCATGCGCAGGTTGGTCAGCGTGATGTGGCGGCGCTTGCCCAGCAGCGCGAACAGGATACTGCCGACCAGTTCGCCAAAACGGCCGAGTACGGGCAGCGGCAGCCAGTGCAGCAGCCACATCAGTCCCAGCAAGGGCCTCATGCGGCCACCTGCGCGCCGGGGCCTTGCACGCCTTCCGGCTGCTTGTAGCGGTTGTAGCTCCAGAAATACTGGGCCGGGGCGCGCGCGATCAGCTGCTCCATCGCGTGGTTGACCGACGCCGCCTGCTGTTCGGCGCTGCCTTCCAGCGAGCCTTCGAAGGGCACGAAGCGCACGATGTAGCCCTTGCCGCCCGGCCGGCGCTCGGCGTAGACGAGGATGACGGCGGCGTCGCCCATTTTGGCCAGCTTGGCCGGCAGGGTCATGGTGTAGGCGGTACGGCCGAAGAAGGGCGCCCATACCCCTTCGCCTTCCTGCGGCACCTGGTCGGGCAGCAGGCCGATCGGCTCGCCCCTGCGCAGGCACTTGGCGAGGATGCGCACGCCCGACATGTTGGCCGGCGCCAGGTGCAGGTTGTGGCGCGCCCGGGCGCCTTCGATCAGCGGTTTCAGCGCCGCATTCTTGGGCGGGCGGTACATCACGGTCAGCGAGGTACGCAGCGCGACCTGCTGCGCGGTGATCTCGAAACAGCCGAGGTGTGGCGTTAAAAATACAATCCCGCGGCCGCTGGCGAGGGCCGATTCGACGAATTCCATGTTCTCTTCAGTTGCGTGCGCGGCAACACGTTCGGGCCTGGCGCACCAGACGAAAGGCAGCTCGACAATGGCCTTGCCTGATTCGGCAATGGCTTGTTTCAGGTGGGAGCCGAAGCCGGCCTGCTCCAGGTTGGAGCGCAAGCGCCTGCGGTAGGAGGGGGACAGGAGGTAGACGAGCCACCCCAGCGCCGCGCCAAGGAAGTGCAGGACAGGCAAGGGAAAAGCCGACAAGAAACGGAAAAGGGAGACAAGCATTATTTGTTGAGTAAGGTCCAAAAAAATGGCCTGTTGCTGAGCCAAAAATTCATAAGCAGCGTAAAATACCACTAAAGCTGGATCCGCCGAGTTAATAGACAACTTGCGAAGCGGAATATAAATGTCGCTAAAGCGTCGCAGGAGCCGTGGTACTGCGACTTGTTAAAACAACTTGTTCAATCAGTATCAGGAGCTTCCTACATGTCTTCGAACGACTACCTCTTTACCTCCGAATCCGTTTCGGAAGGCCATCCCGACAAAGTCGCGGACCAGATTTCCGACGCCATCCTTGACGCCATCCTCGAGCAGGATCCGAAGGCGCGCGTTGCAGCCGAAACCCTGTGCAACACCGGCCTCGTGGTGCTGGCCGGCGAGATCACGACCCACGCGAACGTGGATTATATTCAAGTTGCGCGCGAGACCATCAAGCGCATCGGCTACGACAACACCGAATACGGCATCGACTACAAGGGTTGCGCCGTGCTGGTGGCCTACGACAAGCAGTCGCCGGACATCGCCCAGGGCGTCGACGAAGGCGCCGGCATCGACCTCGACCAGGGCGCCGGCGACCAGGGCCTGATGTTCGGCTACGCCTGCGATGAAACCGCGGAACTGATGCCTGCGGCAATCCACTACGCACACCGCCTGGTCGAGCGCCAGTCGCAGCTGCGCAAGGACGGCCGCCTGCCATGGCTGCGCCCGGACGCGAAGTCGCAGGTTACGCTGCGCTATGTGAACGGCCGCCCGGTGGCGGTCGACACCGTGGTGCTGTCGACCCAGCACGCGCCTGAAGTGTCGCACTCGCAGATCGAAGAAGCGGTGGTCGAAGAGATCATCAAGAAAACCCTGCCGGCCGAATGGCTGAAGGGCACCCGCTACCTGGTCAACCCGACCGGCCGCTTCGTCATCGGCGGCCCGCAGGGCGACTGCGGCCTGACCGGCCGCAAGATCATCGTCGACACCTACGGCGGCGCGGCGCCGCACGGCGGCGGGGCGTTCTCGGGCAAGGATCCGTCGAAGGTCGACCGTTCGGCAGCGTACGCCGCGCGCTACGTCGCCAAGAACGTGGTCGCCGCGGGCCTGGCGCGCCAGTGCCAGGTGCAGGTCAGCTACGCGATCGGCGTGGCGCGTCCGATCAACATCACCGTGTACACCGAAGGCACCGGCGTGATCTCCGACGAGAAGATCGCCCAGCTGGTGATGGAACACTTCGACCTGCGTCCGAAGGGCATCGTCCAGATGCTGGACCTGCTGCGTCCGATCTACCAGAAGAGCGCTGCTTACGGCCACTTCGGCCGCGAAGAGCCGGAGTTCACCTGGGAGCGTACCGACAAGGCGGCGCTGCTGCGCGCCGAAGCGGGTCTCTGACCCACTTCTTCAGCCAAAACGAACGGGGCCGATGGCCCCGTTTTTCTATGTCGCGAATTTGCGGAGCGCTGTTTGCTTGCTAGGCAAGGTAGTTCACTTCGATTGTCGAGTGAACGATTTCCTCATGAATC
The DNA here is from genome assembly GCF_003590855.1 of Massilia cavernae. Taxonomy (GTDB): domain Bacteria; phylum Pseudomonadota; class Gammaproteobacteria; order Burkholderiales; family Burkholderiaceae_D; genus Telluria_A; species Telluria_A cavernae. The sequence goes on from NZ_QYUP01000125.1 coordinate 39,680, forward strand.
GCCAGCCGGTCGCGGATATGGTCAGGGGTGAGATCCTGATCCCTGGTAAGGACGGTCAATGCACAGGAATATGCGTGCTGCCCAACCCGCCAGACGTGAAGGTCAACGATTTTGTTGCGCTTGTCTTCCTCGACCACTTGCCGGATTTCCTCGACGACTGGCGCGTCCATTTCCCGGTCGAGCAGCACTTTGCCGGTATCGGCAATCAGGTTCCTGGCCCAGAGGGCGACCAGCACGGCGCCGGCGATGCCCATGACGGGATCCAGCCATGCCCAGCCAAACAGCCAGCCGCCGGCAAGCGCCGCGATCGCGAGTACCGACGTGGCGGCATCGGCGATGACGTGCAGGTAGGCGGCCTTGAGGTTCAGGTCGTGGTGGCGATGCCCATCGCCGGCACCATGGTGGTCATGCCCATGATGCTCCCCATGGTCATGGCCGTGTCCGTGATGATGATGGGCGCCGCCGAGGATGACAGCGCATGCGACATTGACGACCAGGCCGATCACCGCAATGACGATCGCATCCCGGTAATGAATAGGCTGCGGGGAAAGCAGCCGTTCGAACGAGCTGAACGCCATCAATCCGGCGATGCCGAGCAGCGAAACCGCGCTGGTGTAACCGGCCAGGATCTCGATCTTCCACGTGCCGAAAGCAAAGCGCGGATCGCGCGCGTATTTGCGGGCCGCGGAATAGGCAAACGCACTCAAGCCGATGGCCAGCGCGTGCGAACTCATATGCCAGCCATCGGCCAGCAGGGCCATCGAATTGAACCACCAGCCGGCAGTAATCTCGACCAGCATCATCAGCGCCGTGATCCACATGACCAGGCGGGTACCGCGCTCCGCTGCATGCTTGCCCCCGTCGAAAACGTGGTCGTGGACAAATGCCGATGCGTGGATGTCGTTGTTGCTACGGATCATATCTTTCCTTTGTTGCCTGTAAATTCCCGGCCTGGTTCTTACTTCAGGTAGGTACGCACCACTTCGACCAGCTCGTCCACCGCGGCAGCCCGCTCGGCCTCGCTCCGTTCCGGGCTGGCGACATGCTCGCGTACATGGTCCTCGATCAGCTCGGCCATCAGCCCGTTGGTGGCGCCCCGCGCAGCGGCAACCAGCTGCAAAATTTCAGAGCAGCCGCTCTCCGCCTCGAGCGCGCGCTCGATGGCCTCAACCTGGCCGCGGATACGGCGTACCCGCGCCAGCAATTTCGATTTTTCCCGCGCAGTGTGCACAGCTCGCTCCAAATAAAATACCTAAGGGGGGTATACTATCACGGCAATAAAAAACGACATTACGCATGCCGGTTGCCATCCCCGGGATGGCCGGGCCAGTGCCATTGGTGTTACAATCGCATTTCCGAGGAGCGTTGCGACGAATCCATTTCGCCAGGCTCGGAGTCTTACAGCAACCGCGCTCACGTTACTTTTTTCTAACTGAAAGGAGGGCGTGATGAGCGCCGTACTCAAAGACTTGCAGGACTACCACATCGCCGACATCTCCCTGGCCGCCTGGGGCGACAAGGAAATCAAGATCGCTGAAACCGAAATGCCGGGCCTGATGGCAATCCGTGAGGAATTTGCCGCCAGCCAGCCGCTGAAAGGCGCGCGCATCACCGGTTCGCTGCACATGACCATCCAGACCGCCGTACTGATCCAGACGCTGGAAGCGCTGGGCGCCAGTGTGCGCTGGGCATCGTGCAATATCTACTCGACCCAGGACCACGCCGCCGCGGCCATCGCCAACGCCGGCACCCCCGTGTTCGCAGTCAAGGGCGAAACCCTGGACGAATACTGGGACTACACCCACCGCATCTTCGAATGGCCATCCGACGCATCGGGTCCGGTCTACTCGAACATGATCCTCGACGACGGCGGCGACGCCACCCTGCTGCTGCACCTCGGCGCGCGCGCCGAAGCCGACATCTCGGTGCTGGACAATCCGGGCTCGGAAGAGGAAATCTGCCTGTTCAACTCGATCAAGCACCACCTGGCGCGCGACGCCCACTGGTATTCGAAGCGCCTGCCGCACATCCTCGGCGTGACCGAAGAGACCACCACCGGCGTGCACCGCCTGTACCAGATGCACAAGGACGGCAAGCTGGCCTTCCCGGCAATTAACGTCAACGACTCGGTCACCAAGTCGAAGTTCGACAACCTGTACGGCTGCCGCGAATCGCTGGTAGACGGCATCAAGCGCGCGACCGACGTCATGATCGCCGGCAAGATCGCCGTGATCGCCGGCTACGGCGACGTGGGCAAGGGCTCGGCCCAGGCCATGCGCGCGCTGTCGGCGCAGGTGTGGGTCACCGAAATCGATCCGATCTGCGCGCTGCAGGCGGCGATGGAAGGCTACCGCGTCGTCACGATGGATTACGCTGCCGAACACGGCGACATCTTTGTCACCTGCACCGGCAACTATCACATCCTGACCGAGAAGCACATTCTCAAGATGAAGGACCAGGCCATCGTCTGCAACATCGGCCACTTCGACAACGAGATCGATGTCGCCGCACTGAAGAAATATCAGTGGGAAAACATCAAGCCGCAGGTCGACCACGTCATCTTCCCGAGCGGCAAGCGCATCATCCTGCTGGCGGAAGGCCGCCTGGTGAACCTGGGCTGCGGCACCGGCCACCCTTCGTATGTGATGAGCTCCTCGTTCGCGAACCAGACCATCGCCCAGATCGAGCTGTACGCCAACACCGGCAAGTATCCGGTCGGCGTGTACGTGCTGCCGAAGCACCTGGACGAGAAGGTCGCGCGCCTGCAGCTGAAGAAGCTGAACGCGCAGCTGACCGAGCTGACCGAGGAGCAGGCCGCGTACATCAACGTGCGCAAGGAAGGCCCTTACAAGCCTGAGCACTACCGCTACTAATATACAAGTAGCACCGGACCTGCCCACAAGGCGGGTCCGGCGTCTGCGCAGTACCGCGCAAACGTCCCGACACGGGCCGTCCAGAACACTTCGATTGCCGAGGCCAGACCTCGCCCTGAACATGCGCTTATTGTTGACCTGGTTGATCAATGCGGCGGCCCTGTTTGCGCTGCCTTTCCTGATGAGTTCCGTGACCGTGAACAATGTCGGCGCGGCCTTGATTGCCGCCCTCGTGCTGGGGCTGGTGAACACGCTGGTGCGTCCCGTGCTCGTGCTGCTCACCTTGCCGGTGACCATGGTTTCGCTCGGGCTGTTCCTGCTTGTCATCAACGCCTTGCTGTTCTGGGGCGTCGCGCACATGGTGGAGGGATTCCACGTCGAAGGTTTCTGGTCGGCTTTCCTGGCAGCCATCCTGTACAGCATCATTTCATGGGCGCTGTCGACCTTACTCCTCAAAGACAATGGAAACCGATAATTTCAGTATCGAATTTTTCCCGCCGAAGACCGCGGAAGGCGCCGAGAAGCTGCGCGCCACCCGCGACAAACTGGCGCTGCTGAAGCCGAAGTATTTTTCGGTGACCTTCGGCGCCGGCGGCAGTACCCAGCAGGGCACGCTCGATACCGTGCTCGACATCAAACAGGCCGGCCATGTGGCCGCGCCCCACCTGTCCTGCGTCGGCGCTTCGCGTGAATCGCTCCGCGCGATCCTGAAGCAGTTCCAGTCGCACGGCATCGACCGCGTCGTCGCGCTGCGCGGCGACCTGCCGAGCGGCTACGGCGGCGGCGGCGAGTTCCGCTATGCCAGCGAGCTGGTGGAGTTCATCCGCGCCGAAACCGGCGACTGGTTCCACATCGAAGTGGCGGCCTATCCTGAAGTGCATCCGCAGGCCCGTTCGCCGCAGGACGACCTGCAGGCGTTCGCGCGCAAGGTGCAGGCCGGCGCCGATGCGGCGATCACCCAGTACTTCTACAACGCCGACGCCTACTTTGCGTTCATGGACCAGACCCGCAAGCTGGGCCTGGATGTGCCGGTGGTGGCAGGTATCATGCCGATCACCAACTACTCGCAGCTGATGCGCTTCTCGGAGATGTGCGGCGCCGAGATCCCGCGCTGGATCAGGCTCAAGCTGGCCAGCTTCGGCGACGACAGCGCCTCGATCAAGGCATTCGGCCTCGACGTGGTCAGCGAGATGTGCGTGCGCCTGCTGAACGGCGGCGCGCCCGGCCTGCACTTCTACAGCATGAATCAGGCGGCGGCCACCACGGCGCTGTGGGAACGGCTCAGCGCGGCGCCGTCCGCTCGGTGATGACCAGGTCCAGCGCCACGTCGTGTGGCGCGTCGGGAAACACTGCCGCCGAGTGCGCGTAGGCGATCCCGAGGGTGAGGGGGCGCGGTTCGGCCTCCAGCGTGCGGTCGTAGTAGCCGCCCCCGTAACCCAGCCGGTAGCCGTGCGCGTTGAACCCCAGGCAGGGAATCACCAGCGCTTCCGGGCGCTCGACCGCGCGCAAGTCCTTCGGCACCGCGACCCCCATGCGGTCGCATTCCATCGCTTCGCCCGGCTGCCATTCGGCAAAGCCGAGGATCGCATTCTTCTCCAGCACCACCGGCAGCGCCAGCCGCACGCCGGCCGCGGCCAGGTGCCCGTAGGCCGGCAGCAGGTCGGGTTCGCCCGCCAGCGGCCAGTACACACCGATGTTTTCAAATTTGTTGTGGCGCCACCACGCCATCAGCTGTTCGCAAATGCGCGCGTCCCATTCCTGTTTCACGGCCGGATCGAGGGCGCGCCGCAGCGCGTGCAGTGCCTTGCGTAAAGACGCCTTGTCTTCCGCAACGACGGGTGTTGCGTCGCCGGCCGCGGAGGGTGGCGAGGCTGCGCTGCTGCGTGGTATTCTTGATTCGCCGGTCATGTGTTCACTGAAGTTTCGTCGAGAGTCATGTATTGAATTACCTACCGAAATTGCTAGCCGGCGCCTTGCTTGCACTTGCCTTCGCGGATCCAGCCCCGGCGCAGTCGGACCGGGTTGCGGTGCTTGCGCGCCCGGCCGACGACACCTTCATGCTGCTGCGCGAGGCCGCGCAAAAGAACGACTCCGCCAGGGCTGCCCTGCTTGCCGGGCTTCTTCCAAATTACGAGATGGCGCAGTATGTCGAATATTACCGCCTGAAACCCCGCCTGCGTACGGCGTCGCCCGACGAAGTGCGCGATTTCCTGCGCCGCCATGACGGCAGCGCGATCGCCGAACGCCTGCGCCTCGACTGGCTGGCCGAACTGGGCCGCGCGCGCGACTGGACCAATTTCGACCAGCAGCTTGCCCTGCTTGCCGGCAGCGACGACCTGCAGGTCCGTTGCTACGCGCTGATGTCGCGCCACGCCAAGGGCGAGAACGTCGCGCCGGACGCGCGCAAGCTGCTGCTGCATCCGCCCAGCTACGGCGACGCCTGCGGCGCGCTGGTGGCGGCGCTGGCGCAGTCCGGCCAGTTCGGCACGGACGACCTGCTGTTCCAGCTGCGCCTGGCCGGCGAGATGGACGCCACCGGTCCGTCGCGCCGCACCGCGCTGCTGCTGGGCGCCTCCGACACCCGTGCCGCGCAGGCGGTCGACTATCCGGCACTCGCCATGGCGCGCGGCGTCGGCGGCAACGCCAGCGAGCGCGCGATCTACCTGGTGGCCATCGGCCGCATGGCGCGCACCAGCCTGAGGCTGGCCGTGGTCGCGCTCGAGAAAAACGCGCCCGGCCTGACCCCGGTGGAACTGGCGACTGGCTGGGCCGGCATCGCGCATGCCGCCTCGCTCGCGCTCGATCCGGAGGCGCACGAATATTGGCGGCGTGCGAACGGCGCCCGCCTGAGCAACGAACAAATCCAGTGGAAGACGCGCACCGCGCTGCGCCGCCACGACTGGGCCACCGTGCGTGACACCATCGCCGCGATGCCGCCACAGCTGAGCAATGATCCGGCCTGGACCTATTGGCATGCGCGCGCGCTGCAGGCGCTCAATGGCGGCGTCCCGCGCGCGACGGCGGCAATGCCGGGCAACGGTAATAGCAACAGCAACGGCAACGGCAACGGCAACGGCCAGCCCGATCCGATCGCCATGTACCGCAGCATCGTCGACCAGAACAGCTTCTACGGCCAGCTGGCGCTGGAAGCGCTGGGCCAGAGGATATCGATACCGCCTCCCGGGCCGCCGGTGACGGCCGCCGAGGTGGACGCCATGGCTGCCAATCCCGGCCTGCGCCGCGCGCTGCGCTTCTTCAAAATGCGCATGCGCGCTGAAGGCGCGCGCGAATGGAACTGGGAGCTGCGCAAATTCAGCGAGCGCGAGCTGCTGGCGGCGGCCGAATTCGCGCGCCAGAACGACATCCTCGACCGCATGGTCAACACTTCCGAACGCACCCGCACGATGTTCGACTATACCCAGCGTTTTCCGTCGCCGCACATCGAGATCCTGCACCCCACCACCCAGGACCTGGGCCTCGACAAGTCCTGGGTGTATGGCCTGATCCGGCAGGAGTCGCGCTTCATGCTCGACGCCCGTTCCAGCGCCGGCGCGTCCGGCCTGATGCAGGTGATGCCGTCCACCGGCGACTACGTGGCGCGCAAGCTGGGACTGGACTACGTCAAGGACAAGCTGACCGACCTGCGCACCAACATCGTCCTGGGCGCCAACTACATGAACATGGTGCTCGAGCGCGCGGACGGCTCGCAGCCGGTGGCCACCGCCGCCTACAATGCGGGGCCAGGCCGGCCCAAGCGCTGGCGCGCGTCGTTAGCCGAGCCGGTCGAAGGCGCCATCTTCGCCGAGACCATCCCGTTCATGGAAACCCGCATCTACGTCAAGAACGTGATGTCCAACGCGACCAACTACGCGGCCCTGTTCGAGAACCGGCCGCAGTCGCTCAAGGCAAGGCTGGGGGTGGTGACGCCCGGCCCCAGGGGGAACAACGATCTGCCCTGATGTTTGCTAAAGTGGTATCGTTTACGGCATTGCAAGCAGTCTGGCGAAACCAACCTGCAGGGTTCCCATGAAAGACATGACAGTGGTAGTGTTCGGCGGCTCCGGCTTCATCGGCAGCCACCTGGTGGCGCGTTTGTCGATCGAAGGCGTGCGCATCATCGTCCCCACCCGGCGCGTCGAGCGGGCCAGGCACCTGACCTACCTGCCGCGCGTCGAGGTGGTCGAGGCCGACATCGGCGACGACGCCACGCTGCGCCGCCTGCTGGCCGGGCGCGACGCCGTCATCAACCTGGTCGGCATCCTGCATTCGCGCCGCGGCATGCCCTACGGCCCCGAGTTCCGACATGCCCACGTCGAACTGCCGCGCCGCATCGTTGCCGCCTGCGCGGCCGAGGGCATCAAGCGCTACCTGCACATGAGCGCACTCGGCGCCTCGGTCGACGGCCCCTCGATGTATCAGCGCTCCAAGGCCGACGGCGAAATGGCGGCGCGCAGCGAGCCAACGGTGGCGGCCACCATCTTCCGTCCCTCGGTGGTGTTCGGGCCGGGCGACAACTTCCTCAACATGTTCGCGCGCCTGCAAAAGCGCCTGCCGGTGATCCCGCTGGCCTGCGCCGACACCGACTTCCAGCCGGTCTACGTGGGCGACGTCGCAACCGCCTACACCCACGTGCTGTTCGACCCCAAGACGCGCCACCAGGTGTACGAGCTTGGCGGGCCAACCATTTACCCGCTGATCGACCTGGTGCGCCTGGCCGGCCGCTATTCGGGCCACCCGCGCCCGGTCATCCGGCTGCCGCGCTCAGTGGCCTGGCTGCAGGCGCTGTTCTTCGAGATGCTGCCCGGGACTCCGCTGATCACGCGCGACAACCTCGACTCCATGAAGGTCGATAACGTGATCGACCCTGCGATCGAGTCCTTGACAGCGGAACGCCTCGGCATCAAGCTCACGGCCATCGAAGCGGTGGCGCCGCACTACCTGTCGCCGTCCGAACCGTTCGACCAGTACCGCGCCCGCGCCGGGCGTTAACCCATCCTTTCAACCGCTACCCAGGCCACCATGCAAACGACCGAACTCGACCCGACCCTCTCGCAAACCCTCGACGACGCCCGCAAGGCAGGACTGACCCTCGTCATCGGCAACAAGAACTACTCGTCGTGGTCGATGCGTCCGTGGGTGGCGATGGTGGCGTTTAACATCCCGTTCACCGAAGTGCGCATCCTGCTCGACATGCCGGACACCTCCAGCCGCATCGCCGAATATTCGGCCGCCGGCCGCGTGCCGGTGCTGATGGCGGGCGAGATGATCGTGTGGGACAGCCTGGCGATCTGCGAATACCTGGCCGAGCAGTTCCCGGAAAAGCACATGTGGCCGCAGGACGTGGCGGCGCGCGCGATGGCGCGTTCGGTCAGCGCCGAAATGCACTCCGGATTCTCCGACCTGCGCAGCGCGATGTCGATGAACATCCGCAAGCACCTGCCGGGCCATGGCCGCACGCCGGGCGCGCAAGGCGACATCGGCCGCATCTGCGAAATCTGGGAAGAGTGCCTGTCGCGCTTCGGCCACCACCAGTTCCTGTTCGGCGACTTCTCGATTGCCGACGCCTTCTACGCGCCGGTGGTGATGCGTTTCCGCACCTATGGCGTGTCGCTGGCCCCCGCGTTGCAGGCCTACTGCGACCGTGTGGCCGCCCATCCTGCGGTGGCGCGCTGGATAGCCGAAGCGCTGGCAGAAACCGAAACCGCGGGCAAGCACGAAGACGAACTGCTGAAGTAAGGCCAATGAAGACCTATATCGTCGGCGGTGCGGTTCGCGACGAGCTGCTTGGCCTGCCCGTGAAGGATCACGACTGGGTGGTGGTGGGCGCCACGCCGGAGCAGATGGCGGCCCAGGGTTTCCGCGCCGTCGGCAAGGACTTCCCGGTCTTCCTTCACCCTCAAACCCAGGAAGAGTACGCACTGGCGCGCACCGAGCGCAAGACCGCGCCCGGCTACCGCGGCTTCGTGTTCCACACCTCGCCCGACGTCACGCTGGAACAGGACCTGGTGCGGCGCGACCTGACCATCAACGCCATCGCGCGCGGCGAGGACGGCGCGCTGACCGACCCGTTCAACGGCCGGCAGGACATCCGCGACAAGATATTCAGGCACGTGTCCGACGCGTTTGGCGAAGACCCGGTGCGCATCCTGCGCGTGGCGCGCTTCGCCGCGCGCTTCCCCGAATTCTCGGTCGCCCCCGAGACCAACGCGCTGATGCGCAAGATGGCCGAGGAGGGTGAAGTCGACGCGCTGGTGCCCGAGCGCGTATGGCAGGAACTGTCGCGCGGGCTGATGGAGCAGAAGCCTTCGCGCATGTTCGAGGTGCTGCGCGAATGCGGTGCGCTGGCGCGCATCATGCCGGAGCTCGACGCCGGCCCCGGCGCCATGGCGGTGACCGACTGCGCCGCCGGGGCGGGACACGAGCTGCCGGTGCGGTTCGCCGCGCTGGCACAAGGTCTCGATGTGCAGCCAATCGAACAGTTGTGCAAGCGCCTGAAGGTGCCGAACGACTGCCGCGAGCTGGCTGTGATGACCGCGCGCGAACGCGGCACCGTCAGCCGTGCCGACATCCTGGACGCCGACGCGCTGGTGACCCTTTTTTCGCGCTGCGACGGCTTCCGCAAGCCGCAGCGCTTCGAGCAGATGCTGCGCGCCGCCGAATGCGGCTTCCGCAGCAGTCCCTTCCCGCAAAAGAACTTCCTGCTGCAGGCGCTCGCAGCCGCGCGCGGTGTCGACGCCGGCGCCATCGCCCTGGGCTGCGGCGACGACAAGCAGGGCATTCCCGGCGCCGTCCACGCCGCCCGTGTGAATGCCGTCGAGGCCCGCTTTCGCTTGCCAGACGGAAACTATTGCTTACATTCTCGCGAAGGAAGCGCTAATAAATCCTGATATTCTTGGATTTCGGTTTGCCGCACTGGGACGGAGGAACAATGAAGGGGATTTCGCCGCGCCGTCTTGCGGTCATTGCGCTGCTGGTGGCGCTGACGGCCATGCTCGGCTACCTGTTCAACCGTACACAGGCCACCGACATCGAAGCGCAGAACCGCGTCATGCTGACGCTGCGCGAGCTTGAAAAGCTCGACGCCGAATGGACCGTCAACATCCTGCGCCTGCATGTCGGCCTGAACCCCGACTACGCCTCGCTGTCGGCGCCGCTGCCGCGCATGCGCGAACTGCAGCAGCAGCTGGCCGAGGCGCTGCCGTTGTCGCCAGGGCCGGAAACCCGCACCGCGTACACCGACATGGCACGGCGCCTGCGCGACAAGGCCACGCTGGCCGAAGAATTCAAGATGCAGAACTCGCGCCTGCGCAGTTCGCTGTCCTACTTTCCGCCAGCCATCACCGCGCTGAAGGCCGAAGTCACCGGCATCGGCGGCGCCACCGCGCCGGCGCGCACGGTGCTGGCGCTGGACGGCGCGCTCAACGCGCTGATGACCGACATCCTGCGCTACAACCTCGCTCCGGCACCCGAACTGGCGCGCAGCATCGAGCAGGACATCGCGCTGGCGGTTAGCCTGAAAGGCCCGTTCCCGCAGTCGATCCGCGACGCCATCGACGATGTCGCCGTGCACGCGCGCTTGATCCTGCGTCATCGCCAGCACGAAAACGCGCTCGATGCGCGCATCGCCGCGCTGGGCACGGCCGCAGCGATGGACCGGCTGGGGCGCCTGTTCGACCGCGCCTTCGACCAGGGCATCATCGAAAAGCAGCGCTTCCGCACCTTCCTGTTCATCTATTCCGGCCTGCTGCTCCTGCTGCTGATCTACGCCGCGCGCCGGCTGCGGCGCAGCTATACGATCATCGGCGTGGTCAACCGCAGCCTGCAGGCGGCCAACGCCACGCTGGAGCAGCGCGTGGCCGAACGCACCGCCGAACTGGAAGCGCAGGCGGAGCAGTTGAAGCAGCTGGCCGACCACGACAGCCTGACGGGCCTGATCAACTACGGCCAGTTTTCCCGCCTGCTCGACCTGGCGCTGGTGCGCGCCGCGCGCCGCGGCAACATCGTGGTGGTGATGTTCATCGACCTCGATGGCTTCAAGGCCGTCAACGACACCTGGGGCCACGCCGCCGGCGACATGGTGCTCAAGGAAGTGGCGAGCCGCGTCAAGGCCCTGCTGCGCAAGGAGGACGTGCTGGCGCGCCTGGGCGGCGACGAATTCGTGATCCTGCTCGAGGAAGTGAAGGGCAGGGAAGGCGCCGGCCGCGTAGCCCAGCTGGCGCTGGACGCCGTGCGCGGCATCACGGAGGTCGACGGGCACCTGGTGCGGATCTCGGCCAGCATCGGCATCGGCGCGACCTGCGGCGGGATCGTCACCCCGGAGGCCGGCGAAACGCTGCTGGCGGAGGCCGACCAGGCCATGTACTCGGCCAAGCAGGCCGGCAAGTCGCGCTTCGTCTTCAGCCCGGGCGCGCAGTGGGACTCCTGCCCGGCGCCGCGCACCGCTGCCCGCCAACCCGGAGCGCGCTCGGGTTAGAGTAGCGTTTGCACGCATTCCAGCGGACCGGGCTACAATAGCCGGCATGGTGCAGTGCAACATAAACCCGTAATGACGAAGGAGGGCAGATGGACGGCTTGTTCAAGAATCCATTCAACCGGTCCGGCGCGGACGGCGCCGGCGCCGGCTCGCCCGAGCCGGCCGGGAAGAAAAGGCGCACGGTGCTGGTGAAGGAGCTGAGGGAGCGCGACCGGCGCCGCATGCTCAAGCACTTCCTCGCGCTCGACGACAGCGACCGGCTGCTTCGCTTCGGCACCGTGCTGCCGGACGAGCAGGTGGAAGCCTACGTCGCCAGGATCGACTTCAGCCGCGACACAGTGTACGGCGTCTACAACCGGATGTTCAAGCTGGTGGCGGTGGGGCACCTCGCGTTCGCGCCGAAGGAACAATCGCCGGGCAAGGTGGTGACGGAAAAGGACCGGGTGGCGGAGTTTGGCGTATCGGTGTCGAAGAGCGCGCGCGGGCTTGGGATGGGATCGAAGCTGTTCGAAAGGGCGGCGATCCGGTGCCGCAACCAGGATGTGGACACGCTGTACATGCACTGCCTGTCGTCGAACCAGGTCATGATGCGCATCGCGCGCAAGGCCGGGATGGAGATCGAGCGCGAGTATGGCGAGGCGGATGCGTATTTGCGGCTGCTGCCGGCGAACCCCGCCAGCATGCTGCAGGAAGCGATCGAAGAGCAGGTCGCGAAGATTGATTACACCTGGAAGGCCAATGCGCGCGCAGCGGCCAGGCTATTCAGCTTCAAGAAATAACGGAGAGGCGCCCTACACAATCGGCAACGCCGTCGTATCCTTAATCCTCTGCAGCGCAAAGCTCGACTTCACGTCCGCCACCGCCGGATGCGACAGCAGCGTCTTCATCATGAACCGCGAGAAGTGCTCCATATCCTCCACGTGCACCCGCAGCAGGTAATCCATCTCACCGGTCATCGCGTAGCAGGCCACCACCTCCGGCCAGTGCTCCACCGACGCCGCAAAGTCCGTATGCGGCGAACTGGTCGGCCGGCGCGCCCCGGAGGCGCTGGTCGACACCTCGCTGTGCTTTTCCAGCCTCACGTTCACATAAGCCAGCAGCCCCAGTCCGATCTTGGTCGGCTCCAGCAGCGCCACATACTGCCGGATCACCCCGGTTTCCTCCAGCCGCTTGATGCGCCGCAGGCAGGGCGACGGCGACAGGCTGACCCGGTCGGCAACGTCCTGGTTCGACAGGCGCCCGTCGGCTTGTAGGATGGCAAGTATTTTGCGATCTGTTTTATCCAGCTCAATTTTTGACATAATTTCTCCAAAGCCAGCATTTGTACGCAATATTATTGCGCAAAATGGCGCGATGGGGATAGTGATTGCAATTTAATGCCCGGACTGGCGGACTATACTTGTCGCCTGATCTGAGGAGACAATCATGCAATTCACCCCATGGGAAAACCCGATGGGCACCGATGGTTTCGAGTTCGTCGAGTATGCCGCTCCGGACCCGAAAGCGCTCGGCGCGCTGTTCGAGCAGATGGGCTTCACGGCCATCGCCCGCCACCGCCACAAGGACGTGACCCTGTACCGCCAGGGCGAGATCAATTTCATCATCAACGCCGAGAAGGATTCGTTCGCGCAGCGCTTCGCGCGCAAGCACGGCCCTTCGGTGTGCGCGATCGCGATCCGCGTCAAGGACGCCGCTTTCGCCTACCGCCGCGCGCTGGAAATGGGCGCCTGGGGCTTCGATAACAAGACCGGCCCAATGGAGCTGAACATCCCCGCCATCAAGGGCGTGGGCGATTCGCTGGTCTACCTGGTCGACCGCTGGCGCGGCAAGAACGCCGCCGAAGGCGTTCAGCCGGGCGGCATCGGCGACATCAGCATCTACGACGTCGACTTCGTCGCCATTCCAGGCACGGTGGCGAACCCGGTCGGCCATGGCCTGACCTACATCGACCACCTGACCCACAACGTCTACCGCGGCCGCATGAAGGAATGGGCGGAGTTCTACGAGCAGCTGTTCAACTTCCGCGAAGTGCGCTACTTCGACATCGAAGGCAAGCTGACCGGCCTGAAGTCGAAGGCGATGACTTCCCCATGCGGCAAGATCCGCATCCCGATCAACGAATCGTCGGACGACAAGTCGCAGATCGCCGAATACCTCGACCAGTACCACGGCGAAGGCATCCAGCACATCGCGCTGGGCACCGACGACGTGTACAAGTCGGTACAGGGCATGCGCGACACCGGCATCGCCTTCCAGGACACGATCGAGACCTATTACGAGCTGGTCAACCGCCGCCTGCCTAACCACGGCGAAAACCTCGACGAGCTGCGCCGCCTGCGCATCCTGATCGATGGCCACAGCAACGCGACCGAGCGCGAACTGCTGCTGCAGATCTTCACCCAGAACGTGATCGGCCCGATCTTCTTCGAGATCATCCAGCGCAAGGGCGACCAGGGCTTCGGCGAAGGTAACTTCCGCGCCCTGTTCGAGTCCATCGAACTTGACCAGATAAAGCGCGGCGTCCTGAAGGACCCGGCCGCCAAGAGCGCCGCATAAGGCGTCATTTCAACAGCAATACCGGGCGGCCCGATTCCACAAGAAGCGCGCCGCCCGGGTGCCCATGAAGCCATCCGCTTCGGCTGCACAAAGAATTCGAATTTACGGAGACACGCAATGAACGCACCACTTGACCGTTCGGCACTGGAACCCCAGCCGTCGCACGAGATTTCCCTCGACGACAAATGGACGCTGGAGCGCGGCCGCGCCTTCATGACCGGCACCCAGGCCCTGATCCGCCTTCCGATGATGCAGCGCGAACGCGACCTGAAGGCAGGCCTGAACACCGCCGGCTACATCACCGGCTACCGCGGCTCGCCGGTCACCAGCGTCGACATGACCGCGGTGAAGGCCAAGAAGCATCTTGACGCGCACCACGTCAAGTTCCATCCCGGGATGAACGAAGACCTGGCCGCGACGGCGGTATGGGGCACGCAGCAGACCAACCTGTTCAAGGATGCGAACTACGACGGCGTGTTCTCCATGTGGTACGGCAAAGGCCCCGGCGTCGACCGCTGCGGCGACGTGTTCAAGCACGCCAACAACGCAGGCTCCGCGAAGCACGGCGGCGTGCTGGTGCTGGCAGGCGACGACCACGCAGCCAAGTCCTCGTCCACCGCTCACCAGTCCGACCACATCCTGAACGCCTGCGGTATTCCGGTGCTGTACCCGGCGTCGGTGCAGGAATACATCGACTACGGCCTGCACGCATGGGCGATGAGCCGCTACACCGGCCTGTGGGTATCGATGAAGTGCGTCACCGACATCATCGAATCCGGCGCAGTGGTGGACTTCGATCCGGAGCGCGTGCAGATCGTCACGCCGACCGATTTCGAGATGCCTGAAGGCGGCCTGAATATCCGCTGGCCGGACACCGTGCTGGACATGGAAGTCCGCATGAACACCTACAAGTGGTACGCGGCGCTGGCCTATGCGCGCGCCAACAAGCTGAACAAGATCATCTGGGACAGCCCGAAACCGAAGATCGGCATCATCACCGCCGGCAAATCCTATCTCGACACGCGCCAGGCGCTGGCCGACCTGGGCATCGACGAGCAGGCCGCGGCCGAAATCGGCATCCGCCTGTACAAGATCGGCATGACCTGGCCGCTCGAAGCGGAAGGCGTGCACGAATTCGCGGCCGGCCTGGACGAGATCCTGGTGGTGGAAGAGAAGCGCCAGATCCTCGAATACGCGCTGAAGGAAGAACTGTACAACCTGCCGGACAGCGAGCGTCCGCGCGTGGTCGGCAAGTTCGACGACACCGGCGAATGGTCGAACAAGAACCGCACCGGCCACGGCGACTGGCTGCTGCCCGCGACCTATGAGCTGAACCCGGCGCAGATCGCGCGCGCCATCGCCAGCCGCATCTCGCACTACTGCGCCGGCCATCCGGTCGAGCAGCGCGTCAAGGAACGCATCGCCTTCCTCGAAGCGAAAGAGCTGGTGCTGAAGAACGTCGCGCTCAAGCCGAACCCTGAAACCGACCGTACCCCTTACTTCTGCTCGGGCTGCCCGCACAACTCGTCGACCAAGGTGCCGGAAGGTTCGCGCGCGCTGGCCGGTATCGGCTGCCACTACATGGTGTTGTGGATGGACCGCGAAACCTCGACCTTCACCCACATGGGCGCGGAAGGCGTGACCTGGGTAGGCCAGGCGCCGTTCACCAATGAGAAGCATGTGTTCACCAACCTGGGCGATGGCACCTACTTCCACTCCGGTATCCTGGCGATCCGCGCGGCGGTGTCGGCCAAGGTCAACATCACCTACAAGATCCTGTTCAACGACGCGGTCGCGATGACCGGCGGCCAAGAGTTCGACGGCCCGCTGGACCCTGGCATGATCTCGCGCCAGATCGCTGCAGAAGGCGTGGGCCCGATCATCGTCGTCACCGACGAACCAGAGAAATACCCGGCCGACTACAACTGGGCGCCGGGCGTCACCGTGCGCCACCGTTCCGAGCTGATGGACGTGCAGCGCGAGTTGCGCGACAAGCCGGGCGTGTCCGCGATGATCTACGACCAGACCTGCGCTTCCGAGAAGCGCCGCCGCCGGAAGCGTAACGAATACCCGGATCCGGCCAAGCGCGCCGTGATCAACGAAGCCGTCTGCGAAGGCTGCGGCGACTGCTCGGTGCAGTCGAATTGCCTGTCGGTGGAACCGCTGGAAACTGAACTGGGCCGCAAGCGCCAGATCAACCAGTCGTCCTGCAACAAGGACTTCTCCTGCGTATCGGGCTTCTGCCCGTCGTTCGTGACGGTGGAAGGCGGCGCGCTGAAGAAGCCGAAGAAAGCCGCCACCGGCGAAGCATCGCCGCCGGCGCTGCCGACGCCCAAGCTGCCGCTGACCACGCAGCCTTACGGCATCCTGATCACCGGTATCGGCGGCACTGGTGTGGTTACCGTCGGCCAGATCCTGGCGATGGCTGCCCACGTCGAAGGCAAGGGCGCAATTGTGCTGGACATGAGCGGCCTGGCGCAAAAGGGCGGCCCCGTGATGTCGCACGTGCGCCTGGCCGACAAGCAGTCCGACCTGCACTCGACCCGCGTGGGCACCGGCAGCGCCGACCTTGTGATCGGCTGCGACCTGATCGTCACCGCCAGCCGCGACGCGCTGTCGCGCATGGGCGAAGGCCGCACCTACGCTGCGATCAACTCGACCGGCTCGTCGACCGCCGCCTTCGTCAAGAACCCCGACTGGCAGTTCCCGGCCGAGTCGTCGAAGGGCGAGATCATGCGCGCCTGCGGCGCATCGAACGTGGACTTCGTCGACGCCGGCCAGATGGCCACCGCGCTGATGGGCGACTCGATCGCGACCAACATGTTCATGCTCGGCTACGCATGGCAAAAGGGCCAGGTGCCGCTGTCGGAAGCATCGATCCTGAAAGCGATCGAGCTCAATGGCGTATCGGTAGGCTTCAACAAATCGGCCTTCAACTGGGGCCGCACCGCTGCCCACGACCTCGCATCGGTGGCGCGCATGACGGTGCCGGCCAAGGTGATCGAGTTCAAGCGCACCCAGACGCTGGACGACATCGTCAACCGCCGCGTCGAGCTGCTGACCGCCTACCAGGACGCCGCCTACGCGCAGCAGTACAAGTCCTTCGTCGACCAGGTGCGCGCCGAGGAAGAGAAACTGGGCAAGGGTACGCGCCTGGCCGAATCGGTCGCACGCTACTACTACAAGCTGATGGCGTACAAGGACGAGTATGAAGTCGCCCGCCTGTACACCGATGGCGCGTTCAAGGAAAAGATCGCGGGCATGTTCGAAGGCGACTACAAGGTCAAGTTCCACCTCGCGCCGCCGCTGCTGGCGAAGCACGACAGCAAGGGCCAGCTGGTCAAGCAGGAGTTCGGCCCGTGGATGATGAAGGCGTTCGGCGTGCTGGCCAAGCTGAAGGGCCTGCGCGGCGGTGCGTTCGACGTGTTCGGCTACACCGCCGAGCGCAAGATGGAACGCGCGCTGATCAAGGAATACCGCGAGACGGTCGGTGGCCTGCTGCCGAAGCTGAATGCGGTGAACCTGTCGCAAGCGGTGGCGATTGCCAGCATTCCGGAAGACATCCGCGGCTATGGCCACGTGAAGGAGCGTCACCTGAAGGCGGCCAAGGCGAAGGAAGCTTCGCTGCTGGCCAATTTCGGCAAAACGATCGAGGTGTCGCGAGTGGCGTAAAACCTTAAACCCGTAGGGCGGACAAGCGCAGCGCCTCCGCCGAATGCATGCGATAACACGACGCGTGCCTTCGGCGGAGGCGCTTCGCTTTTCCGCCCTACGAAGAACAAAATCACGTTATGATCGAATGAATAAAGGAGACTGTGCATGACCCACCAAGCCAAAGGCACCTTCACCGTCAAGCTCCACCCCGCGCCAGCCGACGAAGGCCGCATTCCCGTCAATCGCCTGTTCCTCGACAAGGAATACACCGGCGACCTCGTCGCAACCGCCCAGGGCGACATGCTCTCCGCCGGCAACCCCGCCGACGGCAGCGCCGCCTACGTCGCGATCGAACACGTCAGCGGCACCATGAACGGCAAGCAGGGCGGCTTCTCGCTGGCCCATTCCGGCATGATGGACAAGGGCGAGCAGCACCTCACGATCACCATCGTCCCCGGTTCCGGCACCGGCGAGCTGGAAGGCATCGCCGGCAAGCTCACGCTGACGATCGTCGAGCGCCAGCATCATTACGAGATCGACTACACCTTGTAATAACGCCAGCAGCGGCGGTACAACAACGCTAAACGCCGTTACATTTCGTTGTGATTTGGCGGCGCGAAGCCGTCTATAATCGCCCGGATGATTTTATCCAGATTCGCCATTGCCGGTTTCGCCATTACGTTCGCTCTCGCTGGTTGCGGCGGCAGTCCAGGCACCCCGGCCGTACAGCCGGCGCCAGAACCGGTCCCCGTCCCGACGCCATCGGAACCGCTGCCCGGACCCGCGACACCCGAACCACCGTCCAAGCCGACCACCGTCTTCCTGACGCACTGGAACCTGTGCGCCGCGCCACGTACGGAGATGAACTCGAACAACCTGCCATACCCTGACCGGCAGGGCACGCTGGCCGACGAGATGACCTTCCTGCGCGGCTGGATCGACGAATCCTATCTCTGGTACCGCGAGGTACCCGCCAACCTGCGCGCCGAGGACTACAAGGCCCCGGTCGACTACTTCAACGTGCTGAAGACCTCCGCGCTGACCGCATCCGGCAAGCCGAAGGACAAGTACCACTTCAGCTACGACAGCGCGCGCTGGGAGGCCTTGAACTCGAAGGGCGTCGAATTCGGCTACGGCGTAGCGTGGTCGCGCAGCACCAACGCGGGCGCCCCGCGCACCTGGCTGGTGACGACCGTCGAACCTGGCGCTCCAGCGGATGCCGCAGGCCTGCGCCGCGGCGACCAGCTGCTCACTGTCGATGGCGTCGACTTCGTCAACACCGCCGACGCCGACGCGATCGCGAAGATCAACGCCGGCCTGTTCCCGAAAACCTTGGGCGAGGTCCACCAGCTGACGGTGAACCGCAAGGGCACGATCGTCCACGCATCGCTGGCCGCCTCCAGCGTGTCGACGGTTCCGGTCAAGAACACCAAGGTGATCGACACTCCGACCGGCAAGGTCGGCTACCTCACCTTCGCCAACCACAACGCGGTGTCGGAGTTGCAGCTGATCGAATCGATCGAGCTGTTCAAGGCAGCGCAGATCGACGACCTGGTGCTCGACGTGCGCTACAACGGCGGCGGCCTGCTGTATATCGCGAGCCAGCTGGCCTACATGATCGCGGGTCCGGATGCGACCACCGACCAGGTGTTCGAGCAGCCGATCCACAACGACAAGATCACGCGAAAGCCACCGATTCCCTTCCGCGCCACCGCCTATGGCTTCGCGGCTCCGCGCCGGGCCACCGCCGGCATGAAACTGCCTTACCTCGGCCTCAAGCGCGTGACGCTGCTGACGACACCCGGCACCTGCTCGGCGAGCGAGTCGATCATCAACAGCCTGCGCGGCGTGGATGTGGAAGTGAACCTGGTCGGCGGCCAGACCTGCGGCAAGCCTTACGCCTTCACGCCAACACCAAACTGCGGCACCACTTACTTCGCAATCGAGTTCATGGGCGTGAACGCCAAGGGTTTCGGCGACTTCGCGGACGGCTTCGCGCCGACCTGCGCGGTGCCGGACGATCTCGATCACGCATTGGGCGATACCCAGGAGGGCATGCTGGCTGCGGCGCTGAAGTACCGCGAGACCAATGCATGTCCGGCGCCTGCGGCAGCGATGCGTGCAAGCGCGCGGCCGCTGCAGCTGGTGCGCGAGCCGGTTGACGAAATCTCGATTTACACCCGGCCGCGCTAACGCCCAGTCAGTGCTGGCCCGGCGCCGCCGCAGCCTGGGCGCTTGCGGGCAGCGGCTCGAACGCCTCCGCGGTCAGGGCGGTGTTTGCATACTGGTCGAAGCGCGACACCTTGCCGTCCCTGATGGTGAAGATGTGGACCCACGGGCTTTCGTACTCCCGCCCCGTCGATCGTACCCGCCACTTGCCCTGGCCGGTCACCACCACCCTGTCGTCCTCCGCAATGAACGCCGTCGGCTCGAAGCGGAGAACGTCTTGCGACTCGTGGAGCTTGGTGAAGAAATCCGCCAGCTCATTTTTTCCGCGATAGCAGCCCGTAAACGGAATCGGCGCCCACTCTTCCGCGGTGCATTCGACGTCATCGTCGAAAGCGTCCAGGACCCCGTCCATATCCATGTCTTGGTATTTCTGATAGGCACCCATCACCAACTGCTTGTTTTCTTGTGCATTCATCGCAGTCCTCCCGAAAGTTGTCATTACAGATTAGGAAACTGCACAGCCGGAGTCAATCTGATCGGCCCAGAATTGTTCAGATAAATCCGGCCTTGTGCCTGACTGCAACGGCGCAAACGCGACTATAATTTCCGCCTGCCGCGCCCATGCCCGGCATTTCACAACCTGCCGGAGCCCAGTCGATGATCCGTACCGCATTAGTGCTTGCCTTGCTGTCCGCCGTACCCCTTTCCCACGCCGCCAAACTGGAGACGATTTCCGAGCAGTCGGGGTTCCAGCGCACCGGGCGTTACGATGAAGTGATCAAGCTGTGCGGCGATTTCCAGCGCGCGTATCCGAAGCAGGTGAAGTGCATCGACTTCGGCCGCACGCCTGAAGGCCGGACGATGAAGGCGCTGGTAGTCACGCGCGCCGGCGCGTTCACGCCGCAGGCGGCGAAGCAGCGCGGCCTGCCGGTGGTGCTGATCCAGGGCGGCATCCATGCCGGCGAGATCGACGGCAAGGACGCGGGCTTCTGGGCGCTGCGCGACCTGCTGGACAACAAGGCGGCGCCTGGCGCGCTTGACAAGCAGGTGCTGGTGTTCGTCCCGGTATTCAACGTCGACGGCCACGAGCGCTTCAAGGAATGGAACCGTCCGAACCAGCGCGGCCCGGTTGAAATGGGCTGGCGCGTCACGGCGCAGAACTTCAACCTGAACCGCGACTACGTGAAGGCCGATTCGCCCGAGATGCAGGCGATGCTGGCGCTGGTGAACGCATGGGATCCATTGGCTTACGTCGACCTGCACGTCACCAACGGCGCCAAGTTCGAGCACGACGTATCGATCCAGGTGGAGCCGGTGCATTCGGCCGACGTCGAGTTCCGCAAGGCCGGCCTGCAGCTGCGCACCAACGTGCTGGCCGATATCGAGAAGCAGGGCTCGATGCCGCACGCGTTCTACATATCGTTCGCCGAAACCGACAACCCGCAATCGGGCTTTGTCGACGGCGTGTCCGACCCTCGCTTCTCGACCGGCTACTTCCCACTGCGGAACCGCCTTGCGATGCTGGTGGAGACCCACTCATGGAAGGATTATCCGACCCGGGTGCGGGTGACCCGCAACACGGTGGTATCGGTACTGGTGAATGTGGCCGAACACGGCAAGGCATGGCAGAAGGCCGCGTATGAAGCCGACGCCCGCGCCATCAAGCTGGCCGGCTCTACGCTGCCGCTGACCTACAAAGCCACCGACAAGGCGCGCATGATCGACTTCCGTGGCTACGAATACACGCGCACGCCGTCGGACGTGTCTGGCATCCTGATGACGCGCTACGACGAGACCAAGCCGCAGATCTGGCGCGTGCCGGTGCGCGACGAGATCGTGCCGAACGTGATGGCCACCGCGCCCAAGGCGGGCTACATCGTGCCGGCCGCACACGCGGCGATGGTGTCCGCGAAACTGAAGCAGCACGGCATCAGCTTCCGCACGCTGGACAAGGCGAGCGCAAAGGCCGATGTCGAAACCTACCGCGCCGACACGGCCACCTTCGGCGCAGGCTCGCTCGAATCGCACCAGCGCCTGACCACGGCCGGCAGCTGGAAACCGGAAGCGCGCGCGCTGGGCAAGGGTTCGCTGTTCGTGCCGGTGGCGCAGCCGAAGGCGCGCCTGGTAGTGGCGATCTTCGAGCCGGCATCGCCGGACTCGCTGCTGGCATGGGGCGCCTTCAACAACGCATTCGAGCGCAAGGAGTACATGGAAGAATACGTCGCCGAGGACGTGGCGCGCGAGCAGATGGCCGCCGATCCGGCGCTGGCTGCGGAGTTTAAAAAGCGCATCGAAACCGACGAAGCTTTCGCCAAGAACCCGCACGCCCGCCTCGAGTTCTTCGCGCGCCGTCATACATCGTGGGACGAACGCTTCAACCTGTATCCGGTAATGCGCGCCAACGTAACCCCGCAATAACGCCACGCCCCGTTGGGCGGATAAGCGCATGGCGCGCATCCGCCGCGCGAGGCACTGCACCATTCAGGGCACATCCTTGCCGCGCACAGGTTCCTCGCCGGGATGGTAAGGGTGCGCCGATGCGTCAACCTCTGCCCGC